>JAMJFU010000190.1 GCA_023544525.1 Anaerolineae bacterium | reverse complement strand
GGGGAACCAAGGCGGCGGCGATGGCGACGCCGGGCAAGGCTGCAGATACCTCCTTGCGGCAGAGGGCATAGGCTCCAGCCGCGCCCGAGGCCAGTGCTACGCCGAGATCCAGGAGCGTGGGGCGGGTACGGTTCAGAACTTCGCCGGGTAGGCCGTTCTCCGGGATGATGAGGGTCAGAAGGGCGGCGACGGCGATGGCCAGCAGCATACCTTGCAGCGTGGCCGTGAAGGCCCTGCGGAGAAGACGCGGATCGCCACGGACCACACCCAGGCTCAGGCCAAAGATCGCTGCCATCAGCGGGGCCACGAGCATGGCCCCGATGATGACGGCCGGGCTGTTCTGCAGCAGGCCGATGGCGGCGATGGCCGCCGACAGGCCGATCATGACAAAAAAATCAACGCTCGGCTGTGCACCATCCCGAATGGCCTTATAGACTTCGATCTGCTGGTGGAGGTCCAGGGTGGGCAACATTTCGAAGAGCCGCCAGCCGGTACGGCGCAGCCAGCTGCCGACCCGCATGCGCGGCGTGGCGCGCCGCACCACGATGGCCGGGATCGGGCTCCGCGCTGCAATGGACTGGGGAATGTTGCCAAATAGGACCCGGTCCAGATAGCTCTCGTGGCTGGCGCCGATCATCACCAGGTCATAGTCCTTGGCCGCCTCGGCCAGGATCCCCTGCGTGACAGAGCCTGCCTGGACCACCTTGCCCTCAATCCGGGGCTCATCGGCCCAGGGCTCCAGGATCTGCTTGAGCCGCTCGTTGCTGAGGGACAGCGCCACCTCGCCCTGTACGGCACGGGCCACGTTGAGCGCGGTTATCTCTGCCTCTGGCGAGAGGTCCAGCGCCAGCTCCATGGCCAGGCCGGCATTGGGACCACCGGCGGCTGGCACCAATACGCGCTCGATCGTGCTCGGATCCTCACCCAGCGAAACCTTGCTGCCCTCGACCCGGACAACAGCCAGGTCACAGGGAGCCATCTGGACGACAGGATCCAGGGTCCGGCCCAGGAGGTAACGACCGCCCCCGGGGGCTCCGCGCCAGCCCAGGAGGAGGAGGTCTGGCGGATCGGCGCGCGCTGCGGCCAGGATCTCGGGTGCGGGATCGCGTCCAGCCCGGATGGCGACGTTGACCGGGACGCCCTGGCAGGCCTCGGGTGCTGGTGCCTCGTCACCCTCCGGCTCCAGCTGCAACCAGTCAGGCCGCCGGCCGCTGGCAGTCACGGTCAAGACCGTGACCCGGCCCTGGCGCGCGGCGGCAAGCTGGCAGCCCAGGGCCAGGAGCGGTCTGAGCTGGCTTTCGCCACCTATGGCTACGAGAATGTGAAATCCGGACTTGGTCTCGTTGGGGGCCATTGTCACACTCAGAGGATGTACGTCTCGATCCCCGTGTCCTCTTCGATCCGGGCTGCCAGTTTCTCCAGGTCGCTGAGGGAGAAGGAACTATCGACACCTGCCGGCCGTCCGAAGGCGACGGCATCGGCTCCTAGCTGCTGGCCCACTTCTTCGAGGGCCTGGGTCAGTGGCCCACGGCGCACAATCATATCGGCCTCTACCCCTTGCGCAGCAGCCCTCTCGACCGCCATGGCCAGCAGAAACTCGCCCATACGTTCCAGCTCGGTGGCGACCACGTCGGGCCGTACCCCCCGGGCGGTCAGCCGCAGGAATTCCACGTCGACGACGTAGAGGAAGACAATGGTCGCTCCCTCTTTCTTGGCCATGGCAATAACGGCGTCCTGCGTCCTGATGCTGGCTTCGCCACCTCGCGTGGCACAGAGTATCTTTTTCATCATCACGCTCCTGGAGCAGGCCTCACCTGGCCGGACAAGGCTCTGTGCTCCGCCCTCTGTGACCGGGACAGGCTCACGGGGCCTTAGAATCGAATCAACAGCCATATCGTGCCGATGATCACAGTAACGATCGTCGCTGGAAAGCCCACCTTCAGAAAGTCGAGGTAGGTGATGCGATACCCAGCGCGTTCCGAGATGCCAGCGGTGACCAGGTTCGGCGAGGCCCCGATGAGGGTGCTGTTCCCCCCCATGGCCGCTCCCACAGAGAGGGCATACCACAGGACCCCGCTCTCTGCCCCGGGCACGGTGCGGGTGAGATAGGCCACCACGGGCAGCATCGTGGCGGCAAAGGGAATGTTGTCGATGACGCCTGACAGCAACGCCGCCGACCAGACCAGGACCAGGATGGTAGCGACCAGGTTGCCTCCCACCAGGTTACCGATGGCGGTGGCGATGATGCCGATCAGCCCCACCTCTTGCAGTGCGCCGACGGCCATAAAGAGAGCAATGAAAAAGACCAGGGTCGTCCAGTCGACCACGTGGAGCATCTCCTCGATATTGGGCGAGACCCAGAGGAGCATGGCTACGGCACCCAGGATCGCGGTCACCGCCGGCACCAGGTGGAAGGCATCGCCGGTCACAAAAAGCACCAGCATGAAGCCAAAGATGACACCCGCTTTGCGCAGTTTTGCGGGCTGGGTGATGCGCCCGCTCTCCTTCAGGCGCTGGCGCATGGCGTCAGAGAGCTGCCCGCCGGCTGCGGCATACGACTTTCGATAGCGCAAGACGATAAAGATGGTCAACCCCAGAAGGGAAGCCAGCACGCCGGGAGTGAGGTTGATCAGGAAATCGTTGAACCCCAGGCCGGCATAGGAACCGATGAGGATGTTCGTCGGCGTCCCGATGAGGGTGCTGATGCCCCCGACGTTGGAGGCCAGGATCTCGGGGATCAACAACGCCAGGGGATTCATGCCCAGTGTCAGTGCTATCTGGATGCTGATAGGCGTCATCAATAGCATGGTCGTCACGTTGTCCAGCAGGGCAGAAGCGACCGAGGTGATGGCCATCAGGATCGTGACCAACAGCCAAATCCTGCCCCGTGACAACCGGTAGGACTGGTAGGCCAGCCACTGAAAGATCCCGGTCTCTTCGATAACAGCGATAACGATCATCATGCCCATGACCAGAAAAATCACGTCAAAGTCGACGTAACTGAGGGCACGCTCAAAGTCAAAGATAAACAGATCTGGGTTGATGGCCCCACCTACAAAACTGGCGCCCAGGACCAGGGCCACGCCCAGCAGGGCAGCCGTTGTCTTGTGCAGCTTTTCCAGGGCAATAAGCAGCAGCACCAATACGAAGGACAGCGTCGCCACCCAGAATCCGGGCGTAATGCGGCGTTCCAGTTCTATGGCGGGCAGGCGTACAGCCTGGGCTGAGTTGAGCTCGGCCAGTGCGGCCGGGTCTATGGGAATCTCGCGGGACACATAGTGGGGCCGCTCGATCTCGACAACTAGCGTGTCATAGTCCTGCAAGGGCAGGTCGAGCAGGAAGCTGCCATCTCCCTGGCTCGTGGTTTCGGCCACGGGCTGCCCCTCCCTGCCCACAGCGATGACATCTGCGTCATGGACAGGCTCTCCCAACGGGTCGATCACCCGGCCGGCGACGCCCGGCCCCGGCTGTTCTGACCCAACAGCTGCCTCCTGTGCCCAGACAGGGGACAGAGCCCACGCCATGCCGACGATGATAACCAAAGCCAATCCCATAAGGATGGCAAATCGCGAACGTTGCATCTTTAACCTTTCGCAGAACCTTGCCAGTCGTGGATCTATCCTTGCAGCCCGTCCCAGACCTACACGACGCGGACCTTTACCCCGCTTTCGCGCGCCAGCGAGGTGGCCAGGCTCTGGATGGCTGCTTCGTCAAAGACGGCCTCTGTGCCTACCGGGTGGCCGAGCAAGACCAGATCGGCCTCTGTTTCTCGCGCTGCGGCTAATAGTTCGGCCCGCAGCTGTCCACGCCGGACGAGGGCACCGGCCGAGATGCCCTGGGCCGCGGCCCTCTCTTGGGCCATGGCTAGCTGGAAGCGTCCCATCTTTTCCAGCCTGGACTCCACGTCGACCACCAGGGGGGCTGCTGTCTGGTTCAAGAAGCTGATGTCGACGACGTAGAGAAAGATCAATTCGTCGCCGCGCTCCTGAGCCAGGGCAATCGCCGCATCCTGGCTGGCACGGCTGGCCGCACCACCCCGGGTCGCACAAAGGATCTTGCCCATCTCGTCCTCCTCAATAGTGCAGCAGCAGCCAAAGCGTCGCGAGGGCCAATGTGACGATGGTCACTGGCACGCCATCGCGCATGAACCGGCCAAAACTCACACGATATCCTGCCTGGGCCAGCAGACCGATGGCAACAATATTCGGAGCCGATCCCAGATAGGTAGCGTTACCCCCCAGATCGGCACCCAGGACCAGCGCCCAGTACAGAACCAGATTGCCTGCGCCGTTGATGGAGGCGGTCAAAAAGTCGGCAATGGGCAGCGCGGCTACAGTGAAGGGAATGTTGGCGACGATGCCCGAAGCGGCGCCTGGGATCCAGACCATCAGCACGGTAGCGGTGGTGAGGTTGTCGCCCGCCAGATGGGCGATGGCATCGGCAATCCAGCCGATGACACCGGTTGCTTCCAGCGCGCCGACAATAACAAAGATCCCGATAAAGAACACCAGGGTGGTCCAGTCCACCTCGCGCAACATCCGGTGCATGTCGGGCCGGACCCAGGTGATGAGAACCGCTGCGCCCACCAGGGCGATCACGCTGGGCGGCATACCAAACTGATCACCGACGAAAAACAATACGATCGTCGCCAAGCCCACCAACGCGGTCTTTTTCAGGAGCCGGTTATCGGTGATGCGGGCATCGGCCTCCAATTGGGCGACCAGGGCAGGAGAGGTCCGCTGCCTGGCAGTCGAAAACGCCCGCCAGTAGAGCCCCGTCGTCAACACCAGCAGCACGACCAGGCAGATGGCGGAAATGAACACCATGTTGACCATATAGTCGACAAAGCTCAGGCCCAGATGAGAGCCGACGATGGTGCTGGGCGGATCGCCGATGATGGTCGCGGCGCCCCCGATGTTGGAGGCCAGTACCTCGGGTATGACATACGCCAGGGGATGGATGCCCACCGTTTCGGCGATCTCGATGGATAGCGGCACCAGCAGCAGAATGGCAGTCACGTCGTTCAAGAAGGCAGACACGATGCCGGTCAGCAAGATGAGGGCCATGCCCAGGAGCCATGCGTTGCCCCGGGCCAGGCGAAAGGCGCGGAAGGCCAGCCAGTTAAAGATGCCTGTCTCGCTGAACATAGCCATAAAGATCATCATGCCCAGGATCAAAAAGATCACATTCCAGTCTACAAACCTCATCGACTCCTCAAAGTCGAGGATCTGGAATGTTGGGAAAAAGGTGCCAGCCACGTAATGGAACAACCATACGGACACGGCACCCAGGAGGGCTGCCGATGTTTCGTGCATCCAGCGCAAGCTGATGGCGGCAAAGACGAACACAAAAATGCCGGCCGAGACAAAGAACGATGTGCCGTAGCGTCCCCCGCCACTGCGACCGTTCAGCCACCAGATACCAGCGAAAAGGCTCACGAGACCGAGAACGGCCAGCGCACAGAGCGCAATTCGCTTCACCCATCGCCTCCTAAGGGCCGGCTGGTCCGGCTCTCCTTCGAGCGTTCCTCTGGCATCCACATCACGTCGCAGGGGGCCCTTCCCTGGAGGGGCAGTGGTCCCCACTAGCTATCACCGAGTGGCAGTATACTGCAAAGCGCTGCTTTCAGCAATTTCGCGGCTTCTATGCTGCGCCAGGCGCTTAACCGGCGAGCACCAGAAAACGTATCAGCAACCAGACCATGGCCAGCGCAACCGTCAGGATCAGGGCCGGGAAACCCTTCTTGATGAAGTAGAGGTAGGTGATCGGTTGTCCTGCACGTTCGGCGATGCCGGCCGTCACCATGTTGGCCGAGGCGCCGATCAAAGAGCCGTTTCCACCCATCGCCGATCCAACCGACAGGCAATAGAACAGCACTTTGTTGCCCGCACCGGGAATGGTGGCCGTCAGATAGCCTACGACGGGCAGCATGGCCGCCGTGAAAGGAATGTTGGCAATCACCGTGGACAAGACAGCACTGAACCAGGTCACGACGAACATGGCCAGTATCAGATTCTCGCCGACCAAATCCCCAATTCCGGTGGCGACCAAGCTGATCAGGCCAACCTCCTGGATGCCGCCCACTACGATGAACAGGGTGATAAAGAATACCAGGGTTGTCCAATCCACGGCCTCGATCATCTCTTCGATGTCTGGCCGGATCCAGACCAGGAGGGCGGTCGCTCCCATAATGGCGGTCACGGCAGGCAGCAGGTGGATGCGCTCGCCAAAGACGAATAGGAGGATCATGCCAGTTCCCACCACGGCTGCCTTGCGCAGGTGGCCTGGCTGGGTGATCTGTGCCCGTTCCTCAAGTTTCTCCAGCAAAAGCGGCGAGATCTCACCCTTGCCCGGCGCCAGGATCTCCTTGCGGTAGACAAACTCGCTGTAGAGGACCAGGCCGATCATGGCCAGGACTACGCCGGGCGTCAGGTTCACCAGGAAGTCGTTGAACGAGATGTCGGCAAAGGAGCCGATGAGGATGTTGGTTGGTGTACCGATGAGGGTGCTGATGCCCACGACGTTGGAAGCCATGACCTCCGGCATGAGCAGGGCCAGCGGATTGATGCCCAGGGCAAGGGAAATCTGGATGGTGATGGGTGTCATCAACAACATCGTGGTGACGTTGTCCAACAATGCCGAAGCCACGCCCGTGACGATCATCAGGATGGGCAGCAGCAGCCAGAGCCGTCCGCCGGAGAGCCGGTAGGCCATGTAGGCCAACCACTGGAAAATGCCAGTGCGCTCCACGACGGCAATGACGATCATCATGCCCATGATCAAAAAGATCACGTTCCAGTCTACGTACTGCAGCGCCCGGTCGAAGCCAAAGATGAAGAGATCCTCCATGAGGGGCTCACCCAGATAGCTGACAAAGAATACGAGGGATGCTCCGAGGAGGGCAGCCAGGGTATTGTGCAGGGTGCCCGTGGCGATGAGCACCAGCATCGCGACAAAGATTAGCGCGGCGATCCAAAAGGCGGGGGTGATCCTGCGCGGCAGCGTCGTAATGCCCACCACAACGGACTCGCCGTTGCGCAGGTTCTGGATATCGGCGGCGCTGAGCGCAACCACGTCCTCCTCAAAGTGAGCCCGGCTGATTTGGACGAACAGGTTGTCAGGGAGATCTTGGGGTGCTGGCAACGCGTAGCGGCCGTTTGACTGGGTCACAGCCTCGGCAAGGGCTTCACCTTCTGCCTCTGCGCCCAGCTGCACGGTGGCGCCCTCGACAGGCTGGTCCTGCGAATCCTGGATGGTACCTGTCACCAGGGGCGAGGGTGGCTGCTCCTGGGCTCGACTCCCGCGGCTGGCAAAGGCCAGGATGAGGCTGGCGCTGAGGAGAAAGGCAAACAGGCCCCACGTGCGGATCCACCTTCTCATGCCTGGCCTCCATCCGGTAGGACGACTCGGGCACCTGTCTGCGCTTCGGTCTGCTCGATAAACTCTTGGAGCAGATCCTGGGTAAAGATGCTCTCCTCTTGCTGAACCTGAGGCCGGCCTAGAACTAGATAGTCGGCCCCGAGCTCGTGGCACAGATCGACGATCTCCTGGCCAACGTTGCCCTGCCGGATGAGGCCCTGGGCCGGGATGCCCTGGGCGGCAGCCTTGGCCTGGGCTGTCAGAAGGATAAACTCGCCCATCTGGCTCATCTCGCGAGAGATGGTGTGGACCCGGCTGCTGCTCGTGCGCGACAAGAAGTCGAGGTTGACCACGTACAGGAAGTGTAGCGGCAGATTGGTGTCGTGAGCCAGTGCTACGGCCCGTGCAATCGTGGCCTGGCTGTTTGGTCCTCCGCGGATGGCGCACACGATCCCGCTCATCTTCCCCCTCCTACTACTCTGTCGACGCCGGCTAGAACCTGGCCTGGGGTGCACTAACGAGTCGTCACCGGCGCCCTGGGATCGCCGAGCACCAGCTCGGC
>JAMJFU010000018.1:10138-33634 GCA_023544525.1 Anaerolineae bacterium | reverse complement strand
GCCAATGCCGTCGTGCCATTCGCGGATGACATGCGGCAGGCTGTCGTCGATCGTGACACTGACGCCATCGTCGACAGAGGCGCAGAATCGGTACGTGCCCTCGGCAAAGTCGATCTTGCGTGTCCACCTGACGCCAAAGTTGTCGTTAGGCAGGCCCGGGCCTGGCGCTCCACCGCCCCAGTTGAAATCGATGGTAGCGTCGCGCCGTACAAAGACCGGCTCACCCGCCAGGTCACGGTTGGCAAAGTACTGCCCCCTCCACAGGGTTCTGTCATCCTGGCGGGCCCACCACATCCGCGCCAGCGCTCCACCGAAGCGTTCGTACATCTCCATGCGCACCTGGTGCTGACCTTCGTTCAGATAGATCTCGCCCGTTAGGCTGGTGGGGCCATCGCGCCATTGGTCGATAATCAGATGCCCATCTACCCAGAGTCGCACGCCATCGTCGGCCTCGACAAAGAAGCGATAGTAGCCGGCAGGGTAGTGCAGCTGCCGTGTCCAGCGCACAGAGAAGTTGTCTGCTGGCAAGCCGGGCGCTGCTGCACCGCCGCCCCAGTTAAAGTCGATGCCCTTGTCATTCCTGATCAGGACGGGGTTGCCGCTCAGCCCAATATTGCCAAAGTACTCCCCCTTCCAGTCGGGATAGGATTCGACCTTCTCCCGCCAGAAGGCGGCAGTCGCCTGCCCCGAGCGCTCGTACATCTCCAGGCGGATGTCGTGTTGGCCCTGGGTCATGGTGCGCTCGGCCATGTAGGTGCGAGGCGAGCTATCGTGCCACTGGTCGATGATCAGCTGGCCATCGACCCAAAGTTGGGCACCATCGTCTACGCGGACGTAAAAGCGATAGGTAGCGGCTTCGAACTGCAGGCGACGGGTCCAACGCACAGAGAAGCTGTCAGCGCCAATCCCCTTCATTGGCCTGCCCGTGCCCCAGCTAAAGTCAATCTTGACATCGTTCCGTACCCTTGGTGTGCCGACGAGGTTGGTGTTGTCAAAGTACTCGCCGCGCCAGTCCGTGATGCGCACCGGGGTTGCGGTAGGTGCCGGCGGCTTGGGCGTCGCCGTCGGTGGCACGGGTGTTGGCGTGGCTGTCGGTGGCACGGGCGTCGGCGTCTCCGTCGGTGGCACCGGTGTCGGCGTGGCCGTGGGCGGCACGGGCGTCGGCGTCTCGGTGGGCGGCACAGGCGTCGGTGTCTCGGTTTCGGTCGTGGGCCCAGCGGTGGGCTGGATCACCTGCAGGGTGGCCTGCGCCTGGCGGCCCGACGTGACGCCCCGGGCCAGGACCAAAGCGGTCTGTTTGCCCGCCCAGAGCCCCGTCTCCGGATAGGGCAGGCTAATCGCAATGCGGCCCGCCTGGTCTGCCGCGGCGCCAGCATACACGACACCATCTGTGGCACCGCTCTCGGTCTCTACCAGGTAGATCAGGACAGGCTCAGTCGCTTGCCAGCCTTCACCCAAGACGGTGATGGTAGAGCCAGGAACCGCAGCCGCGGGTTCAAGCTGGACATAGGCATCCTGAGACGGTGTTGGTTCTGGCGCTGCGTTGCTGTTCCAAATCAGCACCACCAGGAGCACCATCGCCGCAAGGGCGACTATGCTCAGCAAAACCGTTAAGAGGTTTCTTGATCCGAATCGTACGTCTCTCATCTCCGACATCTCCTTCAGTCGAAAGCATGCTCACTTGCGTGGCACCTCTTAGACGTTGGTCCGCTCCGACTGGTTCCAGGGCCTTGGCCTATGATAGCCAATCTGCCCACCGATGTCATCGTCGGATCTCTGTATCTGGGCTGGCATAAAAGGACTGCTCTGCAATAGGATCCACTACCACGTTTCCTGTAATCGTATCTGCCACTTGGGACATAGAGAGGATCTGGGACTGGAGGCCGGGTTCGGGGCAGCAGTCCTGGAGGCTGGTCGCCGGGCTTTTTGGACGCGATCGGGATCTGGTGTATACTAGAGCTAGCCCAGGCCAGAGGTGGAGGGTGATGAAGCAGTTTCGTCCCGACCTTCATAGCCTGTCTGTACAGATGATCCTGAGCTCTGTCGCGCTGGTGCTCCTGACGGCGGTAGCTGCTGGATTGCCGGCTCTTTTGCTGATCCGCAGCGGATTATACCAGCAGGCTTGGGACCAGGTGCAGCAGGGAAGCATTGCCAGCCTGGCTCTGTACGATGCCAGATACAGCGAGCTAGAGAGTCTGGCGACTCTCACCGCCCAACGCCCCACCCTGCGTGAGTTACTGGTAGATGGGCAGCAGGCCGAGCTGGATCTATATCTGCTCAACCTTCAGGAGGCGTCTGGACTGAGCCTGGTTGTGATCTGCGACACTGCCCGGCGGCCAATCGGCCAGGCCGGGGATGCTGCCGGTGCCGGGCTTTGCCGCGAACCGGTAGACACAGGTTTCGCCCTGCTTCCACAGGGAACAGCTCGCGGCGCCTGGCTGCTGGCGGCACAGCCGTTAGCGGACGGCGCGGGTGTCCTTCAGGGTATGGTCTGGGTGGGGATGGCGCTCGACGACGGCTTTGCTGCTGAGATGCAAGCCCAAACCGGACTGGAGCACACCCTCCTGGCGGCGGGCCAGCCGCTGGCGACCAGCCTCGAAGGGCGGGCCTCGGCCAGCGTCCACCCTGGCGGGGAAGAAGGCCGGGGCCAGCTCGACCTGAGTGGCCGGCGGTACTACGCTAGCCAATTCACCCTGGGGCAGCAGGGCCTGACCGCAGAGGTCGCCCTGGAGGTGACCGGCCTGTCCGTGACGCTCAGGAGCCTGACCTGGACACTGGTGGCAAGCATCCTGGTGGTGATAGCCGTCGCATCGGTGCTGGGCACCTTCCTGGCCCGCCGCATTGGCTCTCCATTGGCGGATCTCGCCGAGGCGGCTGGTGCCATGAGCAGAAGCGGAGAGCCCGGTGACCTGGCCGAGGCCCTGGAAACGCCGCTGGCCGTCGAGTCGCGCGTGCGCGAAGTCAGCCTGGTGTCCCAGGCATTGGAGGCAGCCCGGGCCGACCTGAGGCGATCGGTCGGCGAGCTCCGCGAGGAAAAGATTTGGACCGAGCACCTGCTGGAGTCGATCGTGGAGGGCATTATCACGCTGGACCGGCGAGGCCACATCACCTTCTTTAGCCATGGTGCCGAGCGGATCACAGGCTGGACTCGCGACGAGGTGGTGGGCCGGACTTGCGACCAGATCTTTGTGGCCACAGAGACCGACCAGCCTTTCAGCCAACTGATCCCCTCCCCGGGCCGCCGGACCAAGATTCCAGTCGAACTGCGCGATGGACACCACGCCATCCTGGCGGTCACCGGCGCGCGGCTTCTGCCCCCGGCTCGCGGCGACGCGCGAGTGGCGCTGGTCTTTCGCGACGTGAGCGAGGAAGAAGCGGTCCACCGGCTGCTGGGCCACTTCTTGACCAATGTGGCCCACGAGTTCCGCACGCCGCTGTCAGCTCTTGCAGCCTCGGTGGAGCTCTTGCTGGACCAGGCGTCCGATTTGAGTCCGGGGGAGTTGCAGGAGCTACTGACATCGCTGCATCTGGGAGTGCTGGGTCTACAGACATTGATCGACAACCTGCTGGAGAGCGCCAGCATCGAGACAGGCCATTTCAGGGTGCATCCCCGGCCCTGCAGCCTAGATGAGATCGTAGCCGAGGCCGTGGGCATGATGCAGCCCCTGCTGGAAAAGCATGGCCAGAGCCTCGTCGTAGAGCTGCCTGCTGCCATCCCCATGGTCAAGGCCGATCCGCGCCGCACGGTTCAGGTGCTCATCAACCTGCTCTCCAATGCCAGCAAATATGGCCCCGACAATGCCGAGGTCGAGATCAAGGCCGCCGTGGAGGGAGACTGGATCCGTGTCTCGGTGGCCGATGCCGGTCCCGGCGTGCCGCCAGAGCATCGCCATAACCTGTTCCGGCGGTTTGTACATCCGCAGCCCAGCAATGACAAAGCCCAGGTGGGGGTAGGTCTGGGCCTCTCGGTGGTCAAGGCGGTGGTCGAGGCCCACGGCGGTCAGGTCGGTGTGGGCGAAGGAGGCTCGGTATTTTGGTTCACCCTACCCCGGGAGCAAGGTGCATGAGAGCCCTGATCGTCGATGACGACCGAGTCCTGGCAGACGTGCTGGCCTTCACGCTCCGGCGTGAGGGGTTCCAGGTGGTGCTGGCTCACGATGGTGCCCAAGCCCTGGCCTGTTGGGCCGAAGAGCGGCCCGACCTGATCATTCTTGACGTCAACTTGCCCAAGTTGGACGGCTTTGCCGTGTGCCAGCGGATCCGAGAAGAGGCGGACACGCCTATTCTGCTGCTCACAGTCCGGGGCGAGGAAGACGACATCGTCCACGGTCTGGAATTGGGTGCTGATGATTATGTCACCAAGCCATTCAGCCCCAGGCAACTCGTGGCGCGGGCGCGGGCTGTGCTTCGCCGCGCAGCCCGCACGGGCCCGCCGACACTGCGGCAGGCAGGCGAGCTGACCCTCGACCCCAGCCGTCGCGAGCTGCGGATAGGAGGCGGCGAAGCCGTGTCCCTGACCGCCCTCGAGACCCGGCTGCTCAACTATCTGGTGCTCAACAAGGGACACGTCCTGACCGGAGACGCCATCATCGACCACGTGTGGGGTGCCGAGGGAGGTGACCGGGATATGCTTCGCCAGCTGGTCCACCGGCTGCGGAGCAAACTGACCCAGGCAGGGGAGCTGGCCGGCGAGGAAGCTGGCCAAGCCTATATCGAGACGGTGCCCGGCCTGGGATACGGCCTGGTCATCCCCGGTGACACTGAAGACAGCTAGACCAGAGGGCAGAGGCCCCGGCGACCTGGCGCCCGCTGCAGAAGAGCCGCTCCCTCCGGTGCCATCCAGCACCACCACCAGCAGATCCCCAAACGATCCAGGCCAGAATTCGTCCCCTCCACCTGGTTCACCGTCGTTGTCAACCACCTGGAAACCTGGTATAATGAGCGCCGCTTTGGGGACGGCGGGCAGGACGCTCGTCCGTAGGTTGATCCCTGGTTTGGGGTGTGGAACTTGGATTCGACGATGAATGGACTGGGTGAGCGGCTTCGAGCCGTACGCGAGGAGAGAGAGCTTTCAGCTGCCGACGTTGCCGCCACGACGAGGATCCCTCTGGCGTACCTGGAAGCCCTGGAGGCAGGTGACTTTGAGGCGTTTACCAGCGATCTACATGCTCGCGGGTTTCTGCGCAACTATGCCTCTTTCCTGGGCCTGGATGTTGAGGAAGTACTAGACCAGTACGACGAGCGACTTGGCCGTTCCCGGGACCAGAAAGACCAGGCGCCAGTCCCGCCAAAGGAAAAAGGTACCTGGCGCTCGACCCTTGGCCAGGATCTGTTATTGGGGTTGGTCTTGGTGGCCCTGCTGGCTTTGGGGGGCTTTTCGATCTATGTCCGGCAGAACCCAGCGGAACCGGTACCCACTGAGGGTCCACCCGCCACGCCTACGGCCACCCCCGCCCCGGTGCATAATGGCACATCCTACGAAATGAACGTCTTCCTTGACTACGCCAAGCACAGATTGGACGTCCAGCAGCGCATCGACTACACCAACCCGACCAGCCAGACGCTGCCCGACCTGATGCTCAACGTCCATCCGAACTTTGACCGCAGGAACTTTGTCCTGAAGGATATCAAAGTCGACGTAGAGGGCGAACTCCAGAAGCCAGAGTACTATCCGTTGGATGTGACCCTGCGGGTGGCATTGCCGCAGCCGCTGCCGCCAGGCGAGTTCATCACTCTATTCCTGGAGTATACGCTGGAATTGCCCAAGATCAGGTCCCAGGCAGAATTCGTGGCAGGGAGTTTTGGCTACTCCGATCGCTGCGTGAGCCTGGGCCACTGGTACCCCATCCTGGCGCCCTACCGGGAGGAAGAGGACAAGGGCTGGTATGCCCAGACGTACTTCCCCGTGGGCGATCCATACGTCACAGAGGTGGCCGACTATAAGGTGACGATCACGGCTACGCAAGGCGTGATGATCGCTGGCACCGGCAGCGAAACCAGGCAGGGAAACCGCTGGCACTTTGAGGTCGAAAAGGCCCGTTCGTTTGCCTTTGCCGCGAGCGACAGATACCAGGTATCCACGGCAGAGGTGGGCGGCACTACGGTCAGCTCCTACTATTTCCCTACACACCAAGCAGCGGGTGAGGCGGCTCTCCAAACCGCGGTCCAGGCCCTGGAGCTCTTCTCCGAGCTATATGGAGCCTATCCGTACGCAGACTACCGGGCCGTCGAGACCGAGTTTGGCGGGGGGATGGAGTTTACGGGACTGACCTTCTTGGGCTCTCTCTTCTATGAGGAATACGACGGCACAGGCCGCACCCCGCTGGTCCCGTTGACGGCTCACGAGGTGTCGCACCAGTGGTTTTATGGCCTGGTCGGCAATGATCAGGTCACACAGCCATGGCTGGACGAAGCCCTCGCCGAGTACAACGCCTTCGTCTACTACGAGCGCTATCTGCCCGACGATAGCGACTGGTGGTGGTTCTACGCCGTCGACCAGTGGGCCCCAACGGGAGCGGTTGATTCGATCCTGTACGAATTCCGGAACGACAGCAGGCCGTACTACGATGCAGTCTATCGCCGGGGCGCTCTTTTCATGCGCGATCTGCGCGAGACAATGGGCGATCCTGCCTTCTTTGGCTTTCTGGGTGAGTACCAGCGCCGCTACACATACCAACTGGTCTCGTCACGCGAGTTCTTTGCGCTGGTCCAAGAGTTCACCACCGCAGACCTGATCCCGCTGCAGGAAGAGTACTTCCGGCAGCGTCAGCTGCAATAGCATTATGAATCAGAGCCGCTCAGGGGGTCTCTGGATTGGTCTGCTGGTCGCATTGCTGGTTGCCGGGCTGACGGCCGGCAGTGCAGGCACGTCCAGAGCCGCAATCGAGACACGCATTCCTGTCGCCATAGCCGCTACTACCCCACCCAGTCCCACACCGCATCCCAGTCCCACCGCGTCGCCCACAAGCATCTCACCAACCGGCTTGCCGGCAGCCTCAGCGGTACCGGTCCGGATGACCGGTACCGGCAGCACCGCAACCGCACAACCCAGTCCGGCCCCAGAGCCATCAGCCACGCCGGAAGGCCAGGATAGCCTGGTGATCGGCCATTCTGGGCAGGGACGTGAGATCGTTGCCTATCGGATCGGCGACGGGGCGATCAAGGTCGTGCTCGTGGGCGACATCCACGGCGAGTACGAGGCCAACACGTACGAGCTGTCAAAGCAACTGCTGGCCCACTTCCAGGCCCATCCCGAGGAGGTCCCCCAGGGCATCAGCCTCTGGATCCTGCCAACCATGAATCCTGACGGTCTGGCCAACGCGACCCGGTGGAACGCCAACAAGGTGGATCTCAACCGCAACGCAGACACAGACCTCGACGGATGCGCCGGCAATGATTGGTCGCCAGACACCGTCGGCCTGGAAGGTGCCTACCCTGGTGCCGGAGGGGCACATCCCTTCTCGGAGCCAGAGGCCCGGGCCGTGCGTGACTTCCTGGACGATGCCCGGATCGCCGTGTTCTACCACAGCGCGGCAGGCGCCATTTATTCCGATACATGCCAGCGCCACCTGCCAAGTGCTCGTCTGGCCCAGGTCCTCTCCGAGGGCACGGGCTATCCGGTGCCTGCCGAGGGCTGGACCGGATATCGCATTACTGGCGAGTTTGGCGACTACCTGTCGGGACAGGGGGTGGCCGCGGCCACTGTAGAGCTCACCGACCACGAGGACCCCGAATTCGAGCGCAACCTGGCGGGCGCACGATCGCTGTTGGACGGCGTTGGCGAGATCCTGGATGCCGAAGCCCTGGACGCAGGGGCCGAACCGGTCTGGCTCGAGACAGCAGAAGGAGGCAATACTGGCGTCTGGCGCTATGCCCAGGGTAGCTTTGTCCATCCCATCGCCCTCGAGGTCATCGACCGGACGGCCTATCTCCTCGATGCCGGACGTATCCTGGCCCTGGACCTGGCCGAGGCTTTGCCCCCACGTGTACTCCTGGCCCCAGCCCAGAATGTAGAACAGGTGCGCGTGCTGGAACCCCTGGACCTGGCCGCCGACGGCGGATCGCTCCTGGTGTTGGACCGTGCCGGAGATGTTTACCGCTACGAGCCGCGCAGAGACAGCTGGTCCGTCGAACGCTACGACCGGCCACCGGGTGATCTCTATGACCACTATTTCGTGGCCGTGTCGGCCGGTCCCCAGGCCAACTACCTGCTGGAAACAACGCACGAGCAGGTGTGGCGCTTTGCCGAAGGGCAGAGGGGATCAGCTTGGGCCAAACTCGCACAGAACCGCGATATTGACCTGAGTGCCAGCGAGAGCGGCACCTATGTCCTGGCCCGCGCTCTGAATACGCCGGTGGGCAGCCTGGTTCGCTATCCGAGCTCCGGGAGGGCCCAGCCGGTCTCGGGCCTTGCACCTGGCGTGACGATCATGGAACCACGCCAGGTGTTGGCCAGGGAGAAAGCAGTCTATATCCTGGACCGGGCAGGGCGGCGACTCCTGGTCCTGGAACCCGACACCGGCGCCGCACGACAGCTAGCGCAGTTTATCGACAGGCGGGCCGTGGATGCCATCTGGGCGGACCCGTCCGGAGCCACCTTTATGCTGGCCGGGCAGGACAGCCTCTACTTTTACGGAGAGCCGGACCGCAGGGCGACCATCGAGGGTGGGCCCACGCTCGAAGGCCCACAGCCACACGACCTGGCCCGGCTGGAGGGCCTGGCAGACCTGAACATGCCCATCGAAGGGGCCTCCCTGACGTCGCGGGATTTCCAGATGCCAGGAGCGCCACGTCACTATCGCCTGGGTGTACATGAAGGCATGGATTTCTACGGGCACACCGTGGGCGTCACGATCAACCGCAGCACGCCTGTGCGTGCTGTGGCGGCAGGCACCGTCATCCGGGCGTTGGTCGACTACCGGCCGCTCACGGCGGCCCAGGCAGATGCCTGGCAAGCCATGAGCCGCCAACTGGGCTACACGCCGCCGGACGTGCTGGACGGCTACCGGGGCCGGCAGATCTGGATCGACCACGGCGATGGCCTGGTCTCGCGCTACGCCCACCTGAGCAGTATCGCACCAGGCATCGTCGAGGGCACCCAAGTGACGAAAGGGCAGGTTATCGCCCGGGTCGGCAACTCTGGCACACCCGGCTCAGTGAACACTGAGACCTACGATGTGCATCTGCACCTGGAACTGTGGATAGACCAGCATTTCGTCGGGCAGTTCCTGCGGCCCATTGAGGCCCGGGAATGGTTGGAGCGGATATTGCGCTGAAGGATGGTTGGGGATTGGGGATTGGTAGTGGAGGTCGCTGCGTGGGAGATTTCTTGAAATGAGGGGAGTGGAGGAGCGTTCTGTGGTGAAGCCTGGACGCGTCATCCTGGTGGTCTTGAGCCTGGTCCTCCTCGTGGCAGGTGGGATCGGCTGGACCCAATACCGCCGGGCACGCGACGCCTATGATGCCTACCGCACCCTTATCCAACAAGGTGTCAAGATTGCCGGCGTGAACGTGGGCTGGAATACGCCCGAAGAGGCACGGGAAAAGATCTGGCAGCGGGTCGCCGAGCCCTACTACCGCGACCTGACCCTGAACTATCAGGCCGACGTACTGGCACTGTCACCCGCGGAGGACCTGGGTCTCGAGATCCCGGTGGACGAGATGGTGGCCGAGGCGGTCGCGGCCAGCCACCAGTACGACTACTGGGAGGGCTTCCAGGCATGGATCCAGGGCGAGGCCTTTGTGCTGGACATGGAAGTACCCCTGGAGATGTCATTCGACGAGACTGCAGCGGCCCGCCATCTGCAAGAGATCGCACAGGCACACGACGCTGCACCCACCCAGCCGATGATTGACGTCCAGAAACTGACATTCTACCCCGGCAGGCCAGGGTATCGACTGGACGTCGCGCAGGCTGCGTCCATGATCAACGAGCAGGTGCCCCTTGCCAGGCGGCGCGAGGTGGAGCTGCCGATCAGCGTCACCGAGCCCGACCAGAGCCGGGCACGCATCGAATCGATGCTCAGCACACTGGGACCTGTCATGGAGCGTGAGCCAACACTGCCTTACTACTATACGGCCACGATGCCCATCAGCACCGCCGGCGGGATCGAGGGTACGCCGACGGTTGACTATAGTGGCCCCCTAACCTGGACCTTCCCCCACTTTGCAGGGTACACCGGTCCCCTGACCGAGACCACCGGACTCTTTTTCGCCGAGGGCGATCCAGGCTATACATTCAACGTCACCCGTGCCACGACGCAGGTCGATCTGTATGTCCGCGCGGGCATGACCGAGCCTATCCGCTTTGAGCCTGATCTGGTGCCGCCGCCGCCCATCACCAAGGACCTGCTGCTGCCGCCCCTGAAGGCGCGCCTGGCGCAGTTCCCTGGGGTGACCAGCATCCTGGTCAAGAACCTGGATACAAACGAGACCATCTACGAATCCAACATGGACTATGTCCTGTCGGGAATGAGCCTGGTCAAGGTTGGCATCATGGTCGAAGTGTACCGTGCCGGGGAAGGGGTGGTCGACGAGGAGTCCCACCAACTGCTCCTCAGCATGCTCGGTAGCAACTCGAGCAATCCCGCCGCCAACTTTTTGATGGCATCCCTCGGCGGCGGCTCGGCGTACCAGGGTGCGGCACGCGTCACCAGAACGATGCAGGGCCTGGGTTTGAGCAACTTTCGCATCTGTGCCCCGTATGTCATCCCTGACGCGTCGCTAGGTGGCGGCCAACTGATCTGGGCCGCCTGGCAGGGGGCCAGCGTGCCGCGCTACGATCGCTGTATCCGCGCCACGCCTCGCGAGATGGCTGACCTCATCGAGATGATCTATCGTTGTACCGAAGACAAGGGGACGCTGCGCAAGGCGTATCCCGGCATCTTTACGCCCGCCGTGTGTGAAGAGATGATCGAGGTCATGGCCGCCAACGACCTTCGCAACCTGCTCGGCGCCGGCATTCCACCGGACGTCAAGCTGGCCCACAAGCACGGCTATTCTGGCTACGACCAGCCCTGGGGCGATACGCGCGCCGAGGTCGGCATCGTCTATTCACCCGGTGCGAACTGGCTCATCAGTTTCTACATCTGGCAGGACACGCCCTGGATCAACTTTGCGATCAACCAGCCCCTGTACAGGGACGTGAGCAACATGCTCTACAACTACTTCAATCCGCAAGACCCGTTTTGGCCCCGCCCACCCTGGGTACCGACACCGGAGGTGGACACAGGGTAGAAAGACGCCTGCCAGCACAGCAGGGGCAGGCCAGGCTTGGCGCGACATGCACCGGACAGAACTGCGAGTGGATTGGCGCCGGATCGTCTTGCTGATCCTGCTCGTCCTGCTCACCATCTGGATATTCAGCCGCTTCGCCGACCTGCGTGACCTGGCTGCCACGCTCTCGCGAGGGCACGGGGGATGGCTACTTGTGGCCCTCGGGATCTATCTCCTCTACTTTGTGATGGATGCCCAGCTCTACCGCTTTGGCTTTGCGACGGTAGGCGTGGCGAGCCGCGTCCTGGAGCTGTTGCCGGTGATGTTCACCGCTTACTTTGTCAATGCCCTGGCTCCCTCTGGCGGGGCAGCAGGCGCGGCCCTATTCGTCGACGATGCGGTACAGCGGGGAGAATCGGGACCGCGCACGGCGGTGGGCGCGGTCCTCGTGCTTCTCTGCGACCTGGCCACCCTATTGCCCTTCCTCCTTTTTTCGGTCGTGTATCTGCACAGGCAGGGCAAGCTCTTCTACTACGACATCATCAGCAGCGCGGTTTTTGTCTTGGTCGTGGCCATCCTGAGCACTGGCCTACTCCTGGCCCGCCGTAGACCAAGGCTGTTGCACCGGGTGCTGTCGGTGGTAGAGCGCCGGGTAAACTGGGTCGGGGCCCGCGTCGGCCGGCCCGGCATTCTCGGCCAGGACTGGGCCGAACGCAACGCCCAGGAGTTGGAACAGGCGGCGCAGGCCATCGTCGCCGAGCCTCGTTCGCTAACCTTGACCGTGGGCTGGGCCTTTGTCATTCACGCCGTGAACCTGGTGGGCCTGTACGTTATCTTCCGCGCCTTCGGCCAGCCTGTGCGACTGGGCACCCTCGTAGCTGGCTTCTCGATGGGGATCGTATTCTGGGTGGTAACCCTGGTTCCCAGGGGGCTGGCGGCTGTGGAAGGCATCATGACCCTCGTCTACACAAAGCTGGGGATCCCGCCCGAACAGGCAGCGGCCATTGTGCTGACCTTTCGGGCGGTCATGTTCTGGCTGCCGCTGCTTATCGGCTTTTTCGCGCTGCGCCGGGTGCGGACCTTCCGGTCGCCGGGGAATCCAGGAGGCACCTAGTCTGCGGGCGCGCTCCCATCCCTGCCTCGCCCCGCCACCAGCGAGGCGATCAAACTGGTGAGCGGTACGCCGGCCAGCAGCCCCAGGCTGCCTACGAGGGTGCGCACGACCTCTTCGGCGATGATCTCCCGGTTGAGGGTGATACCCAGCGACTCGGCGTACACTGTGAAGAGAAGCACGAGGGGCAGTGCCGCCCCGACGTAGGCCAGCAGCAGAGTATTGACCATGGCCGCGATGTGGTCCCGGCCAATGGTCATTCCGTGGCGAAAAAGGCTCCGCCAGCTCAAGCCAGGACTGGCTTTGCTCAACTCAAAGATGGCCGACGACTGGCCTATGGCGATGTCGTCCAGGGCGCCCAACACCCCGATCATGATCCCTGCCAGCAGCAGCCCCTGGGGATCGAGTTGGACGCCGGCCACCTGCAAGAAGGCGGCCTCCTCAGCGCCAAAACCGGAGAGCCGCGCCTGCCCCACAAACCAGACGGCCAGTGCACCGGTCAACAGGAGGCTCAGAAATAGGCCCGCGACGGCGACGTGGGTCTTGCCCTTCCAGCCATAGACCAGGTACAAGCTGGCACCCATCATCAGCACAGAGCCAACCACGGCCACGAGCACCGGATTACGCCCGTCCAGGATCTGGGGCACGATAAAAGCGCCGATGACGACCAGGCTGATGGCCATGCCCAGCAGCGAACGGAGGCCCTGCCAGCCGCTGAGCAGCAACGTGCCCGCGACAAAGAGAAGCGTCAGCCACAAGAGTGCCCTGCCCCGGACATAGTCGCTGACGCTGTAGAAATCATCCCCGTCTAGCGTCCGGGTCCGATCGACAATGACCTGGTCGCCGGGACGGAAGAGCCGGTCCTCGCTGGTGGGCCGCATCGTGCCATACTCGACCTCAACCTCCTGGCCCTGCAGCGGACCCTCGACGATGCGCAGGCGCAGGACCTGATACGGCTGCTGGAACTCACCCTGTTCGATGAGCCCCTGCTCCAGGACGGCAATCACTTCGGCGCGCAGGCTCTCCGTCTCGCCGGGCTCCAGCACGTCAACCTCGAGACCCGGTGCATCGCGCCCGGCGATGCCAGCCAGCAGCGCAAAGATCAGGATCGCGACCAGGGCTCCAGCGAGCCACCAGATCCGGTTATCAGCTGTCATGTGGCCTGCAGATGGTCGTTACGCATGCACCTGCATGTGGCTGTCATAGGTCTCCAGAAAGTGGTGCAGTACCCGGTCGGTCTCGCGCAGGTCCTCGATCCAACGGCCCAAGTAGTCGTCGCCATTCTCTGTGATCAGATACAGCCGCCGCGCAGGCCCTGCGTCGCCCGTCTCCCACCGCGAGGTGACAAAGCCCCGCTCTTCGAGGGAGCGCAGGATACGGTAGACGGTGCTCGAATCGACCGGGTTCTGCTCAAAGCCGAATTCTTTCAGGGCCTCAAGGAGGTCGTAGCCGTGCGACTCGTCGCAGTGCAACAGCAGCAACAAAACCGGCTCCAGGAAATTGTGTATGCGCCGCGGACAGGCCTCCTCCTGCTGGCCTGCTCGCCAACGTCGACGTCCGCTGGACATGCTTCGTCTACCTTTCTGTATCATCTATATGCGCTTGACAGATACAGGATATGTAGCTTGACCGGCCTTGTCAAGTCAGCTTTGTGCTGTGGTAGGGTCGCCCAGGCTGAGGGGCAGGACGCCTTACGTGCGGGAGGCGGGGCTACCGGCCCGTCACTGGCCCTTTTCAGCCTGGCTGGCCGCCAGCATCTCGCGAGCACTGGCCTCTGTCCGGTCAGTGACAGCCCCAAGCATGCCCGCAATCTCTAGCTCCCGGTCTCCACCGTCCAAGTGCCGGACAGCTGTCACAGTGCGGTCACCGACCACGCCCTTGCTCACTTGCAGATGCATGTCGCCATAGATCGCAAGCTGGGGCAGGTGGGTGACACACAGAACCTGATGGCGGCGCGCGCCATCGCCGCGTGAGGCAGTCAGGCCCCACAGTTTGCGGCCGACGACCGACCCCACCCGGCCGCCAATACCGGCATCGATCTCGTCAAATATCAATGTGGGCGTGCGGTCGGCCTGGGCCAGCACTGTTTTCAGTGCCAACATCAAGCGCGACGTCTCGCCACCAGAGGCAATGCGCACCAGCGGTTTGAGCGGCTCGCCCACGTTGGGCGCCACCAAAAACTCGACACGGTCCAGACCCGTCAGGTCAAAAGCCACCCGCCGGTCGTCGATAAAAGCGCCCTCGGGATCGTCGCGCCAGGCCAGGTCGACGCTAAAGCGCGCGCGGGCCATGCTCAGCTCCTCGAGTTCGGCCTCGATGCCCGCCGCCAGACTCTGCCCTCGTTCGCGCCGCCGGACAGAGAGCTCGGCGCCAAGACGACCGATCTCGCGCAGGAGACGAGCCTCCTCAGCCTCCAGCTCCTCGATCCGCTCCTCGCTGTGCTCGATGGTCTCCAGCTCGCGCCGGGCACGCTCGGCAAAGGCCAGGATATCGTCGATACCCTCGCCGTACTTGCGCTGGAGGTTGTGGATGAGCAGCAGGCGGTCTTCTACCTGGTTCAAACGGCGAGGGTTGAACTCGACCTGGTCGCGGTAATCACGCAGCGAGTCAGCCAGGTCTTCCACCTGGTAGCTGAGTCCCTCCGCGGTTTCGGCCAGCGGGTTCGTGGAGGCGTCCAGGCGGGCCAGGCCAACCAGGGCTCGCGCCGCCATCTGCAGCAAGTCCACTGCCGAGGCCTGCTCGTCGCCGGCCTCGTACAGGGCGCGGTAGGCATCGTCAGACAACTCGCGCAATTGCTCGGCGTTGGCCAGGCGAGTCCGCTCCTGAAGCAGGTCCTCCTCCTCGCCAGGCTCGAGTCGCGCAGCCTCGATCTCGTCCACCTGGTACTGGAGCAGGTCCAAGCGCCGGGCGAGTTCGCGCTCGTCGCGCCGGAGCGCGGCCAGCTCCCGCCGGACCGCGCGCAGCTCTTCGACCTGAGAGGCTACCTGCTCTCGCAAGGACCAGAGATCACCGTAGCGGTCCAGCAGATCGATGTGCTCGCGTACGCGCATCAAGGACAGGTGCTCGGTCTGGCCGTGGATGTCTACCAGGTTCTGGCCGATTCCTTCCAGGACGGTGAGGGTCACGGCCCGCCCGTTGACGCGGCAGACATTGCGGCCTTCGCGCCGGATTTCGCGGGCCAGCACCAGGATCGCCGGGTCGTCACCTTCCAGGCCATCCTGGGCCAACAAAGAGTTTGCCAGGCCTTGGGTTTCCGTGTCCAACTGGAAAACGCCCTCAATGTGGGCGCGATCCGCTCCAGAGCGGACAAAAGTAGTATCACCGCGGCCGCCCAACAGCAGGCTTACGGCGTCCACGATGATCGATTTGCCGGCACCTGTCTCGCCGGTGAGCACGTTGAAACCTGCGCCGAAGCGCAGGTGCAGGTGGTCGATAATGGCGAAATCGCGAATGGTTAGTTCACTGAGCACGGGACCCTCTACCCACGATGAATCAGCGCAAACGGGCCGACGCAGCACTCACGGCCAACACCAGAAACAGCCCGAGGGTGATCAGCCGCCAAAGGGAGACCAGGGCCGGGAGCAAGGCTGGCAAAGCACCGATGACCATGGCCACGGCAACCACGGCCCACAAGCGCCGGCTTCGGCGGCGGCGAACGGCAAAACGCACTGCCTCGGCGACGCCAATGCCGGCTGCAGGGCCCAGGATCAGGGCAAAGAACCACGCCCCAATTAGAATCATCAGGTAGCTGGCCACCGCGCTAAGGACTAGCGCCAGTGCCCCGCCAATCACGTAACCCAGGGTGCCGCCGCTATAAAAGATAGATTGCTGTTGGCCTACGCATTCCCGGCAGCGATAGCCGACCGGCGTCTGCACGGCGCAGCGGGTGCAGATCGGCTTGCCACAGCGGTTGCAGCGCAGCACAGTCTCGACATTGGGATGGTTGGCGCAGTAGAACACACCATCATCCAGCGGCACCTCGTCCGGCGGAGGTGGACCGACCGCCCTCTCCAGCCGGCGAGAGGCCTCAGCGATGACCGTCTCCAGCTCGTCCTCGGCCGTTGTCTGGAACGGCGCACGGACGGCATCGTAACCCAGCATCTCCAGGCCGAGTGCCGCCTCTTCATTCTGGGGATCCAGTGAGAGCACGGTCTCGAAACACAGCCGCTTCTTGTCTGGATCCTCCTCTACGCCAGCCAGATCAAGCCAGGCCTGCACCCTTTCAGGGTCCAACTCCACAGCGCGGCGGAGGTAGTCACGAGCCTCTTCGCGCCGCCCGACTCGCGCTGCGGCCTGACCCCGGCGCAGCAGTTCTGTGGCGTTCGGTGAATTCTGCATCAAACCACAAGCTCCTCGTCTATTCGCCCCATTCTACCCTCAAACGTATGTTCGGTCAAGTAAATCCCGTCACAGACCTGGTCGAGGGGCGCCGGATCCGGATTTGTCCTCGGGCACCATCGTACGGCGAGCCAGCCAGGCCAGCAGGGCCAGAGTGCCTCCTCCCAGGGCCAGCAAGGTAATGAGCTTTGCCATCCGTGAGTCGATGAGCAGAGCTGCAGCACCCAACAAGATGCTGTAGCCGTAGTACAGCAGCACCACCTGGCGAACGCTCAGGCCGGCGTCCAGCAAGCGGAAGTGCAGGTGGCGACGGTCCGCCTGCCCGATCGATTGCCCGGCACGCAGCCGGCTGAGGATGAGCCAGGCAACATCCACGATGGGGATGCCCAGCACCAAGAGCAAGAGCGCCAGCTTGGCCCCCGCAGCAATGCCCAATGTGGCGATTGCATAACCCAAGATCCAGGAGCCCGACCCCAGAAAAACGCGGGCCGGCGGGAAATTGAAGGGCAAGAAGCCCAGCGTAGCGCCCAGGAGGGCCAGGGGCAGCAGGGCCACGCTGTACTGCCCCTCGCGCAGCATGTGCAGGGCCAGCACAGCACTGACGATAGCGCCTACACCAGATGCCAGGCCATCGAGGCCGTCCAAGAAGTTGATGGTATTGACCATGCCCATGATCCACACCAGGGTAAAGGCCACCACCAGGGGATAGGGAAAGATCTCGATCTTGTCGGTGAACGGGTTCATCACCCGCTCGATAAAGACGAGACTGAGGATCGCAATCAGGCCGGCCAGCGCCTGGGCCAGATACTGGGGGCCAGGGCGCAGCTCAAGACGATCGTCGATCAAGCCTACGACAAAGAGGAACGTGGTACCGATGGCGATACCCAGGAAGCGTATCAGCTCGTTGGGGTCCTGGCGGGGGACCGGCAGCCACTGGGACAGGAGCATGCCGGCCATAAAAGCTACAAAGAGGGCGATGCCCCCGGTCCGGGGGATGGAACCTTTGTGCCGGCGCCGCGGGCCAGGCTCGTCAACGACCCCGTGATGCCGGCCCCAGTTGGCGGCAAGTGGTGTGCCGGCCAGGGCCACGAGAAAGGCCGCAGCCAGGACTGCAACAAAGGGCCACCAGGCTACTTCTGCTTCCATGGGGCCATTGTACGCCAGAAGGGGGAAAACGGCAAACAGCTGCCAACCAGGTGCCTTCCAAAACGCTGTCACTGCAGGTTGGCCTCCAGGGCCCTGTCAAAGTCGTCCAGCCGCCCTACTCTGCCATGCGTCCTGTCACCCTGAGCAGAGCGAAGGGTCTCCACTGTGCCAGATCGAGATGCTTCGCTGCGCTCAGCATGACAGATCCGCTGAGTTTGACGCGGCACTATCGATGGACCATGACTTTGACCGGACCCTAAGGTTGGCCTCGCTGTCATCTTGCATGGCGGCCTGTGGGCTGGTATAATGCTGGCAGCCAGCAAAGCCGATAAGCCTGTTGAGCCTGGCAGGTTCGGCATAGGAGTAGGCAGTGAGCAGCCCGAGCGATATTCTGACCCCCAACCAGAAGCACATGGTCCCTGGCCGAAACAGCAGCATAGCAGAGGATAGAACTGGCATGAGCATGGACCCGCGGTTCGCCGTTTCAAGCGTGCAAGTCGATGAACCGGCTCCATCAGGGGTAGAGCTATGAAGCCTGCCGACCGGGCGCTGGCTTTGGAGCTCCTGCTCCTGCTGCTCGCACTCGTCGTGTACTCGCTGCTGGCCTGCTACTTCTGGTGGGTGAACGATGATGCCTTTATCTCGTTCCGATATGCCAAGAACCTCGCATCAGGCTATGGCTTGACATACAATCCAAGTGCGACTGCGCCTGTGGAAGGGTACAGCAACTACTTGTGGGTGTTGGTCGCGGCCCTGTTTGAGCGCCTGGGAATGGATGTCGTCCTGTGGATACCGCTCGTATCCTTTGTGACCGGAGGCGGGCTGTTGCTGTTGGTGTGGCATGTCTGCCGTGCCTGGCTGCGGTTTGATCCGTGGAGCACGTTGGCGGCTACTCTCTTCCTTGCTGCCTTCCCTCCTTACGCTGTGTGGGCCACGAGCGGGCTGGAGACCATGCCCTTCGCGTTTTGCCTGTTTCTGACCTTCTTTGTGCTGGTACTGAGCACATCTCCAAGGAGTGGACTTTGGGCAGGCCTTGCCGGGCTGTTAGTGGTCCTGATACGGGCCGAGGGAGTCGGCTGGTGCCTGGTCGTCGCTTTGTGCGCCGTTTTCTCCCAAGCGCGCAGGAAGCCTCACTTCTGGAAGCATTTGGCGGTGTTCCTGGCGATCGTGCTGGTCGGAGCAGCCGTTCAGGAGATCTGGCGCTATTCCTACTATGGAGACTTGATCCCGACTACCTTTCATGTGAAGGGCTCCCTCTCTGGTTGGACGCTCCAGAGAGGGCTGTCCTATGTCATAGTCTTCTACCTCACCTTCGTCAGTAGCTTTCTTTCGCTTCCGGGTACGCTGTACCTGCTGCGTCAGCGGCAGAGGGTGTTCGGAGGCCCGATCGTGATCGCCTACTGGGCACCGAATCTGTATGCGGTTCTCGTAGGCGGCGACTTTATGGCCATGGGCCGTTTCCTCGTGCCAGCGCTACCTTTCCTGGCTCTCATGATAGGGTTCCTCACGAACGAGATCCGGAGCAGGCCCATGTCGTATCGCAACCGTGTTTTGGTGGGGGCAGTGGTGTGCGCCACCATCATTACGGGAATCCTTTCGATCTGGAACCTGCACATTGTTCCAGAGTCTGTGCGATCCGTCTTCCACTTCCGGCGAAACGCCGCGGTCTACCGCAGCGAGACAGACCAGTGGTTGGCTATGCGCCGAAACTCGAGGCGTTGGGCAGACGTGGGCACAGCATTGGCCGAATATGCAGCTCCCGGCGACTCGCTGGTGGAGGGAGCCATCGGCAACATCGGGTACTACTCAAATCTGACTATCTACGACACCAACGGGCTCGTCAGCCGCGAGGTTGCAGAGCTGACCGTAGAAGACAGCCACGCACTGCGTGTGCAGGATAACCCACCCATCGTGGCCAACCTAGCTCGCAGGTCTCCGGGCCATGACAAATCGGTTCCCAGGGCTTTCTTCCTTGACAGGGAGCCTACCTACATCTACGCGACCCTTCTGGATGCTCCCGGGCTAGAGTCCCAGGCGCTCTCTCACTTGACGTACTTCAGGGAACGATCTGAATACTCCCAGTACGTGCCCGATATGATGGTAATGCAGGGAACTGAGCCCGGACAGGTCAGCAGAATCCTGTTGGTGATTCGGCGGCTTCGCCCGGCCCAAGATCCCGAGACTGCCTGGTCCGTCTTCTTGTCCAGACTCCATGCGCTATCCGGCGAGAACTGAGCCGCCATCCCCCGCCCAGGCTTGCCCCAGCAGCTTTTCGTCAGCGGTGTGGAAGCGGCAGGGCCCGCTAAGGTCCAAGAAGCCCAAATGGTGTACCGGCTCATTATGCCTTGCTTGCCGCAGGCCGCCAAAGGCCCCCCCGACACAGGGGCGTTCATCCTGTAGCCCGGGCGGTGCTGGCTGGGCGAGAACTTGCACCCCGCAGCGACTATGGTAGAATGGGATGCCAATCACGCCAGAGAACGTCAGGATTCGAACAAAGTTTCGAGTGGTTCATGACATGTCCTGACAGATATTTGGACTAGAATGGTACCTGCGTAGTCGCAAACCTCGACCGTCATCGCATTCATAAGCCAAGATTGAGAAGGAAGGTATGTACCACGACAAGCTTGTCATCCGTGGCGCGCAGCAGCACAACCTGAAGGACATCGATCTCGTCCTTCCGCGCCACAAACTGATCGTAATCACCGGCGTCTCTGGCAGTGGCAAGAGCAGCCTTGCCTTCGACACGCTCTACGCCGAGGGACAGCGGCGTTATGTCGAGTCGCTGTCCTCCTATGCACGCCAGTTCCTGGGCCAGATGGAGAAGCCCAGGATTGACTTTATCGGCGGCCTCAGTCCAGCAATTGCCATCGAGCAGAAGGCGGTCAGCAAGAACCCGCGCTCGACCGTTGGCACTGTCACCGAGATCTATGATTACCTGCGTGTGCTCTATGCGCGCGTGGGGACGCCCCACTGTCCGCAGTGCGGCCGGGAAGTCTCTGCCCAGTCGGCGCAGCAGATCGTCAGCCAGGTCGCCCAACTGCCAACTGGCACAGCCTTCCAGGTGCTGGCACCCATCGTGCGCGGGCGGAAGGGCACCCACGAAGAGGTGCTGAAACAGGCGCAGGCCGACGGCTATGTCCGGGCCAGGATCGACGGCGTCCAGGTGGACCTGGCCGAACGGATCCAGCTAACCAAGACCAAGAAACACGACATCGAGATCGTCGTCGACCGGCTTCTGGTTCCAGATCCCGGATCTGTGGCTCCCGAAGCTACAGATGTCGCATCTCCAGCAACCGCGAATCCGGGATCCAGCGGCACAGGCCCCCAGGGCGCGAAGGCTGATAACTGGATGACAAGGCTGACCGACTCGATCGAGACCGCGCTGCGGCTGGCAGATGGCCTGGTATACGTCGACGTGGCGGGCGGCGAGTTGCTGAGCTTCTCGGAGGAGAACGCCTGCCCTGTGTGTGGCATCAGCTTCCCCGAGCTGACCCCCCAGATGTTCAGTTTCAACTCGCCACACGGCATGTGCCCCGACTGCAACGGTTTGGGCACCAAGGTCGAGTTCGACCCCGAGCTCTTTATCCATCCGGAAAAGAGCATTGGCGACGGCGCGGTGCGCACATGGGGAGAGGTGCACAAGAAAAAAAGCTCCGGCATCTATCAGGCCGCGAGCCAGATCCTGGCCCAGTTTGGCTTTGACCTCGACACACCCTGGCGTGAGCTATCGCAGGCATGCCAGCAGGCCATCCTCTATGGTGGCATCAAGGTGACCTGGCACTCCGAGAGTGAACGCGGAAGCTGGCAGGGGGAATGGGAGACCGAGGGGATAGTCAACGGCACACGGCGCCGATATCATCAGACCAGGTCGGAGGGCATGCGGCGCTGGTACATGACCTTCATGCGGGAACTGCTGTGCCCCACATGCCAGGGCAAACGCCTGCGGCCCGAAGCGCTGGCCACCACTGTGGCCGGCAGGAACATCCAGGAGGTGACCAGCCTGTCTATCGACGAGGCTGTGCGCTGGGTGGCAAGCCTCTGGCCAGAGGCGTTGCGGGAAACCGAACCATTGGTGGATGGGGAGATTGGTGCAGTGGAGCCAAATCCCGAGTCTACCAATCTACCAACCCATCGGACTAGCCTGTCCCCCGAGCAGTTCCTCATCGCCGAGGAGGTACTGAAAGAGATCCGCGAGCGGCTGCAGTTCATGCTCAACGTGGGGCTGCACTATCTGACGCTGGACCGGTCGGCACCGACCCTGTCCGGTGGCGAAGGGCAGCGCATCCGCCTGGCCAGCCAGGTGGGCTGTGGCCTGGTGGGCGTCCTCTACATTCTGGACGAGCCGAGCATCGGCTTACACCAGCGCGACAACCGCCGCCTGCTCGATACCCTGGAACAGTTGCGGGACATGGGCAATACGGTGCTGGTGGTCGAGCACGACGCCGAGACGATGCTGACGGCGGATTGGATCGTGGACCTGGGACCAGGTGCCGGCGTGTTGGGGGGCTGGGTGGTCGCCGAGGGCCCGCCGGAAGAGATCATGGCCAACGAGCGGTCCCTGACGGGCCGCTACCTATCTGGTCAGGTCCAGGTGCTATCGCCCAACGGCAGCCGGCGGCCGGTCAATGGGCAATGGCTGAGCCTCGTCGGCGCACGCCAGAACAATCTCAAGAACCTGGACGTGCGCTTCCCGCTGGGCCTGTTCACCTGTGTGACCGGTGTATCGGGCAGCGGAAAATCGTCGCTGGTGTCACAGACCCTGCATCCGGCACTGGCCCAGGTGCTGCACCAGGCCACCCGCAAGGCGGGCGATCACGAGCGAATCGAGGGACTGGACGCGGTCGACAAGGTCATCAACATCACCCAGGATCCCATCGGCCGGACACCACGCTCCAACCCGGCGACCTACGTCGGAGTTTTTGGCGATATCCGAGACCTCTTTGCCCAGGTACCGCAGGCCAAGGCCCGGGGCTACAAACCGGGACGCTTCAGTTTCAACGTCAAGGGCGGGCGCTGCGAAGCGTGCAAGGGCCACGGACAGAAGCAGATAGAGATGCACTTCCTGGCCGACGTGTGGGTCCGTTGCGATGTCTGCAAAGGAAGCCGCTACAACCGTGAGACGCTTCAGATCCGCTACAAGGGCAAGAACATCACCGAGACGCTAGATATGGACGTCAACGAGGCGCTGGAGCACTTTTCCAATATCCCCAAGATCCAGCGCAAACTACAGACCCTGGCCGACGTCGGCCTGGGCTATATCAAGCTCGGACAGAGTGCTACCACCCTGTCCGGCGGAGAGGCCCAGCGCGTCAAGCTGGCCAAGGAGCTATCCCGGGTCTCGACCGGAGACACGGTCTATATCCTGGATGAGCCGACCACCGGCCTGCACTTTGCCGACATCCAAAAGCTCCTGGATGTGCTCCATCGCCTGACCGACGCCGGCAACACGGTGATCGTCATCGAGCACAACCTGGACGTCATCAAGACCGCGGACTGGATCATCGACCTCGGTCCCGAGGGCGGTGACGGAGGGGGTTGCATCATCGCCCAGGGCATGCCCGAGGAGGTGGCAACCACACCGGACAGCTACACCGGCCGCTTCCTTGCCCGGACCCTTGCTGCCATGGCTCAAGGCCCGCCGCATACTGAACGGCCTGCGGACCCGCCTTTGGATCACAGCCTACAGC
>JAMJFU010000018.1:0-10128 GCA_023544525.1 Anaerolineae bacterium | reverse complement strand
GGTATTGGCCACCGGCATTTGGCGGTATAGTCACGGCACGCGACGCCGTGCAACAACCAGGAGGGGGCCAGATTCACTACTGGATGGTGCCCTTCATCCACCAGGCACGGGATCCCGATGCCCGGGCCGCTGGTAGGATAGAGCGGGCCCACAGCCAATGGGACCAAAGCAGGTCCCTCTAGCCAAGACCACAGAGAGGTGAATGAGCTATGAACACGGTCGAGTTACTCTCCTACTCCCTGGACAATGCTCTGGGCATCCTGGGCCAGGTCACGGCTGACCTGACCCAAGAACAGGCCGATTGGCAGCCGCCGGGCATGGCCAACCCTGCTGGCGCTCTCTACTGGCACACCCTCACCAGCGCAGACTATGTTGTGCACCAGTGGTGCATGGGGGAACCGCCCTTAAGCGAGCGCGGGGGCTGGCAGCCAAAGATGCTGGCCGTTTCGGTACCAGAACCGGTCCACGGTGCGGACCAACTGGTCCATCGCGAGTATATGTGCGGCCTGCGCATAGACCTGCCCGCCGTGCACGAGTATGCCCAAGCCCTGGGCGCGGCGATCCGAGGCTGGCTGAGTTCGATGACGCCCGAAGATCTGGAGAGGATTGTCCAGACCCCTGCCGGCGAGCTCAACCTGGCTCAACTGCTTGAGACCTTTGTGATCTGGCACATTAACGCACACTGCGGTGAGATCTCGGCCCTGAAGGGCTGCCAGGGCGCCCGCGGCTATCCCTTCTGAGAGAGGCATCATCATGGCCAAGACCTTGAGCGCGTCGGCGCTGGAGCGAGCACGTCGCTTTCTGAAGCCAGAGGCACGCCCTCTCGACCGAGCGCTGTTCGAGTTCCGGTTTGAGGGCGCCCCGGCTGAGCCGGTAACCCGCATTTTGACCACCTACCAGAATCCGGACGGCGGCTTTGGGCACGCTCTAGAGCCTGATGTGCGCACCCCGAGTTCTTCGGCCCTGGCAACCGGCATAGCCCTGCAGATCCTCAAAGAGATCGGATACCCGTCTGCGGGTCCCCTCGTGGGGCGTGCCCTGCAGTACTTGCTGGACAGCCTTGATCCCGTGGACCAGGTTTGGCGTGCTGTGCCCCGGGACGTAAACGACCATCCGCACGCGCCATGGTGGCACGACGAGCAGGGTAGCCTGGCATGCACCTTCGATGGTTTCCTCATTATCCCGCGGGCCCAGATAGTGGGCCTGCTCCACCACTTTGCCGCTGGCGCGCCCTCACAGTGGCTGCAGGAGTTGAGCGAGCGGACGGTATCGGACGTGGAAACCATCGAGGCGTTGGGCACCGGCGGCGGCGATGACCTGGCCTATGCACTGGCCCTCGCCGAAGAGGAAACGCTGCCAGAGGCCCTCAGGGCGCGCCTGCTCCTCCGGCTGCGCAGCGTTGTGCCGCGTAGCGTCAGCCGCGACCCGGCCGAGTGGGGGACTTACTGCATCCACCCCCTCAAGATCGTGGAGACTCCGGCCTCGCCGGTGGCCGATCTGATAGGGGAGGCGGTCCAGGCCGACCTCGACTATCAGATTGAGCACCAGAGCTCCGAGGGGACCTGGGACCCGGTCTGGACGTGGGGCGGTGCGTATCCTGCGGTGTGGGAGCGGGCCCGCCAGGAGTGGCGTGGACAGATAACACTCAAGACCCTGACTATCCTGCAGGCTTTTGGCAGGATAGAACGCTAACAGAGGAGGGAGGCTGATATGGAGGCCACGATTGTCAGTAGGCTGGCTTTCACAGTCGTCGGGCTACACTACCGGGGGAAAAACGAAGAGAACGAGATCGCCCAGATGTGGGCCACTTCGGGATCCAGGCTGGGAGAGATCGAGCATGTCGCCGAGCCGGGCGTCGCCTTTGGCGTCATCGATCACATGGACGCCGAGGCTGGCGCCTTCGAGTACGTTGCCGGCCTGGCGGTTGAGCGAGCCGGGGACGTTCCGGAGGGCATGGTCAGTTGGGAGATCCCGGCACAGACCTACGCCGTCTTTACATGCACGCTGCCGACGATCAGGGAGACCATGCACAGGATCTATGAAGAGTGGCTGCCAGCGTCCGGCTACGAGCGTCCAGAAGGCCCAGAGTTCGAGCTGTACGGCCCCGCCTTTGATCCCCGTGACCCGGGGTCAGAGATGGAAGTCTGGATCCCGGTCAGGCGCCTTTGACACGAGAGACCAGCAGGCTCGCCTGCAACCGAAATACGGAGATAGGGGCAGGGTAGGGTGAAGTTCAAGGACATCTACAACCAGAAGTATGTCTCCGACCTGGCCGGGGCGATCCAGCAAGTGTATCCCGGCCTGGATCGCCGGGCTTTGCTGGCCGGCGTCTTTGACGAGGAATGGGAGCTGCGCGAGCTGAAGCAGCGCATGCGCCACATCACGCTCGTCCTCGGCAGCCTTCTGCCAGCAGACTATGGGACGGCTCTGTCCATCCTGCGCCAGGCAGCGCCGTCTCTCAGCCACTTTGGCTTTGAAAACATGGTCTTTCCCGACTTTGTCGAGGTCTTTGGCCTGGACCACTGGCAGGCTTCGATCCCGGCACTGGAGGCCTTCACGCAACTGATCAGTGCTGAGTATGCCGTGCGGCCCTTCATTGTCCAGGACCAGGAGCGCATGATGGCTCAGATGCTCCGTTGGGCGCATCACGAGAGTCCTGATGTACGCCGGTTGGCCAGCGAGGGCTGCCGGCCGCGCCTGCCGTGGGGCATCCGCCTGCAGGCGTTGGAGGCCAACCCGGCGCCCATCCTGCAGATCCTGGAAGCACTGAAGGATGACCCGTCGGAATCGGTACGCCGCAGCGTGGCCAACAATCTGAACGACATCTCCAAGGACAACCCCGAGATCGTGCTAGATCTGGCGCGCCGCTGGCATGCTGATGGCGGCCCCGAGATCGAGTGGATCGCGAAGCATGCGCTGCGGACGCTGGTCAAAAAGGGACATCCGCGGGCCTTGGCGCTGTTGGGCTATGGCCCGGCGGCCATCGACGTGCGGAACCTGGCGGTTGAGCCGGCGGCCATTGCTGAGGGCGGTGAGGTCACCTTTTCCTTTGACCTCGAGTCCCTGGCCGACGAGCCACAGGAGCTGATGATCGATTTCGTCATACACCTGGTGCGCGCCAGGGGCCAACGCACCCCCAAGGTGTTCAAACTGGCCAAGCGCACCCTCCAGCCCAGGGAGGTGCTGCACATCGAAAAAGTGTTCAGCTTTCGACCTGTTACCACCCGCAAGTACTATCCGGGCGAGCACGCGTTCCAGCCTCAGGTCAACGGCACCACCTACGGCTCGATCTCGTTCCAGGTGGGCTAGTGCATGGCAGCAGACCCCTGGACACGGAGAGCCACGAAGGAGACACAGAGGCTCACGGAGAAGAGACAGGAAAATCTCCGCGGTCCTCTGTGTCTACTCGGTGTATCTCTGTGTAACAAGGGCTAAACCCACTGGCATGAACGAGGAGGAAGACAGATGGAGAGAATGATGGTCGGCCTGGAGCAATGGCTGGCAGAGCAGGCCGAACGGGCGCGGCGGAGCGTGGTCTGTGCCGACACCCGGTACATAGTCGAAGGGCCACTATGAGCTGGCTCGATGTGCTGCGCGCAGATCCCCTTCCCTGGCTGCTGGGGGAAGACGATCCTTCGATCCGCTACCGGACTCTGCTCGAACTCCTCGACCATCCCGCCGACGATGCGCAAGTACTCCTTGCTCGAGAGGCCATCACGTCCCATCCGCCCATCGTTGCCCTGCTGACTGCTCAGAAGGAGGGTGGTTATTGGGTCAAGCGTGACTACTACCTGCCGAAACACTACGGCACCTTCTGGACGCTCTCTCTCCTGGCGGACATGGGCCTGACGGCTGAGAACCAGCATATCGCCCGCGCCTGCGAGTTCATGTTCACCTTCCAAAGGGAGAATGGTGCCTTCTGCCGCAAGCGGCGCGTGGCCGGCAAAGGCATCGTCTGGTCCGACGAGCCCGAGCCCTGCACCCATGCTCGCATCCTGCGCTTCCTGATCCAGTTCGGCTACGGCCAGGACCCAAGAGCCCGGCACGGGATCGACTGGCTTCTGACCGTCCAACGCGCGGATGGCATGTGGGACTGCGGCCGGCCTGAGCGTCCAGGCTGTCTGAGGGCTACGCTCGACGTCCTGCGGGTCGCGGCGCTGGATGCCAAAGCTGCTATCCACCCAGCGGTGGTGCGCGGCGCGGAAAGGTTCAGCGATCTGCTCATGGAGAGGGGCATGGGCAAGTTCCATGTCGGAATCCCCTGGACGGTTTTCCAGTACCCCTACTTTGACTATGGTCTCATCCCCACCCTCGACTCGCTCGGACGGCTGGGCTATACTCCGGAGCATCCCAAGATCGCTGCGGCAGTGGACTATCTTCTGGGACGCCAGCAGCCTGACGGCACCTGGCACCTCGACCATGTACCGTACCGACCGCCGCTAGACACGGGCCAACCCGGCCAGCCCAACAAATGGATCACGCTGGATGCACTGCGCGCCCTGAAGCAGCTGCTGGGAAATGGCTGACAGCAGGCGCGACTGGGAGGAGGATCAAGGAGCTGGCTCTATGAGGACAGAGTTGGTGTTGGCTGGGGCCTGTGGCCTCTATTGTGGGGCATGCGGCATCTATCGCATGTACCGCGATCAGGACGTGGAGCGCTTGCAGTACAATGCGGAGGAGGTGTTTCACTGCCGGCCCGAGCAGATCCGGTGCGAAGGCTGCCGGGGTCCGGAAGAGTACCGCTGGAGCCCGAGATGTGCGATCGCAGGCTGCGTGGCGGAGAGGGGCCACACTTTCTGCTTTGAATGTGCCCAGTTTGCCTGCGAGGACCTGGCTGCGTTCAGCGCCGACCGGCTTGACCTGCCCATCTCCAACCTACGGCGCATGGCTGAGGTCGGGCTGGAGGCCTGGCTGGCAGAGCAGGAGGTCCGTTGGCGGTGCCCGGCCTGCCACCACCCGGTGGACATCTACAGCCGGGCTTGCAGGACCTGTGGGGCAGAACTGACCCACTAGAAGGAGTGAGCGAATGAATGCAGCCGAGCGGCTCGCGCATTGGCGTACGGTCCGGCGGGGCCTTCTGGAGGCCATGGACAGCCTCAGCGATGAGCAGCTTGCTTTCGTCCCGGCTGAAGGCCTGTGGTCACTGGGGACGGTGGCCCGCCACATCGCCGAAGCAGAAGAGGGCTGGTTTCGTCACATCGTCACTGGAGAGTTGCCGGAGTGGCCCGAGTTTACGGCTGCGGGGTACCCGACCGTCGATTCCATCGTAGCCCTGCTCACCAAGGTACACGACCGGACCCTGGCCTTTCTGGCCAAGACAGATGTGGCTGACCTGGACCGGGTCGTGGACACGTCATGGGACGCGCAGCTTCCCCTGAGCTGGATCATCTGGCACGTCCTGGAACACGAGGTACCCCTGGACGCAATGGACAAAGACCGCTCTCCCAGTATACAGCGGGCATAGGGCACCTTCTGCTCATCTTCTGTCATCAGCGTGACTTCCATGTCCAGCGCTTCGATCAACGCACGTCTGGCAGCGAAATCGTCCTTCATCTTGTCCAGTTTCTCGCCAATCTTGGGAACCAGGGCTTGATGTGCAGCGAGAATCGGGTGGCGCGCTTGATGGCCTTGGAGGGCCTGCAGGCCAAACAGACGCGACGATTCAGGGCCACGACCAGGCGCAACAAGGCTCATCGTGCTGCTCCCAACCTGCTGAAACGGGACTTCACTGCCGAGCGGCCCAATAGGAAATGGCTGGCGGATCTCACCTACATCCCTACCTTGGAAGGGTGGCTCTATCTGGCTACTATCCTCGACCTGTTCAATCGGCGGATCGTCGGTTGGGCCATGTCGGACCGGATGACCACCGACCTGACATTGGCTGCGCTGAAGATGGCGATTCGCCAACGTCGGCCTGAGCCTGGGATCGTTCACCATTCCGACAGGGCAGCCAGTACACCGATAGCCGGTATCAGGACGTCCTGAAAGCCAACGGCATTCAACCTAGCATGAACGGGGTAGGCTGCTGGTACGACAATGCACCGATGGAGAGTTTCTTTGGCACCTTGAAAGCGGAGCGTGTGCATCACTGTGTCTATCGGACTCGCGACGAAGCCAGGCCGGATCTGTTCCAATACATCGAAGGATTCTACAACCTGCGCCGGCTGCACTCGTCGCTGGCCTATGTCAGTCCAATGGCTCATGAGCAACTCTACCATAAACAGGCGGTCCTCGCTTAATCGCCTGTCCTCAAGTTCGGGGGAATATCAGTATAGGCCATGGCCGAGATGCAGGATGTGGTGGTCATCGGCGGCGGTGCAGGGGGGCGCCGTGGGCATGGGGGTGCCACCAGCCGAATGCGCGCTAGGGCAGAAGGGGCAGTCTGGGCCCGACCTTGCTCATCACTGAGGCAGAGTGACGGCGGAGATACCTGTTTGACAGCGCACAACGTGTCTGCTATAATGGTAATGGCTGGCCCGTACGAAAGCACTCAATGAAAATCATGTGCGCAAAAGGAGGAGAGTCGCAGACCCAGGTTCATGGGCTTGCGGTACTCTCCTCTTTCTCTTTGCCCATTGCGGGTTCGCACCTGATAAGGGGGAGACGTGTCGCCCGCAGTAGGATGCCACCGCCTATAGAAAGGGAGGGGGACTATGGCACAGGTAAGTCCGGCAAAGATCGAGTGCAAGGGGATCAATCAGATCGCCATTGTAGTCGAAGACCTGGAACGGGTGTCTGAGAACTACTGGACGATCCTTGGGATTGGGCCGTGGGCCATCTACGATTGGGAGGCGCCCTTGGTCTACGAGCGCAAGTACCACGGGCAGAGCGCCTGGGCCCGGGAGCGGATCGCCTTGGCGCAGGTTGGGGGCGTCCAGCTCGAGTTGGTGCAGCCCGTCGAGGGACCGTCCATCTATGCCGACTGGCTGAAGGAACACGGCGAGGGCCTGCACCACATGAACTTCCTGGTCGATGATGTGGATGAGGCCTGCGAGATCCTGGCGCAAGAGGGGTTCCCCAGCCTGCAAAGTGGCAAGTTCGGTCCCCGGGAGCAAAAGGGCGCCTACAACTATGTGGACATCTGGCCCTTACGCGCCATCTGGGAACCGGTGCACATTGGCGAGGAGATCGGTGCCGAACCGATCATGTGGCCAGCATAGCCGGGAATTATCATCGACCTGATTCGGCGCTGGCAGGATGGCCAGAAGGTGAGCAGCAGTATGCACCACTATGTGCAATCACAGCCTTCAACGCTGGCCAGGTAACAAAGGAGGTGATGATTCCGGAGATATTGAGGTTACGGCGTGACGTGAGGTCTGTGGGTGGGGTGTGGCCTATGGCTTGCCAAGCTCGGATGTAACGATCTCCTTCTCATGCCCGCAACCATCGAGTTGCGCAAGGCTTCTAGTTTGCGGCGAGGACAGGAGGGTGTTCGAGGTCAGAACCACGGCCCTTGCCACTCGATCTGTAGAATGGTTCGATCTATGAAAGGAGTGTAACGAGATGAAACTAGAAGGGAAAGTTGCGCTGGTGACCGGTGGAGGACGGGGAATTGGGCGGGGCATCGCCCTGGCCCTGGCGGCGGAAGGTGCCGATATCGCCGTAGTGGACACTGACCTGGTGGACAATGAGTACAACCAGTACGGTGTCGTCGAGGTCCACGGCTTCGAGGCGGCGCAGACGGTTGTGGCCGAGATCCAGGGCCTGGGCCGGCGCGCGATGGCCGTCCAGGCGGATGTGACCAAGTGGGATCAGGTGCAGAGCATGGTCCAGAAGGCCGTAGAAGAGCTGGGCCGGATCGACATCTCGGTGCACAACGCCGGCGTGATCAGTGTCATGCCGGTGGAGGAGATGACGGAGGCAGCCTATGACCTAGTCATGGACGTGAACGTTAAAGGTGTCTTCCTTTGCTGCAAGGCTGTCATCCCGCAGATGAAGGAGCAGGGGGGTGGCAAGATCATCAACACGGCCTCCATTGGAGGCAAGAACGGGTTTGCCACTCTGGCGCACTACTGTGCCTCCAAGTTCGCTGTGGTGGGCTTTACCAACTGTCTGGCCAAGGAAGTAGCCCGGGACAACATCACCGTCAATGCCATCTGCCCGGGCATTGTTCGCACGGCGATGTGGGATCTTCTGGCAGATCTGTGGAAGCAGCCAGGGGAGACGGTCGAGCAGTCCTGGCAACGCCATCTCGAGGCTTTGATCCCCCAGGGCAGGGCCCAAACTCCGGCCGACATGGGGGCGCTGGCCGTCTTTTTCGCCACGAACGACAATGTGACCGGCCAGGCATTCAATATCGACGGCGGCACAGAGCTGCACTGAAGGAAATGGGGGTGCAACGATGGATCTGGGTCTGAGGGGGAAAGTGGCGCTGGTCACGGGTGGCAGCAGTGGCATCGGCAAGGCGTCAGCCCTCGCTCTGGCGGACGAGGGCTGCAAGATTGCCATCTGTGCCCGAGGCCAGGAGGAACTGGATGTGGCTGCTGGAGAAATCGCCGCCCAAGGCGTGGAAGTCCTGGTCTGCAGCCGCGACGTCACCGTGCCCGAGGACAACAAAGGTTTCGTGGCTGAGGTAGCGGAGCGGTTTGGGCGGATCGACATCCTTGTGAACAACGCAGGCACGGGCCGGCTGAGCGACCTGATGGAGCTACCGGAGGTAGAATTCCGTCAGAACATGGATCTGATGTTGTTCGGCCCTATCCAGTTGTCCAAGGAAGTCGTGCCTCACATGCGAAAGCAGGGTGGGGGCCGGATCATCAACATCTCGTCGGTTTTTGGCAAACAACCGGGAGGCCTGCTGGATTATGACATCATCAAAGCGGCGGTGATCATGTTTACCAAAGACCTGGCCAACTACCTGGCCAAGGACAAGATCCTGGTGAATGCGGTCTGCCCTGGGCCGACGCGCACGCCACTGTGGGAGGGGCCTGGCGAGTTGGGGGAACAACTGGGAGGCATGTTGGGCATGTCCGGCCAGGAGGCCATCAACTGGTTCGCCGAGCAGAACATCCCCTTGGGGCGATATGGGCTTCCGGAGGAGATCGCCGCTGTGGTTGCCTTCCTGGCCTCGGATAAGGCCAGCTTCATCACCGGCCAGGCGATCAACGTAGACGGTGGCATGGTCAAAGCTGCCGTCTGAGCACCAAGATGAACGTAATCGGCATTCAAACAAAAGAGGATAAGGAGGTATCCCATGGCAGAAATTAGCAAGGAGCAGCTTCTCTGGGCGTACGAGCGGATGAAACTGATACGCACCTTTGAGGACAAGAGCGCCGAGCTGTTTGGCGAGGGCAGGCTGCCGGGTTTCGTCCATCTGTACGCTGGCGAGGAGGCGATCGCGGTGGGTGTGTGTGCCCACCTGACCGACCGCGACTTTATCACGTCGACCCATCGCGGACACGGTCACTGCATCGCCAAAGGGGTCGAGGTGAAGCCGATGATGGCTGAGTTGTTCGGCAAAGCGACAGGGGCGTGCAAGGGCAAAGGGGGCTCCATGCATATCGCCGACGTCGAAAAGGGGATGCTTGGCGCCAACGGCATCGTGGGCGCTGGCGGCCCCCTGGCCTGTGGGGCGGGGCTGATGGCCAAGACGCTCGGCACCGACCAGGTGACCGTCTGCTTCTTCGGTGACGGTGCTGCCGAGCAGGGCACGATGCATGAGGCGATGAACCTGGCTGCCATCTGGAAACTGCCAGTAGTGTTCCTGTGCGAGAACAATGGCTACGCTGAGAGCACGCCCTGGGGCTACCACTGTGCAGCCAAGGACATCTCCGACCGGGCCGTGGCCTACGACATTCCCGGGGCTACGGTGGACGGTACCGATTTCTTTGCGGTGCACGAGGCCGCCGCCGAGGGGATCGGCAGGGCCAGGCGGGGTGAGGGTCCGTCGCTGATCGAGGCGCGAGGATTCCGCTATTACGGCCACTTCCAGGGCGACGCGACGCTCTACTTCACCGAAGAGGAAAAGGCACGTAACCGGGCCAACGACCCGATCGACAAATTCAGGAAGCGGGTGCTGGATCGCAAGCTCCTGAGCGAAGAAGAACTGGCCGAGATCGATGCCAAGGTGGAGGCGGCTGTAGAAGAAGCGGTCGAGTTTGCCGTGGAGAGTCCCATGCCGGATCCGGC
>JAMJFU010000189.1 GCA_023544525.1 Anaerolineae bacterium | reverse complement strand
GGCGCCTTGCTGTACGAAGATGATTTCGAGGATCCGGGCAGCGGCTGGGATGCGTACAACGACGGCGATACCCAGGCCATCTACTCCGGCGGCGAGTACCGTCTGGCCGTCTATACCGATAGTTATGTCGTTTGGACCACACCCGAGCCGGCCCTGGACCTGTCGGATTTTGTGATCGAAGTTGAGGCCCGGCAGGTGGAGGGTCCCCTGGACAACAACCTGGGCCTGTTGGTGCGCTACCAGGAGGACGACGACTCGTTCTACTGGTTCCAGATCAGCAGCGATGGCTACTTTTCGGTCGACCTGCACGAGGGGGGCGACTGGGTCTCGTTGGTTGGCTGGGAAGCATCCTCCGCCATCGAACAGGGCCTGGATGCCACAAACCGCCTGCGGCTCGTGTGCCGGGGCAACGAATTCCGGTTTTATGTCAACGGCTCACCGCTGACGAGCCTGGTGGACCACACCCATACCACGGGCAACATCGGCCTGGCCGCCGGTACCTTCGACGAGCCGGGGGTGGTGGTCCTCTATGACAACCTGGAGGTCTACGCCCTTCAGGACTAATGGACTCGACCAGATTGGCGTTGTCCCAGGCCACGTAGATGGTTCCAGTTCGGTGCTTATCCACCAATAACTGCAGCAACTCGGCAACCTCTCGGCGTCGTTTTCGTCTTCGAATGATGACCACAGTCTCACCAGTGTGGTAGTTAACGGCACCGAGCCCATAGTGTTTCTTTGGCTGACCTGGAGTGGGAATCATGATCTGCTGGCCCTTCGGGCTCCACATGGCCCTCAGTGTTGACATCCAGCTGATACTGAACTCGTCAACGTAGTAGAACACATCGCCCGGCCTCAACTGGTCTCGTGCTACTTCGATCGTCTTTTTTTGACCTTGTACTCCGGATCCGGGCTACTGATCGTGTGCTGAGGACGACTGAGCACAATCCCTTCCTTTCTCAAGGTTCGCCGTACTGTCTCGTGCGAGACTCGAATCCCCGTCTGTTCAGCCGTATAGTCCGCCAGCCGGTGCAGAGTCCATAAGGAGTAGGGTTGGCCCAGACTGCGTGGTCTACGACGCACATCCTCGACAAGCTCGGCACGGTATGCATCCGTCACAATACCCGGACGCCCTGTGGTCGGCCCCTGTTCCCTCTGAACTCTGCTCTCCATGCGGGCCGGGTTTGATGGAGAAGAGGTCTTGACCCCGGCCGAGGCGCAGGCGACGGAAAACGACGCGCTTACACCCAGGAAAACTAGGATGATTGACAGCTAACTCGAAACGTGATAGGATGACCCTGAGAACAGATCATGGTTCACGGGCCACCATGGGCCTGATCGGGTGTGTAGAATCTCTGGTTGAGGTCAGGCATGTTTCGCAGGCGACTTGGCACCATACGTGCGAGATTGCTCCTGGGCTTTGTGGTCATCGCCCTGGTTCCTATCTTTGCCGTCGCCGTCAGCTTGACAGTCATTGGCATCTACAGTGGCCGGCAGCAGGCAACGGAGCGCCTGGAGTCGGTTGCGCTCGCGAAGGAGACGGCGATCCGCGCCTGGATGGGTTCGTTGCAGCAGCAACTGGCAATCGTGTCTGCTACCGATGCCTCCTACTACCGCATTGGTGTGGTGGTCGAGTTCCCGGAAAGGGAAAACCTGCTCCACTTTTACAACACGACGATACGCAACCGTCTGCAAGAATTCGTCGGCCGGTCCCCTGTGCTGGATGGGCTATCCGTGATCGACCTGGGTGGGCAGGTGGTGTTGTCCACCAACCCATCCGTGGAAGGCCAGGATATCGCGGATGCAGATTACCTCCGGCAAGGGTCAGAAGGCGCTCCTTTCTCAGTGCTGGCTCCTGACAACCCATATCTCCCTGTCTCGTCTCAGCGCTCAGTCGTGACCGTGGTCACGGCGATTACCGATGTTGAGCAGCAACAGCTCGGGGTGATCGTGGGCTGGGCAACCGTGGATCGCCTGGACGAACTATTGGGTGAACGCACCGGGCTAGGTGAGACGGGCAAAGCCTATCTGCTGAATAAGGACCAGACGCAGTTGGCGGGTTCCTTGTCTGGTTCGGACTCGACTACGGGCGAGCCGACGTCTATCGCAGTTGCGGGCGTTGAAACAGCATTGGCCGGCAGAGCGAATGGCACCGCTGTCTATGACGACTATCAGGGCGAACGAGTGATCGGCGTGTTCCGTTGGTTACCCGAGATACAGGCGACGCTGTTCGTGGAACAGGATCAGAGTGAGGCCTTTCGTGCCATTCCCACAATTCTTGGTATCAACTTCATCGTCGCAGTCACCGCACTCATCCTTGCCATCGCCCTGTCCGTGCGCATCATGCGGGGCATTGCCAAACCCGTGGAAGACCTGGCCAAGACGGCATCCCAGATCGCGGCAGGAGACCTGGATCGGCGCGCCCCCGTTGAGCGAGAAGATGAAATCGGGCTGCTCGCGGGCGCTTTCAACATTATGACAGCTCAGCTTCAGGAGCTGATCGCCGACCTGGAACAGCGCGTGGCCGAGCGCACCAGCCAACTGGAACGCGCCGCCCTGCACCTGGCAACGAGTGCCCAGGTCAGCCGTGAGATCACCTCCATCCTGGCTATCGACACGCTCTTGGCAAAGGTGACCGAGTTGATCGCAACTGCGTTTGGCTACTATGCCGTCCACATCTACCTGCTAGACGCGGATGCCCAAAAGCTTGTCTTCCGAGCCAGCAGCCACCCAACGACGCCACATGACCTGGTGCTCGACATTGATTCGGTCAGCCTCAATAACGAGGCAGTGCGCACAAACCGGGAGCTGCTGGCCGAGAACGTCGCCCAGGATCCACGTTTCCGTGCCGACCCCAACTTTCCCGAGATCCGTTCGGAACTGGTCATACCCCTGCGGGTTGGAAAGCGTGTCATCGGGACGCTCGACCTGCTCAGCACCGAGCCGGGTGCGTTCAAGCCGGATGACACGGCCATTGCCCAAACTCTGGGCGATCAGATCGCTATCGCCATCGAAAATGCCCGCCTTTATGAGCGCAGCCGCGAATTGGCAGTCCTCGAAGAGCGCAACCGCCTGGCCCGAGAGGTGCACGACGCGATGAATCAGTCGCTGTATAGCATCGTGCTTTTTGCCGGCGCGGCACAAAAGGAGGCCGAAAAGGCAGGGTTGCGGTCCGTCCAGCATCCCCTGTCTCGAGTTGAGACCATGGCACAGCAGGCGCTGAAGGAGATGCGCCTGATGATCTATGAGCTGAGGCCGCACGAGCTCGAACACAAGGGCCTGATCGGCGCCCTCCAGCAGCGGCTGGAAGTGGTCGAGGAGCGGGCCGGGGTAGGTGCAACGTTGGTGGTTGAAGGAGAATTCTCCCTACCGTTGCCGATTCAGGATGCCATGTACCGCATTATCCAGGAGGCACTCAACAATTCGCTGAAACATTCCGCTGCTACTGCCGTGACGGTTTCGATGAAGGACGTAGCCGAGCAAGTAGAGGTGAGGGTGACTGACAACGGGGTAGGATTCGATCTTCAGGGTCACGTGTCTGACAAAGGATTGGGCCTGGCGACAATGCGGGAGCGGGCGGACGAACTGGGGAGCGAACTACATATCCAGTCCGCACCGGGCGAGGGTACATGTGTCATCCTGCGCATCCCCTTGGGCACGGGCACCAGGGCCCTCACACAAGAGGTGCCAGTGTGGATACAGTAGGCCCAATTCGAGTTTTTGTGGTCGACGATCATGTCTTGGTGCGCGAGGGCCTCTGTGCGCTAATCGGCTCCTGGCCCGAGTTTACGGTCGTCGGCGAGGCGTCGAATGGGCTCGAAGCTGTTTCCGAGGTTCCGCGCTTGCACCCCGACGTAGTCCTAATGGACCTGGTGATGCCGGGCATGGGCGGGGTTGAGGCCATCTCGGCCATCCTGCAGGAGAACCCCGACATGCATATCCTGGTTCTCAGTAGCTTTTCCGACGAGGAACAGGTATCTCAAGCCATCCAGGCGGGAGCTATCGGCTACCTGCTGAAAGAGTCATCCTCCCACGACCTCATCGAGGCGATCTTTGATGCGCACTTGGGAAAGCTGGTCCTCCATCCTGCCATTACGCGCAAGATCCTCCAGCGGCTTCGCCAACCCGCGGACGTCACGCCGGTCCAGCAACTGCTCACCCCCCGCGAAATCGATGTCCTCAAACTGGTAGCACAAGGACTTTCCAACCAGGGGATTGCCCAGTCGTTGTGTCTCAGCGAGTGGACGGTGACGAAACACGTCAGCAGCCTGCTGAGCAAGCTGGGGCTAGAAAACCGTACCCAGGCGGCGCTGTACGCCCTTCGGACCGGAGTGGCGGAACTTGCCGGAACCTGAGGCCGCCGTGGCAGAGTACTGTCATGCAGAATACTGTTATGCGGAATGGCAGTTTCCTGTAGGGTGAAATGGCTGGTTCTGGCGATGCGCACTCCCGCAAAAACGGTATAATGGGGCCAGGCTTTGAATTAATGATTGGGCCTTCGTTGGCGTCGCCCACATAGGCGCCCTTTGACGGCCTCTGTGTTCGGAGGGCAAGGGGGCATGGGACACGGCCGGTTGCAGCTACAGGTGCTGTCGGAAGAAGCTGTGGACCAAATCCAGGAGACCGCCTACCGGTTGTTGGAGGATGTAGGCATCGCCCTCGAACATGCCCGGGCCAGGGAGATGCTCCACGGGCTGGGCTGCAAGATCGACCGTGGCCGCACCTTGATCCCCCGCGAACTGATCGCCTGGGCCCTGGACCAACTCACGCCGTTGCGGGAGTATCGCACCCGCGACGGGGCGCCAGGTTTCACCCTGGGCGATGGTCAGATTCGCTTCCACAGCGGCGGAGGGCAGCCGATCGCGCTCGACCTGGACAGCGGGCGACAGCGGCCCGCCACCCTCCAGGATATCGCCGATTCCAGCCGTCTGTTCGACGCCCTACCTGAGGTGGACCAGGTCGTACCTCTGTTCACGCCACAGGACGTGCCGGGCGAGCTGCTGTACATCGAGAGTCTGGCAGCAATGCTGTACAATACGCGCAAGCCAGTCTCATGCCTCGCCAGGAACCCAGAAGAGGTGCCCTACCTCGTCGAACTGGCCGCCGCGTGCTGTGGCGGGGTGCAGGCCTTCCGCCAGCAGCCCAATCTGTTGCTCACCGTCTCGCCCATAAGCCCCCTCCGGTTCACCGAAGAGATCACCGCCACCATCCTGGCGGTTGCGGAAACAGGCGCCAGCTTCAAACCCACTCAAGCCCCAACGTTGGGTGGCACGGGACCGGTCAGCATAGCCGGCGCCCTTGCCCAGGAGCACGCCGAGGTGCTGGCCAGCTTTCTCCTCGCCGCTGCGGCCCGCCCCGGTGTGCCCGCCCTCTACTGCTCGCGCATATTCCCTCTTGACCCGCGGACGGCCCTCACTTCAGATGGGCCAGAGACAGGGATGGCGTCGGCCGGTGCTGCCCAGCTCGCCCACCGCCTGGGGTTTTCGTGCGACGCCTATGGTCTGAGAGGCACGTATGGCCGGCTGACAAACGCCCTGATCCCGGCGTTAGCGGGAGTGGACCTGCTGTCGGGCGTGGGCATCGGCGACGGACTGACCGCCGGTTGCGAGATCGCAGTGCTGGACGCCGACCTTGTCAGCCTGCTCAAGCACATTGTGGCCGGCTATGAGGTAAGCGAGGCGACCCTGGCCTACGATGTCATCAAAGAAGTGGTAGGCCGGGATGGTATCTTTTTGGGGGAGAGGCACACCGTGCGACAGATGAGGGCAGGTGCCGTGTGGTTGCCGCGACTGAGCAGCGCTACCGCCGGCCCCATGGCAGCAAATCTGCTCGCCGGCGCCCGAGCGCGCGCCAGGGAGATCCTGAGCACCCATCAAGTGGAACCGCTACCAGAAGAGGTGTGCCGGAGCATCGACGAGATCCTGATCCGGGCACGCAGCGAGCTGGGGCCGCAACGGATTGTGCCCAATGGATGACCGCAAGAGCATGGCTCCGGCCGATCACCGGCCATCCATACGTCTACCCCGCTCGGGTTCGTGGGCTAGATAGGCCATCGTTTCATGGGTCGATATTTCGCGGGTCGCTTGCTCCAGTCTCTTGTTACAGCGTTCGGTGTACTGGTCCTGGTTTTCTTTATGCTGCGCTTAACTGGCGATCCCTCCACTGCCATGCTCCCCCAAGAGGCCTCCGCCGAACAACGGGAGGCGTTCCGTCAAAGCATGGGCTTTGACCGACCGGTAGGCCAGCAGTTCCTGGACTACTTGGCGGGACTGGCCCGTGGAGACCTCGGCAAGTCTTACAAGTTCCGCCTGCCGGTAGCCATGCTGATCGCCGAGCGGCTGCCTGCCACGGTCGAGTTGGCCCTGGCCGGCATCACACTGGCCGTTCTGGTTGCCCTGCCAGTTGGAGTCTTGGCAGCGGTACGCCCCAGGTCCGTCTGGGCGGCACTGGCAGACGTCTTGGGCGTTACCGGCCTGTCGGCGCCCAGCTTCTGGATAGGACTGGTGCTTATCCTGGTTGTGGGGGTCCATTTTCATCTTCTCCCCGTGGCGGGCCGCGATAGCCCCCGTAACCTCGTGATGCCGGCAATCACGATGAGCTTTGCCACGCTGGGCCGGCTCGTACGCATGACCCGCGCTTCCATGACGGAGGTTCTGCGGCAGGACTATATCCGGGTCGCCCACGCAAAGGGGCTGCCGTACCGAGTGGTCAACTTTCGCCACGCATTGCGCAACGCTGCCATCCCCATCGTCACGGTCACGGGCATCCAGTTTGGATACATGTTGGGCGGCTCGGTGGTGGTGGAAACTGTTTTTGCGTGGCCCGGTCTCGGTTGGTTAACCTATCTGGCGCTGACCGGGCGGGACTTTGTCCTTGTACAGGGGATTGCGCTGTTCACCTCTTGGATTGTGCTGGCCCTGAACCTGCTCACGGATCTGTTGTATGGTGTACTGGATCCACGAGTCTCTTTGGAGAGGCGGTAGGAGCCTAGGGTGACCGACGCGCAGATGACGTACCAACGAGTAGGAGCAGAGCGCATCTCCGGCCGAAATGCGTCTCGGATCATGCATAGCCTGGCCCGCCACCGGAAGGTGGTCGTGGGGCTGACCATCCTGGCTGTTGTCGTAGCTGCAGCCGTCTTTGCACACTGGCTGGCTCCGCGCGATCCCCAAGCGCAGAATCTGAGCCAGGCGCACACCCCACCCTTCTGGCTCGCCGGTGGACAACCAGAGTACCCGCTCGGGACCGACTATATCGGTCGCGACGTTCTGAGCCGGCTCATCTATGGCGCCCGGGTGTCCCTACTGGTTGGGTTTGGTGGCGTCCTGATCGCCAGCCTTTTGGGCATCGCGTTCGGCCTGCTGGCCGGCTACTTTGGCGGCTGGGTGGAGGCGATTGTGATGCGGATCGCGGACACCATTCTCGCGGTGCCCTGGATTCTCTTCGTGCTGTTCGTGGTTGGCATCCTTGGTTCCAGCCTGGTCAACGTGATTGTGATCTTTGGCATCACCGATTTCCCGCTCTTCACCCGTACGGTGCGCGGGGAGGTCCTAGCTGTGCGCGAGCAGCAGTTCATCGATGCAGCCGTCTCTATCGGCGCGCAGCCGTGGCGAGTCCTTCGTTCCCATGTGCTGCCGAATATTGCCGGCACGGTGATTACGGTGGCCACCTTTGAGCTGGCTTCGATGGTCCTTTGGGAGGCCTCCCTGGGTTTCCTCGGGCTGAGTGTGCCTCCGACGATTCCCAGTTGGGGCAACATGATGGCTGAAGGTCGCAGCTACCTGCGCTCAGACTGGTGGCTGGCGACCTTTCCGGGAATTGCGGTGATGCTGCTTACGCTTGGGATCAACCTCACGGGCGATGGGTTGCGCTTTGTGCTGGACCCCAAATCCCGGGGGAGAGAGTGAACTCGGGGAGTTCCCTACTAAAGGCAACACAGACACAGGGTGGTAGAGCGGGGCCAGCCGGTAAGCCATCAGAGTTGTCACCATAGAAGGGAGGTGCATAGCGGTCCCTCCTTTGTGACCGCT
>JAMJFU010000188.1 GCA_023544525.1 Anaerolineae bacterium | reverse complement strand
CCTGTGCCACGCAGTCAAGGAACGTCTCCGTCGTTGGACAAAGCCGGACAGCCAACCGCTTGCCCTCAATGCCGTGTTGGACCTTCAGCACTACCGTTTTCCCTCGCTGCGAAGTACAGTAGAATTACTCTCCCGGTAGGTTCTCGTTGGAGTAAGTGCGTGCGCACTGCTCGCTGCACTCTACGAGCAGTGCGCGTGTTGGCCAAGGCTGCTGCGCAACACCTTCTGCCAGGCGGTTTCGCCATCCTTGGATGAGTGGACTGGGTCTCACATGGATGAAACCGATGGTACAGGCTCTGCCAGAGGGATTATCCAAAGGGGGTATTGGCGCTGAACATCTGCTCCTTGCATGGACGGCATTTTTCGGCCAGGACAGCCCCCGCTGCCGGTTGACGGGTTCATGGAGATCTGAAGTCAATAGGGCTTGAGGGCCTGACGGGAGCAGATGCCCGGACGCCACTCTGCTCGCAGGTGCGATCGCTCCAATTTCGATACGGCTGCGCCTACTCGTCCCACGCGTTTCGAGCCGACTGCGCCGCTACTCGACCGGCGGGGGCGGCGCGGGTGGTGGGGTCTCGCCGGGAGACGAGGGGCAGGTAGGTCAGGGTGGGCAGGGTGGTGACCTCGGTGATGCGGGGATCGGTGGCGGTGCTCTGGTAGGCGACGTGGGCGACGACGCGGTAGGTGCCTCCCTCCTGCCCGGTGGTGTCCCAGGCGTCGGCGAGCGGGCCGGCGTGGCCCGGCAGCAGCACGGGCAGGGTGTGGGTTACCTCGTGGACGACCTGGTTGGCGGCGTCGAAGACCTGGATGAAAGCGGTGCCGGTCAGGGGCACGGTGCCGGTGTTCTCGAAGGTGAGGGAGAACTCCAGGCTTTCGCCGACGTCGAACCTAGTGGGGGTGACGGCAAAGGCGGTGATGGCGCCGCCGGTGATGCCCAGCTCGAATTGCCGGCTGGCCCGGTCCAGGAGGTGCCCTGCGCCATCCCAAAGGGTCACTTCTACGCGGTAGGTGCCCGAGGGCGCGCCCGCGGGGTCCCACTGCAGGGCAAAGGAGGCCGGCCCGTGGAGGCCAGCGAGCGATTCGAGCAGGAGGCCGTCCACGATCTCCTCGCTGCCCGCGCGCCGGATCAGGGCGCTGACGATCACGTCGAGGGCAGGGCCGGTGTTGTCGAGGGCCAGGTCGATGCCAACCGGCTGGCCGGGCCCGTACTGGGGTTGGCCGGTGGCCAGGCCGGTCAGGGCGACGGTGGACGTGGTGGTGAGGACCTCGAGGGTGTAGTGGGAGAAGAAGCGGGCGTCTGTGGTCAGGGTATTGTAGTGGAAGGGATAGAGCGTGACGGCCAGCGTGCTCGTCCCATCGGGGTTCTCGATGGTGGCCCAGTCCAGGTCCGTCGCGGGGTACCAGCCTTCCACCGGGCCCGAGTAGGGCACTATGTCACACTGGCAGGCGGTGAGGGTCAGCGGCAGCATGGGCACGATCAGGCCGGTGCTGGTGATGGCCTCGGATTTGGCCACGAGCTGAACGTCCTGCACCCGCTGTCCCGGCGGGTAGTCGAAGGTCTGGACGTAGGAGGGGACGCGGAGCTGGCCGGGTCCGGCCGGCAGCCGGCCGCCGGGGATCTCGACCCAGTCCAAGCCCTGGGTGCGGGTGACGACGTAGGGCGGGATCTCGATCTCGAGGGTCGGGCCGGGCTGCTGTGGCGTGGCCAAGTCCTGGGAGCGGGCCGTGGTCCCGGAGCCGTAGAGGGGATCGCCGTAGAGGTTGTACTCGTAGGCCCAGAACCACCAAAGGTCGGTCTGGCTGCCCTTCCAGTACTGGCGTTCCAGCTCGGTAAAGACCTTGCCGATCGACTCGCCGGCCTCCCAATGGGCAAAGATCCACTTGGCAGCGGTGTCGTTCTCCCCTCCGTGCGAGTTCTGTGTAGCCCCGATATAGACCGCGGCGCCGCTGTCCAGCATCTTGTCGGGGAAGTTGATCTTGTCTTTGCCGTCCTGGTAGTTGCCGGTCAGGCAGGACATGGCCATGGCTACGGGGTTGTGCTGGTTGAAGTCGAGTGGCCAGATGGAGCCATCGTAGGAGCTCAGGCCACAACAGCCAGCCACATTGCCGTGGCCCGACAGGTAGAGCAGGTCCTCGCTTTGAGTGAGGGTGTCAAGCTGGCTGTGGAAGCGGGCCAGCCAGTTGTTGGTGTCCAGGAGACGCACGTGGCCGCTCCTATCGGCGACCAAAACCTCGTCCTGCACACGTCCGAGGTAGTTTCCCAGCTCGCCGGCGGCCAGGCCCTCGTACTCGTCAAAGTTCCAGGGGATGGGAGCGGTGCCGAGCAGCTTGCCCTGCGCCGGATGCCAATAGTAGACGAACATGTGCTCGTAGTTGCGGGCAGGCGCGATGAGAATCTCTTCTTTGCCGCTGTCGGCGCCGCTGGGGTAGGGATAGAGCTGGCCTGTCGCCAGCGCGGTGCCGCCCACGTCTGACTGCGCACCGAGGTCATAGTCATAGTACTCCAGGCGGCTAAAGGTCTGGCCCTGAATCGTGATGGCGGTTAGCTGTTCTGTGCCACGCAGCGTGCCGTTGGGGGAATAGATCAGGATCTGCCCGGCGCTCCGGTCGGTCAGGACGACGTCGGCTTTGGCATCGCCCCAGACATCGCCCAGGGTAAAGAGGTCGTACTTGTCCAAAGCGCGGGAGACCTCTTCGCTCTGCTTGACACCGTTGAGCGTATAGAAGTTGACCTTGTCGGCGCTCAGGTCGGCGACGCCGATCTCCTGGCTGGCGTCTCCCACGACGTCGCCGGCTGCAAAGCCGTCGAAGGGCTCGAAATCCAGGGCAAAGCTGCTCTGCTGGCCGCCAGTATTGCAGATTCGGACCAGGTTGGCGCTAGCATCGGCGACGACGATGGAGGTATTGGCAATCGCGATGCGGTCCCCCTGGTCAAAGACCAGCGGAAAGCTGGCCAGGGGTGGCCCGCCGTCCTTGTCGTAGACCACGATCTGGTTCGCGTTGCTGTCGGCGATGACGATCTCGTCGCCCGGGTTAGCCGGGGTGACCTCACCCACGGCGAAGCCGTCCCCCGTCTGGTAGGGGCGGGTGAAGGAACCGATGAGGAAGTAGTTCTTGAGATGGGTCTTGCTCGGCTGCCAACCTTTGCCCTGGAGGATGGTGGCGACCTCGTCGACCCCTTTGACAAAGCTACCCAAGCCGGGGCCGCTGATGACGCGAGCCTGGTCGTGACTGAAAGCGTAGCCGGACGCGCCGGTGTAGACGCCGATGCTGGCCCGAATGGGCTTGATCATGTTCGTGGCGCTGTCGCCGACGATGCGGCCTACGAGGAGCTCCGGGGCGGGGCTGCCGCCGGTGTCAGCGTAGGGTTGGTCGCTGTACTTGACCGGATTCCAGCCGATGGAAAAGTTGCCCTGCTGCCAGGCGGGCACGATCTCGGTCTCGCCGACGATGAGCATCGCGCCGACCAGGAGTTTGGAAAAGTCAGGGTGGAGGCGAATGGCCCAGTTGTCGCCGAGGGATGGCCAGGAGAAGATGTTGGCCGGCGCGATGAGGGCGTCCAGGACAGCGTTGCTGTTGGTATACAGGTAACCCAACGCGCCATCCTTTTCGTAGGCCAGCTCGGCCATCGCCGACAGGAGGTCGTCGACCGGCTGCGGATTGACGTGGTACCAGAAAAGCCGTTGGGGGTTGGTGACGACCAGGTAGGAGGCGCTCTTCAGGCCATTGGCCCAGGCCGTGGCGATGGGCACGTTGCCGATGGTGTGGGAGACCGGGAACTTGACGGTGTCGCCGTAGCCGGTGCCGCCCGAGTCTTCGTACTGCAGTTTGAGGGACTCGCCTACCGCCGGGGTGGGCTCGCCCGGATAAACCAGGACCGGCACGGCCGCGTAGCTGTAGAGGTGGGACTCGCCAGGGGCGATGTCGGCCGCATCGCTGATGACCATATCCCAGAGCCGGGTCGACGGCGTAAAGGCTGCGTCATAGAGGACCTGGCTGACGCCCGGCGTGCCGTGCGAGATGGGTTGGAAGCCCCCCAGAAAGTCCTGGATGACGACGTTCTTGGCGGTGCCCTGGCCGACGTTGGCCACGGTCAGGGCCACGGCAAAGCGGTTGTGATTCTGAACGACGAGGTGCTGGGTGACCTTGAGCTTTGGGGGCAGCACGGGCGCCGGTGCGCTGACGGTCACGTTGCGGATGGCCCGGCCCATGTTGAGCTTGGTGTCATAGACGTCGACGGCGAGCACCGTGGTGCCGGTTTTCGTCACCTCGGTGGTGTTCCATTCGAAGGTGAGCGTGGCGGTCTTGGGGTTGTTGGGCAGGGGCTCGAAGACCTCAAAGCCGCCGTTGACCCAGACGTAGGCGAAGGCCAGCCCATTATCATCGCTCAACTGGGCAACGACGTTGACTTTGCCGGTAACGTTCTGCCACTCGGTGGGCGAGGTGATGGTGACGGAGGGGTCGTTGGGGTCGACGAGATTGGCAAACTGGGCGCCCAGATCATCCTCCCACCACCTGCCGGATCGATCGACCACCCTGGCAGTCAGGGTAAAGGGTCCGTTGGCGTAGCGGGTGGTGTCGACGTCGACCTCGTAGGGCGGGGAAAAGTCGGTGAATATCAGGTCGCCGTCGAGGCAAAACTCGTCGTCCTGGCCGGGGCCGGCCACCGCCATGGCCCCACGGAGGCAGAAGGATACCTTTTCCACGCCCCGGTTGTCGGAGGCGTCGGCGATGACCCGCACGGTGTCGTGCCAGACGCCCGGGTCGCGGAGCGAGACCTGGGGATCCTCGGTGTCGGGTGCGGGCAGCGTCTCGAAGGACCCCAGCCGGCTCTGGACGGTGTTGCCCGAGGCATCGGCCGAGCGGACGTAAAACTGGTAGGTGGTCGAGGGAGCCAGGCCCGTGAGGGTGAGGCTGTGGCTCTGCACGAGGGCCGGGTCTGAGACCTGGAGGTCAAGCAGGCCGGCCCTGTCCCCGTACCACGCCTCGCTGTTGGCCGGCTCGTCGGTCTGCCAGGTGAGGGTGACCCCGGTCGCCGTGAGCCCGATCACCTCCGGCCCGGCGACGATCACCGGCGGCTGGCTGTCGCAGGGCCACTGCTCCTGGCGAGTATTGTTGCCCTCGTCGCTCTCTGCCAAGCGCTCGTCTGCATCGGCCACGACGGAAACCGTATCCTGGGGCAGCGAACAGGCCCAGCCGTAGTCGAAGCAGGCATCGTGCCGTGCGCCGGGCCGCAAGGTCACGTCTTCCCAGCGCTCGTCCACCGGCGCGCCCTCGACCCACAGCAGGCTCTGGTGCCCTGCCGGCGCGATGCCTTCACCCACGTTCTGCACCTGGTAGCAGATGCCTGCCGCGGCATCCCAGCCCACGTCGGTGATCACCAGGTCAGGCGGGGTTGTCCCACAGGCCAGCAGGCTGACGTCGTCCAGGCGGAAGGTCGACGGCACACCGGCATCGGTGTGCGCGTGAAAGGTCACCGCCACCTCCTGGCCCGCGTAGGCCGCGAGGTCCACGACGCCGTAGCGCCACTCGCCCAAGGGCTCACTGGCGGGCATGACGCGCAGCAGATCCGACTCCTCCTGCCCGTATTGGACCACCAGGTGGAGGGCATCGTCCGGCTGTTCTACCTCGGCCTCGGCCCGCCACCAGTAGCTCAGCAACAGGTCGCCCGCTTCCGCGGGCAGCACCACGCCCTGCAACAGCTCGCCCTGGGCGTTGTCCTGGCCCGCAAAGAGGGCGCCCCACTCGTCGAGGCGGCCCGTGTCCAGCGCCACGGCGCCATCGCTGTTCCAGGGCGGCAGCCCGCCGCGCTGAAAGTCGCCGTTGGCCAGCCACTGCTGGCAGCCCTCGGGCAGAGGCTGGTCCCAGAAGGCGAGGCCGCCGTAGGTCCCGCTGTCGAGGCCGCCGTAGGTCACCACATCGACAGCGGTGACCGCGCCCGGCTCCCCGGCCTGCGCGGCGATGGCACGCCGGCCGGGGGGTGCGGTCTGCACGACGTGATAGTAGGCAAAGGGCTCCCCCTCCCAGGTGAGGGTGAAGGCCCCGTCGCCGTCCGTAGCGACGGCGGCCAGGTAGGCCCAGGGACCCGCATAGGGCAGCCCATCCTCGTCGCCGTAGAGGGCCAGCCACGCCCCCTCCAGGGGGGTCCCCGTCCCGGGTGGCTCGCCTTCGTAGACATAGCCGGTGAAGGTCACCGCAGCAGGTGGCGGCAGGTGGTAACTCACCTCCAGCTCGGGAGGGTTGGTCCCAGGATGGCGGCTCTCGAAGAGCCGATCGTAGGTGTCCCCTACTTCCGGTCCCGACAGCAACAGGCCGTAGTGGGGCACGTTGTGCCAGGCTCGCACCACCTCGGTCACGTCCAGTGTCACCTCGCCGGGCGTGTTCGCCACCGGCGACTGCGTCGCCGGATCGCCGGCGGCAGGGGGGTCGTTCCAGGTGACCGTCGACTCGACCCAATCCGCCAGGACATTCCTGGCGGTCAGGGTGAGGGGCGCCGGGCCATCGCTGGCAAGGAGCTCGAGGTGGAGGGTTGCCGAGTCGATGATCGCCTCGGCCGGGATGACGTCGATGTTGAAGCGGAGCAGGGCGCGGCCAATCTCGTTCGGGCCGCCGCCGTAGAACACCTGCAGCGTATCGCCGGTGCCCAGGGTGGCGTCAGGCTGGGAGGAGTCGAGGCTGGCGTCGGCGACACAGGACAGCAAGACGCTCGTCTGCGCGGGCGCGCGGGGCGACGCGGCAGAGGGCCGGGCGGGCGCGGCTAGGCCCTGGCTCAGCAAGAGGCACGTTGCCACGACGAGGGCGAGGGGGTGACCGGCCCATCGTCGTTTTCGAGAGGCTCGCTGCCCGGCTTTTGTCATTTCCTTTCCCTCCTTGGCCCGCTGCTGCGCGGGGGTGAGGACGTCCTCGAATTGCGCGGAAGAGCTGAATCAGATCACGCGGTGTGGATCGCTTCTATTGCACCTGCCTAATGTACTTCTGAATGGTGCTCTTGGTCAGCGATGCGTGCCGTTATTGGCTTTGCCACAACTGAAGCCTGGCTCAGTGGGTAGTATAGTAGCTTGCTCCCATTGCTTTCTCTTACCACTTGAAAGCCGCGCTTAAGGAAGTGCTGATAGTGCATGTAACCTTCAAATTCCGTTCCGTCTACCAATATGCCTTTATAGCCTTGCGAACGCAAGAAGTCTACAAATTCCTGGAAAAGCAGGTGCATTCCCCCTTTCCCGCGCTGTTGTCGTTGAGCCCAGTCGCAGTAGATATAAGCCACCCCATCTTCGATTTCATAGGGAGCCAATGCCTGACTGCTGGGGGTCTAATAGATATGGCCCATGACGTTGCCGTTCTCGTCTTCGAGATGGAATCCTGCGATGTGTTTTCCCAGGTTCTCCGCGAACCAATCTCTGGACAAGGACAGACCATCCGCCCAAAATGGGATAGGACTTTCCGTAGCGCAGGGGTAAGCTTGCTTGATGTCTTTCGGTGTTTGAACACGCCGTACTTTCATCTGACACTCTCCCTCCAAGATCCCCAGGCGCGCCGCCCAACGGCCTCGAGCTGAGCGGCCCCGCAAAACTGCCCACTTGATTTTCGCGCCGCGCGCGGGGTCCGCTCCAGCGAGACGTTATGCAGCCGATTTGTATCAGCTCAATAATCCGGGGGAAAGCCCCGGAGAGACACAAGAAGCTGCAGATTTTGCACTTGGCCGATAAGTGTGTAGAATAGCCGCCTTATGTTTGAAGAAATCGATCTGAAAAACATCCAAGACGAAAATGCCCGGCAGCTCATCAGCAAGTTGCTCAACTTGGTCGAAGACCTGAGCACCGACCTGCGGAATGCACAGGCCGAGACGCAGCGCTTGCGAGACGAAGTCAACCGGCTGAAAGGCGAGCAGGGCAAGCCCAAGATCAAGGCTAACCGGGCAAGGCCCGCCAAACCGCCAGCCCAGAACTACTCGTCGGAGAAGGAGCGGCGCAAACCCAAGCCCCGCCAAAAGCAAGCCAAGAAAGACAAGCTCGAGATCCATCGCGAACAAACACTGACGGTGGATCAGACCATCTTGCC
>JAMJFU010000187.1 GCA_023544525.1 Anaerolineae bacterium | reverse complement strand
ATTCCAGGTCGCCTGCACACTGTCGAACAGGCGAACGCCGTCGACCTCGATCTGTGTGGCCTGATCGAGCACCGGTCCCTGGCGAGCGCCGCTGACGGTCAGGCCGATGGCGACACCAGCGTTCGCCTTCAGACGGGCCAGCTCGGCAAGTACCTCCTCGTTCTCCAATACGTCACTGTCCAGGGTTGCCGAATGGATTTGGTACAGGTCCAGGTGGCTACCCAATATGCTGCTGCTTTCAGCCCACTGTCGCTGAAGCACAGAAAGAGAGTGTTCCTTCACCTCGTGGACATCGGCATCCACGCGCCAGCCAGCCGTGTAGGTATAGCCCCACTTGGAGCCCACCACGACCGCATCCGGCGACAGCTCACGCGCCTGTAGCCACGAGCCCAAGAACGCCTCGCCCCGCCCATAGCCACGTGCGGCGTCGAAATAGCGGATCCCGCCCTCGTAGGCCGCGTCCAGCACCGCGTGGGCGCGGGCCTCCATCTCCACCACGCTGTAGTCGCCAGCCAGGTCATCGGCATGGCCGATGTTGATGTATCCGGGCCGGCCCAGCGCTGCCAGCCCAATACCGAGAGGTGAAACCGAAAGATTCGTCGTCCCAAATCTACGCAACTCCATAGCCGCCATCTTTCCCGTTCGATCCACCAGAGCACCCTTGATGTCGCCGACTGCGCAGTGGTGACAGTTTATCATGCCCGTGCCACGTGGTCAAGCTTAGAAGTGACTGGCTCCTGTCCCATGGCCGAGTAGCATCCCCTCGCCCAGTTGTTGCAGCGGTGAGCTGCCCTTGGCCCATCCTGCCATTTTCCCAGGCCGTACAATCGTGATATAATGGCAGGGAAGAGAGCGAAGCAAAGCTATGTTGCCGTTTCCTGGGGAGTCCGGCGGCTGCCAGTAAGGTGAGGGCTCTCCCGGCCCTGGAGATCCGATCGAGAGATCGAGACATATGGCGATGTCTGGGCAAACGTGCGGTTGAAGACAAGAGAGAAAGGGGAGGCCTGCTAATGAAGATCAATCTCTATCAGAAGCGTTTGGATCGATGTGCCGAGTTGATGAGAAATGCCGGGCTGGACGCGCTGCTGCTGACCAAGCCGGCCAACATGTTCTACCTCACCGGCGACGGGCGGCTGTGCGCCTACGCGCTGATCACCCGCGATGCCAAGGTCGCCCTGGGTGTGCCCCAGACCGACGTCGAGGACGTCAGTGCCCGGGCGCACTTCAACCAGATCGCCGGATTCGAGGACGAAGTGGGCATGATCCACTCCATCGCCCATCACTTCCAGCATTTTGGCATCCAGGAGGGCTCCGTCGGCCTGGAGTACACCTTTCTCACCCAGTCGATGATGGCCATGATGACCCACCCCCACGCCAAGCCGGAAGAGGTTGCCGTCAAGGACTGCACCCACATCCTGTCGGAGCTGCGCATGGTCAAGGAGCCGGGCGAGATCGAGCGTATCCGGGCCGCAGCCCAAGTCGCCGGCGCCGGGATGGCCGCAGCCATCGAAGCCGTGAAGCCGGGACTGACGGAGAGCCAGGTGGCGGCCGAGGCCGAGTACGCCCTGCGCCAGGCCGGCGCGGAGGAGTTCTGGCGGACCTACATCTCCTCCGGCCCGCGGACCAACATCGCGCACGGCCTGCCCACGCTGCGCAGACTGCAGGAAGGGGACCTGGTGATGATCGATGTCCACCCCATCGTGGACGGCTACAGTGCCGACATCTGCCGTACCGTGTGTGTCGGCCAACCGACGGCCGAGCAGCAGGCGGCCTACGACCTATATCTGAAGGCGCAACAAGCAACCATCGCCATGGTCAAGGCCGGCGTAGGCATGGTCGAGTTGGAGGAAACGCTGCACGGGATACTCAAAGAGGCTGGCCACGGTGACCACGTCTTTGGCCCGCCCATCCACGGCGTGGGCATCGAGTTCGAGGAGGCACCGCTACCGCCGGGACACGCCTTCTTCCATGGCGAGAAAGCACCGCCACCGTTGCCGGCCAACGTAGTGCTGGCCGTGGGTAATTGCGGGCTGTACGCCGGCCCCTGGGGAGTGCGTGTCGAAGACACGGTGGTGGTCGGTGAGGGTGGGCCGGAGGTACTGACCAACTTGGCTCGAGAGCTGACCAAGTAGAATACGGGCTGGAGGAGGTATCCCGTGACACACGTGATCACGCGTTTGTGTGTCCGGGCCGGAAGCTGTGTCAAAGTTTGCCCGGTAGTGTGACTCGTTCCCGGTCCGACGGGCGATACAGCTTGGCCCTGTTTCTACATCTACCCCGAGACCTGCATCGACTGCGGGGCCGGTGTCTCGGTCTGCCCGCCCGAGGCCACATTTCCAGATGACGAGGTACCGGAGGAGTATGCCGAGGACACCCGCCTGAATGCCAGCTTCTTCACGGAAGGACCGGGGTACTGGGCTTTAACCTGGAGCAGGAACGAGTCCGTCAGACATAGGGACGGATGGGATTGAAGGAGGAGCCCATGAGCGGTACACGGCAGCAAGAGGAGTTGCGCGCCCTCAAGTGGGCACTGGGACTATACATCCTCGTGTTCGCCCTGAAACTGGGGGCCTACTTCCTGACCGGGGTCATGGTCCTGTTTGCCGAGGCGTTGCACACGCTGAGCGATATCTTTATCTCGGGCTTTCTGTTGGTGGCCGCCATCTGGTCGCGCAAAGAAGCTGACGAGGTGCACATGTTCGGCTACGGCCGGGCGCAGAACGTGGCCGCCCTGGTCGCAGCCACGTTGTTCATCTCTTTCACCAGCTACAAGCTCTACGAAGAGGCGATCCCCCGTCTATTCGAGCCGGAGGCGGCCACCTACCAAAACTTGCCACTGGCCTTGGGGGTCATCGTCGCTTCGATGCTCATCGCCGCAGTGCCCTTGGTCCAACTCCTCCGGCAGCGGGAGCGCGGTGCCAGCGCCAAGGCCCAGGTCATGGAGTTGATCAACGACGAACTGGGCCTGTTGGCCGCACTGGTCGGCACGGCACTCGTGTGGTGGGGCTGGCCACTGGCCGACCCCATCGCCGCCATTGTCGTGGCGACGATCATTGCGATAAATGCTGTGGGCCTGTTTCGCGAAAACCTCTGTTTTCTGATGGGCCGCTCGCCGGGACCTGAATTCCTGGCCGAGGTGCGGCGCCTGGCGCGCTCAGTCCCTGGTGTGGTGGACGTCCACAGCCTGCGGGCCGAGTACATCGGGCCGGATGCTGTTCACGCCGGCCTGCACGTCGTGGTGCCATCCGGCCTGAGCATTGAGGAAGCGCATCAGGTTGCCCACCAGGTTCACGAGCGCATACGGCAGGAGATGGGCTGCCAGTATTGTGTGGTTCACATGGATGCCGGGGGGGAAGGGCATGCCTCAGAACCAAAGAAGGACATGAACTCACCAACTACAGTCCAACGGGGAGGGTCGCGATGAGCTTGCCGGAGTTGTTCAGATTGTTCTGGACCTTCATCAAGATCAACTTGCTTACCACGTCAGGCCCCGCTTCGGTGGGGCTGTTGTACGAGGAAGCCGTCGGGAGGATGCTGACAGAAAGCTAGTTCGTGGAAGCGGTAGGATTCTCCAGCGTCTTGCCCGGCAGTGATGCCCTGCAGTTGGCGATGTTTGTGGGCCATGCGGCGGGCGGCGTGCCAGGTGCGCTTACTGCGCTGTTTGGATCCATTCTGCCACCTACCCTCTTGATGCTGGGTGTGGTTGCGGTGCACTATCACTATCCTATCGCCGATCAGGTGGAGACACACTGGCAAGAGTTGCTCGAGACGGACATCCCCCAAGCCCACCATGTGCGCACCTTGTTGGAGCAGGCGCGAAGCCAGGAGGCTGGGTAAGATCCGCCTGTCCCATGCACTCTGGGTAGTGTAGCGCCCAAATCGCGGTTCGTTGGCGGCGCATTCAGAAGAAAGAGGGGAGCATGATGAGTACACCTAAAGCAGTCACAGATGATACCTTTGAAGCGGAAGTGAAACAAGCCGGCAAGCCGGTCCTGGTCGATTTCTGGGCCGAGTGGTGCGGGCCTTGTAAGATGATCGCCCCTATCCTGGACGAGATTGCTGAGGAGCGGGCCGAGGCTTTGATCGTGGTCAAGCTGGAGGCAGATGCCAATCCGAGTTCGGTTATGGAGCATGGAGTGATGGGGATTCCCACCTTGCTTCTCTTCAAGGACGGCGAGGTCGTGGAGCGCATCACCGGCTATCTGCCCAAGCCCAAGTTCTTGGCCAGGCTGGAGCCGCATCTCAACTAGCATACGAGGAGATGGCTGGCGGGCTCTGCACAAAGGCACAAACCTCCAAACGTTCGTTATCTTGCCTTGCCGTACTTGCAGCAAGGCAAGTTTTATTTCCCGTTGAGGGCAGCAGACACCCAGGCGGTCTCGGTGGCGGCATTCTTCCAGGCACTGATCCATCCATTTGACAGGTTGCTGGGTCGTCGGGAGGCCAGCGGCCCAGTCATGGCCTGGCTGAGCCGCATACTCGGATAGCTCGTCATCGTGCACATCTGTTGACCCAGCGCGCAACCAATGGTAGAATGCGAGATAGCAAACACAACCGCACTCTCGTGCTGTCAGACCAGGGTACCCGGCAAGTGGCTGAACAACGCACCATCAGAGAACGGCGGCGAAGCCAGATCCCCTGCCCGATAGCACATAGGAAGGGTCCAATGCAGCACCTTGTCCAAACCACAACCCTGCTCAGCCTGGCCACGCTGCTCCTGGCCGGCTGTGCCTGGAGCGGCCTGGAGCAGCCTACGCCAGAGCCGCTGGCGGGGGGCGAAGAACGCTGGTACGCCATCCGCATCGGCGAGCAGACGATGGGCTATGGGCTCTATCGCATCGTCGAGAGTGCCGCCGACACCGTGCACACCGAGTCGCAGACCCTGCTCAAGCTCGACATCGCCGGCCAGACGCACGAGATTCGCTACGCCGCCACGGCTACCCTGTCGGCCAGCCTCCGCCCGCGAGACTATGCCCTCACCCTGAACGATGGCGGGGACGAGACCCAGATCCGGCTCACCATTGCCCAAGAGACCGCCCACCTGGTCGCTATCGGCAGCAGCGGGACCACCGAAACCGATCTGCCCTTCACCGGCACCACCTGGCTGCTGGACGGCAACCTGTTTGACCATTATGTCTACCTGGTGCGGGGCTTGCAGCCCAGGGCCGGCGCGACGTATGACCTCAAGGCGCTGATCCCCCAGGCCGGCGCAGTGCTGGAGATGACCCTCAAGGTCGCACCGGACCTGGAGAGGGTTGACCTGGGCGGCCAGGCGTACCGCTGCCTGCGCATGGACATGAGCGGCCCCGACCTGCCCGCCATGACGCTGTGGGCCACGACCCAGGGCGAGTTGGTGCGCGTCACTGTCCCCTCCCAAAACGCCCAGATCGAGTTGGCCGGGCCAGAGGTGGTGGGCGAGGTGACGGCCATCAACCTCTTTGCCCTGCTGGCCGGCAAGTTTGCCCCGTCCAACGTGGCCTTTTCCAGCTTTGCCAACGTCGCCCAGATGACGGCCCGCGTCGAGATCGAGAGCACCGGCGCCCCGTTTTCTGCCGACGAGCTCAACAACGGCCGCCAGTCCTTTGAGGGCTCGGTCACCGGGCAGCGCATCGCCGGCACCTTTCGCACGCAGATCGTGCGCTACGACGGCGTTGGCGCGCCGCCCTTCCCGATGGATGCACCAGCCAGCCTGGCCGGCTACCTGTCGGCCGAGCCCAAGATCGAGGCCGGCGATCCCGAGATCGTTGCCCTGGCCCAGGAACTCACCGCCGGACAGCCCGATGCCTGGCAGGCGGCCGTCGCCGTGGCCGACTGGGTGTATCGCAACATCGCCTACCAGATCACCGGGGCCGGCGCCCGGCAGTGCCTGGCCGACCGCCAGGGTGACTGCGGCCCCAAGTCGTACCTGACCATCGCCCTGCTGCGCGCGGCCGGCATTCCGGCACGGATGGTGGGCGGCGTGATGTACGCCAGCGGGCAATTTGGCCAGCACTACTGGGTCGAAGCCTGGATGGGCGAGGCGGCCGGCTGGGTGCCGCTGGAGCCGACGGTGGGCCAGTTTGGCTGGCTGGACGCCACCCACCTCCGCCTGTGGGAGTCGGCCGGCGTGGCGAGCCTGGAGATCGAGGTGCTGGACTATACCGACACCGGTGCCGGCACGGCCGACCTGGAGACCCGCGCCGTGGCCCTGGCTGCCGGCGAGAGCGGCCGGTACGTCTTTCGCCAGGGCGAAACCAAGTTTGGCGATGCGAGCTACCGCGTCGTGGCCTGCGAAGCAGGGCTCTGCCGCGTGCAGCAGCAGTTGGCTTTGGACGCCGGCAAGGTAGGAGCCTCGGCGCCGGCGGTGACGATCAGCGCCACGCTGACCGTCGACGCGGACCTGCACCCGCGCCGCTACGCCCTGGACGCGATGGTGGGCGACGATCGCCAGACCATTGACCTGGACGTGACGGATGGGGTGGCGCACACCTCCGTCGTGGCGCGCGGTCAAACGTACGAGCAGGATGTCGCCCTCCAGCCGGGCACCTACCTGCTTGGGAGCAACCTGCTCGGCTGGCACGCCCTGATGCTGCGCGGCCTGGACCTGGCGCCGGGCAAGACCTTCCAGGTGCCGGTCTTTTTTCCCGAGCGCTTTGCCGCCATGACCGTCCAGCTTGCGGTGCGGGATGCGACCGAAACCATCACCGTCGGTGGGCAGAGCTACGAGTGCCTGGTGATGGACATCGCCGATTTTCAGGGTGAGGTCGACTATGTCACGTTGGATGGCCGGCTGATCCGCGTGGCCTTGCCCTCCCAGAATGTCACCATCGACGTGGCGCCCTAGCGACAGGCCGCGCGCCACCGGCCGAGACGGTGAGGCGGCCGGCAGGGCCACCAGCCGCAGCCTGCAGAGGCACGAGGTAGACAAACGATGATCCGAACCGAGAACCTACTCAAAACCTTTACGACCAAGAGCGGCCCGGTGACGGCCGTGGACCGCCTGACCCTCCAGGTGGACGAAGGCGAGGTGTTTGGCTTTCTGGGCCCCAACGGCGCGGGCAAAACCACCACGGTGCGGATGCTCACCGCCCTGATTGCCCCCACCGGTGGCCAGGCGTGGGTCAACGGCCACCAGGTGGGGCAGGCCGACACCGCCATCCGCCAGAGCGTGGGCATCCTGACCGAGAATCCCGGCCTGTACGAGCAATTGAGCGCCGAGAAGAACCTGACCATCTACGCCCGGCTGTATGGCGTGACCGAGGTGGCCGGGCAGGTGGAACGGTATCTGCAACTGCTGGGGTTGTGGGAACGGCGCCGCGAGACCGCTGGCGGCTTTTCCAAGGGCATGAAGCAAAAGCTGGCCATCTGCCGGGCTCTGTTGCACGAGCCGCGCGTCCTCTTTCTGGACGAGCCGACGGCCGCCCTCGACCCGGAGGCATCGCGCACGGTGCGGGATTTTGTCAGCGATCTCAAGGCCCAGGGCCGGACGACCTTTATCTGCACCCACAACCTGGACGAAGCCGAGAACCTGTGCGACCGGATCGGCGTCATCAACCACGGCCGCCTGATCGCCGTGGACAGGCCGGCCAACCTGCGCCGCCAGATCTTTGGCCGGCAGACGGTGGTCGAGCTAGCGACGCTCGACGACGACGCCCTGGAGGCCGTCCGGGCACTGCCTTTTGTGGAGAACCTCCAGGTGGACGATTCGCGCCTGACCATCGCCCTCGGTGACCCGGAGACCCAGAACCCGGTCCTGGTACGCACCCTGGTGCAGGCTGGCGCCGACGTGCGATACGTCCGCGAGCTGGAACACTCGCTGGAAGAGGTGTACTTCCGCCTGATGCGCCAGGGCTGACCCGGCATAACGTACGCGCTAGATGGAGGGTCGAAAGATGCTAGACCGCATTCGGACCATCATTGACAAGGAATGGCACCAGGTGTTCAAGAACAAGCTGGTGCTGTTCATCGCCATATTGCTGCCCCTGGTCTTTGTCGCAATGCCCCTCTCGATGCTGGCCATCCTGGGCAACGTGCCCGAAGAGGAGACCGACGAGCTACTCCCTGGCTGGCAAGCCAACCCCGCCTACGCCGGCCTCACCGACAGCGAGATCGTCCAGGCGGTGATGGTCGAGAGTTTTCA
>JAMJFU010000186.1 GCA_023544525.1 Anaerolineae bacterium | reverse complement strand
TAGAGCGATCGGCACGATGTCGATGAAACGCTTGAAGCTGTTGTCGGCGGCATACGTGTCGGGGTTGATGCGGCCCAGGGAGTCGAGCACGCCCAACCAGTAACTACGTTGTCGGTCGTTGGCACAGAAAAAGAAATCTCCTGCCCGTCCAGCGCGGTGCATCGTTTCCAGACGCGCTTGGTAACCTGCCGTCTGCTGCTCACGTGATTGGCCTGCGCCGAGCTGCAGGGCCTCAAAGGTGTAGGGGTACGTTGCCTCGATGATCAGTGGTTTGCCACACTCAGCCAGTTGGGGAAAGGACATCAGCAGGTCGCCGCTGAACAACAGCACATCAGCCCGCGAGACGGCGGGTGCCAGGGTCTGCCACGCGCCCGGCGAGTACGTGTGCGCGTCGAAGCCTTCGCCAGGCAGGCTGGTGCCCGGGGTGGCCAGGGTCACCGTCAACGGCTGCGCCAGGGCGCGCGCCATCTCCCAGTAGCGGATGCCCGGTCCGGCCATGCGCTCACCCACAACATCGTGGCTGATGATGAGCAAATGGGTCATGGGCTGGTTCCTTCTGACGAGCGGCTCCGTTGCCGGTGCAGCCAGCGCATGAGTCTGATGAACCGGCCGCGCTCGTAGCCAACGATCTGCCGGCGCAGGTCGGCATTCTCGACCTCCAGTGCAGCCAGCCTGGGATGCAACTCCTCTCGGTTCAGGTAGCGGAGCAGTTCAGGCGCCAGGTCGGGGCGCTCTGGTGCCGGATCGGAATTGCCCCACTGCTGGGCGATCGTTGGCAGAATAGCCTCGCTGCCGGGTTGGGCCACGACAAATACGCGGCGGTAGGCCGGCTCGCGCCGATCGTGGGGCGAAAAGTGGTGGTTATAGTAGCGGTCCAGGTCCAGGTGAAAGTCGAGGGAGTAGCCTGGCGTGTGTTTGAGGATCATCATGGCCAGCCAGTGGTGCAGATAACCATCTGGCAGGTCCAGCGTGGCTAGGCCCAGCCGGGTCACGTGGTCCCGCACGGCCCCGGCGTCGGGCAGGCCATGCTCGGCGTGCTCCTGGAGCTGCTCGTGCCGGATGCCCTTGGCGGCCATATACTCGGCCAACAAGCGCTCCGCCAGGCGCGTGGACTCGTTGCCAAAGGGGGCGATCAGGACCAGAAGATGCCGGGTTACCCGCAGCAGTTCGTCCACAAAACCAGGGCGTGCCGCCGGAGGCACATGTTCCAGCGTGTCGCAGGTGACGACCAGGTCAAAGCTGCGGGCAAAGGGCAAGGCCTGCCCTCTGGCTACGACGTAATGCGGGAGCGGCTCGATCACCAGGTCCGCAGCGATGATCCGGTCCTGTGGCAGGAAATGGACCAGGGGAAGGATTGCCTGACCCCACCGGGTGCGATAGAGCCCGCCCACGTCCAGCACGTCGAGCGCGGGCCGCCCCAGTTGTTGCCGCAGGAGGCCGGCGATCTGCGCTGCGGCGCGGTAGCGCTGGTATTGGTCGAAGGGCAGAGCGAACCGGTCAATCTCGCCCATCGACCAGCCGCCAGTGGCTTGGGAAATAGAACGATCCCTGTTGCTCCCGGACCTGCTTGCCCGGGATGACCCGAAACGTATAGGTCATGTGATGGTGGTCAAAGGCGTGGGTGCCGTCATGGTTGTACAGTGCCGCCGAAAAGAGATAGGTGCCTTTTAGTAGCGGCAGGGAAGGAACGACAAAATCGACATAGCCCTCGCCCTCGATGGCCTCAATCTGGTAGTCGGCGGTGCCGGTATTGGGGCCGCAGACATGAAATCCATCAGCGCGGTGCAAGGCGATGCCAAAGAGGGGATGCTCGATGCGTTCGTGGGCCCGGTAGTGCATCCGGGCAACGAAGGTGTCACCGGTCGTGAAGGTGCGCTTTCGCAGGCCTCCCGCGTCGAGCAGGTCTACCTTCACAAACTCTGCCTCCCGCGTCCCCCAACGCGAGCTGTCACCGCCCCTGGCACCCTCCCCGACCTGGTCCAAGGCTTTCTGATCCTCGGCGTGTACATGGTCCGTGTATTGTTCGAGCACATAATCCACGCTGCCTATGGCCTGGACTTGCCCTTCGTCGAGCCAGAGGGCGCGCGTGCACATGTTCCGTACCATATCCATAGCGTGGGTCACCAGGACAATGGTCACGCCCTGGCGCTTCATCTCGTTGATGCGATCCAGGCAGCGGCTTTGAAAAGCCTGGTCCCCCACGGCCAGGACCTCATCCACGAGCAGGATATCCGGCTCGAGATGGACGGCGATGGAAAACCCGAGGCGCATGTACATCCCAGAGGAGTAGTGCTTGACCGGCACGTCGATGAAGCGCTCCATCTCGGAAAAACCGACGATGTCATCATAGATCTCGCCCGTGCGGGTCCGGCTAAAGCCCAGGATCGATGCATTGAGGTAGATGTTCTCTCGCCCGGTCAAGTCGGGATGAAAGCCAGCCCCTAGTTCCAGCAGCGCCCCCACTTTCCCGTGGATCTCCAGGGTGCCGGAGGTAGGTTCGATGATACGCGACATCAGCTTGAGTGCGGTGCTCTTGCCAACTCCGTTGGCGCCTACGATCCCAAAGACCTCGCCCGACTCAACCTCAAAGCTCACATCCCGAAGAGCCCAATACTTCTCCCGGCGCGGTCGTCGCTCCCGGTCAGCGAAGTTGAGAAACAGCTCCTGGAAAGATCGAGGTCGATCGTGATGAAGTGTGAACTGCTTGGATATGTGATCAAAGCGGACTAGGGTCATAGTTTGCACTTATAGGGACTTGCCCGGCCTGTGGGGCAACCGTGCGATCGGGCGTCGAGCTGTTAGATCCAACACATAGGAATGCCATTCTAGCATTCCCATTGGGATTGTCCAAATCGCTCAGCTGGCTTGACCTTCAACCCCGGGATGACATCCCTGGCCGGTCACAGCGATCCTGCTGCCCGAGAATCGGGCGAGCAGCAGCGAGACTCGGGTCAGGCCGCCTACTTGACGACAATATTGACCAGCCGGCCCGGCACGACGATAACCTTGACCACACGTCTGCCGGAAGTATGGCGCTGCGCTCCCTCTGTCTCCAGCGCCAGGCTGCGGACCATCTCCTCGTCCACGTCCACAGGCACCTGGATGCGATCCCGCACCTTGCCGTTGACCTGGATAGGCAACGTGATCGTTTCCTCGGCCGCCGCGTCAGGATCCCAGGTGGGCCATTCCTGCAGGTGGATGGAATAGGGCCGGCCCGTCCTCGTCCAGATCTCTTCAGCCACGTGGGGACAGGCTGGGGCGAGCATCAAGAGCAAAGCCTCGACGCCCTCTTTCCAAGCATCGGTGCCAAAGACTGGCGTCTCTTTGGCTTTGAGCATGGTGTTGTTCAGCTCCATCAGCTTGGCCACATAGGTGTTAAAGCTGAAGGTCTCCATGTCTTCTGTGCAGCCGCGGATCGCCTGGTGCACCTTGCGGCGCAGGTCACGCAGCGCGCCGTCGTCAGCGCTGCCGTCCCCAGCATAGCCCGGCGACAGGATGCAGTCCCAGACGCGGTTCAAGAAGCGGGTCACGCCTTCAATGCCCTGCGAGTCCCACGGCCCACCCTGGTCCCAGCGCCAGCCGAACATCAGGTAACCCCGAACCGTGTCAGCCCCGTAGCGCTCGACCAGGTCATCTGGCGCAACGACATTTCCGCGGCTCTTGGACATCTTTTCGCCGTCCTCACCCAGGATGATCCCCTGGTTGCGCAAGACGGTCATCGGTTCGTCAAAATCGACCAGGCCCAGATCGCGCATCACCTTGGTGAAGAAACGGGTGTAGATCAGGTGCATCGTGGCATGCTCGATCCCGCCGGTGTATACGTCAACCGGAACCCAATACTGCCCCTCAGCCGGGTCGAAAGGCATCGAGTCGCGCTGGGCCGGCTCTCCCTCACGATAGTAGGGACTCAGGTACGAATACTGGTACCAGGACGAGCACATGAAGGTGTCCATGGTGTCGGTCTCACGCGTCGCTGGACCACCACACTTTGGACACGTCGTATTCAGGAACCCCTCGTGAAACTTCAGGGCGTTCTCGCCAGAGGGCGGAATGACGGCATCCTCCGGCAGCAGCACCGGCAGATCCTCGTACGGCACCGGTACCGTGCCGCATTCGTCGCAGAAGACGATGGGGATTGGTGCACCCCAATAACGTTGCCGGCTGATCAGCCAATCATGGAGCCGGTAGTTGACCCTGTAATGGCCTTTGCCTGTCTCCTCCAGCCATTCGGTGACCTGTTGTTTGGCAACCTCACCGGGAGTGCCGCTGAACTGCCCGGAATGGATCATCCGGCCGTATTCTGCGTGGAACAACACGTCGCGGTAGAACGGCTGGCCCCACAGCATCTCCATGGTGGTCCTATGCTGCTGCACGGCCGGTTCCAGAGCCTGGCACAGAGCCAGGATAGCCTGGTCACTTTCTTCCGAGTCCAGGGTCATGACGCGATCGCTAAAGACAACCAACCAGCGCGCGCCGACGACCTCGAACCAGAAGCCAGGTTGGAGGTATTGCTGGACCAGCCCCACATAGTGGTCGACCTGCTCCCCCTGCAGCGTGACATGCAGGTCGCCGTCCATGGCATCGAAGCAGATGCCGGCCTGGCCGAGTGCCTCGGGCAGACCTTCCGTGACGGAGCCGCGCAGCACAAAGCTCTTTGCCACACCGTCGGGCCGGTCGATGACGGGAATGATGGGCAAGCCAAACTTCAGGGCAAACGCAAAGTCCCTCTCATCATGGGCGGGAACCGCCATGATGGCGCCGGTCCCGTAGCCCATCATTACATAATCGGCAGTCCAGATAGGAATCCGGGCACCGTTCACGGGATTGATGGCATGGGCACCGATGGGTACCCCTGTCTTTTCCTTCTCGGTGCTCAGGCGCTCGATCTCGCTCTGGCGTGCCGCCTGGGCCTGGTAGAGCTCGACCTGGGTGCGGTGCTCAGGCGCCGTCAGTTTGTCGACGAGCGGGTGCTCCGGGGCCAGGACCATGAAGGTGGCACCCCATAACGTATCGGGCCGGGTGGTAAAGACGACGATGTCGTCCTCCTCCTCTGACCTGAAGACGACGTCTGCGCCTTCGCTGCGGCCCACCCAGTTGGCCTGCATCGCGACGACCCTATCCGGCCAGTCGATCTTTTCAAAGTCCAGCAGCTCCTCAGCATAGTCGGTGATACGAAAGAACCACTGATCCAGGTCCTTGCGAATGACCGGCGTGCCACAACGCTCACAGTGACGGTCCTCGCCCCATACCTGTTCACGAGCCAGCGTCGTGTTGCATTGTGGGCAAAAATCCACCGGCGAGAAGGCTTTGTAGGCAATGCCGGCCTCATAGAACTTGAGGAAGAACCACTGCGTCCAGCGGTAATAGCCGGGCAGGCAGGAAATCGTCTCTCGCTCCCAGTCGAACATGGGGCCCATGCTCCGGAGCTGGCGGCGCATCTTTTCGATGTTGGACATCGTCCACGTGTACGGATGGATCCCGCGTTCAATCGCTGCGTTTTCGGCTGGAAGGCCAAAGGCGTCAAAGCCCATGGGAAACAACACGTTAAAGCCCCGCATCCGCATGAAGCGTGCCCTGGCATCGGAGGGTGCCATCGCGTACCAGTGGCCAATGTGAAAGTTGCCGCTCGGGTAGGGCAGCATCGTCAGCGCATAGTGCTTGGGTTGCTCGGGGTCGACCACCGAACGATACAGCTCGTCGGCTGCCCAGCGGGCCTGCCACTTGGCTTCAATCTCCTGCGCGATGTACTTCTCAACCATTACTTCTTCTCCTCAGTGGTCTTGCATCTGCCTTTGGGCCGGAGCGAATTATACACGGCAAAGGCTGGTCCGTCAACTCTGGCCGTACCAGTCTGGAGAGTGCAGGGTGCGGCGTGAAAGGGATAGAAATGGCAAGTCCGGCGGGTAGAGGGGGGAGCCCCGCGCCAGCGGCGGCTGCTGGGCCGGTCAGCGGGCCGCGCTCCAGGGGCCAGCCTACGCGGCAAGGAAGCGACGGACGATCTGGTTGAATTCCGCCGGCTTGAAGCGCATCGGATGGTGTCCGCCCCATTCCGGCACCCCTTCCTGGGCGGTCACGTCCGGAATAGTCTCGACCTGGGCCGTGGGGATAGCAGCACCAAACCAGGCTGCATTGGCCAGGGGGATGACAGAGTCGTCCTCGCCCCAAACCACGAGCGTCGGGCAATCGATGGTCTCCAGCTCTTCTTCGGGGATGCTGCCCGCGCCCGCACTGTCGACGAGGATCAGCCCCGATACCCGTTCTGGTGCTTGCAGGGCCAGTTCTAACGCTACCAGGCCACCCCACGAAACCCCTCCGAGGATGGCCGTGTCGAGCTGTTCGCTGTCCATGAGGTCCAGGATGGCTTGAGCCTGCTGCGTATGGTCGAGCTGTTGGCCACCTGACTGGCCATATCCGATCAGGTCCAGCGCATAGACGGCAAAACCCATCTCAGCCAGGGCCGCGAGATTGTTCTCCCATACGCGCCAGGTGTTTTCGGGATGGTAACCGTGAACCAGGATGATAGCTGGACCGCTGCCCTCCACGTGAGCGTGGATGGCCCCCAGGCCAGTCTCTATCGTCTTGTCCATGCTTGCCTCCTGCCCCTGCAACCCCGATGAACGTACTGCGGAGCGGTCACTTGGCCAATTCGCCACCGCACAGCCCGCTCAATGGGATCACCTTGGTCTCAACGGCAAACCCCCTTCGCCAAAGACGAAGGGGGTCCCTTAGAACGTATCATCTTGGTGGAGCTGAGGGGATTCGAACCCCTGACCTTCTGAATGCCATTCAGACGCGCTCCCAACTGCGCCACAGCCCCACGTTCACCGGCTCTATGTGCCTTGGAAAGGTTCGCTGGTGGAGCTGAGGGGATTCGAACCCCTGACCTCTACAGTGCGATTGTAGCGCTCTCCCAGCTGAGCTACAGCCCCCCGCGCTTTGAACGGGCCCAGTATAGCCCAGAACGGTCCCGTTGTCAAAAAGCGGGTTTGGCTGGGCGTTGAGCCATCGGGAGGTACGCTGCCCGAGCCACGATAGCCCCAAACACGCCTCCGGCGTGGCACTGAGTCACCGGAGGGCCTGCCAGGCTTGTGTTTTGGATTGCCTGTGGTATGCTAGGAGCGACGTTGAGAAAGGGGGGATGTTGGCCATGACGCTAGAATTGGAGCGCCTGGAAGTCGGTCCCTGGCCGATGAACTGCTACCTGATCCGTTGCCGAACCACCGGCAACGTAGCCATTGTGGACCCTGGCGCGGACGCGGGAAGGATACTGGCAGCCCTGGGCGAGGGTCAGGCTTGCTGTATCCTCTTGACACATAGCCATCCGGACCACGTCGGGGCCCTGGACAAGATCCACAGCGCTACGGGTGTGCCTATCGGCGTCCACCCCGCCGATGCTGGTGCCCTCGCCCTCGACGCCGACTTTCCCCTCTTGCATGGGATGGAAGTGGAGGTGGGCCAGGGACGCGTGCGGATCTTCCACGTGCCAGGCCACACGCCAGGCAGTGTCTGCCTGCGCCTGGATGGGGAGGCCCTCTCCGGTGATGCGGTCTTTCCGGGCGGGCCTGGATACACCGAGTCACACCAGGCCCTCCTGCAGAGCCTCAAATCGCTGAGTGCGACAGTGTTTACCTGGCCCGACGACACGGTGCTGCACCCCGGACACGGGGCGCCGACCACCGTCGGGGCAGAGCGGCCTGCCTTTGAGGCGTTCATGGACGCGGACTATCCACCCGACCTCCACGGCGACGTGACCTGGCGGTAGGCTCGGCGCTGAGGCCATGCCCTGCTCTCCCTGTTGTGCCGGTCGTGGGGAAGCAGTGTGCTGGACGATCGTGCGTCTGGCCTCTACAACTGCTGTCGAATGCAGTGATGCAGCTGGCGGGATGCAGGATGAGTGTTAGATCAGGAGCAAATAGGGTATAATAGGATGGGTTTTTGCCGCCAGGCTTCACATTGGCGCCGTTTTGGTGCTGTGCCCCTGGTCTTTGAGGGTGGATATTGATCTTGAGGAGCGTCTAGTTCTATGGCCATTACCATCGTCGGGCTTGGTCCTGGCAATCCGGGGCACATGACCCGGCAGGGCTGGGAGGTCCTTACACAGACGCGCGAGGTCTATGTGCGGACACGTCGCCATCCGAGCGTAGCAGGCTTACCGCCTGGCCTGGTCGTGAACAGCTT
>JAMJFU010000185.1 GCA_023544525.1 Anaerolineae bacterium | reverse complement strand
AGGGCATCCAGAACGTCAGGCGTACAGGCGTAGGCTGCAGACTCGACCGCTCGGCGCCGGACCTCGACGCTCTCCCCCGCCAGGTGCACCGTGGTCATCAGCTCTTCCATGATCCGTGCCTGGACAGGGGCCTCCAACTGCTCCAATTCGCCAGCCAAGACGTAACGGCCGAGGCCCATTGCCGCGGCGCTCCGTACCTGCGCCGAGGGATCAGACCGCAAGGCTGCGATCAGGGGCCCGATGAGGGTCGATTCCTCGTTCTCCCACAGACCGTTGATCGCTGCTGCGCGCACCTCAGGGTCCGGGTCTTGCATGCAATAGCGAAAGATCGCGTCAAAGTTCACCTGGAAGCTGGCTTCGGCCAGGTCGACCAGACCCCGCATCAAGCGGCGGCGTTGTGGGTCTGGCAGGGTCTGCCAGACCTCCCGGAAGGCCAGCCACCGTTCCCTGGCCAGATCTGAAAGCAGGTAGAGCTTGGAAAACGGAATCGCTTCCGAGTCCTCTACGAGCTCTGCCATCAATTGTCGGATTTCTTTCTCTTCGCTTACCATCGACTCTCAAAAGACCTGTCTTACCTTCTCAGTTGTGTAATGATCTGCGTCCTGGCGGCTAGCCGGTACAGCGCTGCATGGCCTCCCCGCCTACGTCGTCCATTATACTCCATGACATCCGAAAGCGCAAGGGGTTTCTAGCGGTGGCTGGTCGGCTCATGGGCTGTAGCTGTCCCGTAGCTGGCAGGAGGAGAGGACGCGAGGTCCTCGAAAGTGACTAGTCCCGCTCTCGCCCGGGCAAGGATGGCTCGTAGAAGCACAGCAGCGTGCTGCCATACTTGCGCTCGTCTGTTAGCACCAGATGGGTGAGTGGGACCGGCTCGAGCTCTTTTGGAAAGATCTGAACGATAGCCAAGCCATCGGGGCGCAACCAACCCGGGTTGGCTTCCAAGGCCAGAAGGGTTGCCCTCCACAGCCCTTGATATTGTGGCGGCGCGATATAGACCAGGTCAAAGGGTTCAGGCTCCCCGGCCAGATAGCTGAACACGTCGGCCTGGACGATGCGGGCGCCTGCCTCCAGGCGGGTGCGCCTCAAGTTGTCGCGGATGACCGAGGCGGCCCTGGCATACCGTTCAACAAACGTGACCCCGGCGGCACCACGGCTGAGGGCCTCGATGCCTACGCTACCCGTGCCGGCAAAGAGGTCCAGGACGTGGGCGTCGACGATCCAAGCCCCTAGAATGTTGAACACGGACTCCTTGACACGATCGGATATGGGCCGGGTCCCGCTGCCGGGAACTGGCTGGAGCTGGATCCCCTTGGCACTGCCGGCGATCACTCGCATTCTGCATCTCCTTCCTGGGGATTCCCCTCGAGGCGGCCGGTCCGCAGCAGATGAGCGATACCTTGCCGGTGATGAAGGCGCCCTCTGCGCGCGACCCAACCCAGGAGGGCCAGTCCCACGGCTTCAACAGCGAGGATGGCTGGCCTGGTCGCAATCTCGGCATAGGCACTGAGCATGGCCCTGGGCGTTCCCATGAACTGCCACGAGTCCAGTTTTCCAGAGAAGGGGAAAAAAAGCGTCTGCGGATACTTCCACATCTGATCGGCAAGAAGGTGGCTATTACCGATCAAGGCATAGGGCAGCCACCGTGGTTTGAAGCGACTGATGCCGAGGGTCAGCAGGCCCTGGACAAGCAGCGTGTGGCACACTCCCTGGCTTGTGCCCGAGTCTGACAGGAGCGTGAGCGACAGGGGCTTGTCCACCAGGTCAGGCAACAGCGCTGCAAGCGCTGCAGCGCGATAGTCGACTGTCCTGGCGTGTCCCCGCGACTGGAGCCAGGTCAGGCCAGCCCAGGTATATGCAATGTGCCCCAAGGGCAACATGGACATCCTCCCCTCGTCAGCATCGGGTAAGTATACCGTCAATGTAGGGGTCCGTCAAGTGATTCCGCAGAAATGGTTGCCAAAAACCAGCTTTTGCGTTATACTTCTGCCGTAGGTTGGAGTAAGAAGGTGGCATAGGCTGAGTGTGAGAAACGATATCGCCCTGTCTTGGGCTGTAGAACAATTCAATGGTCCTGAACTGGATGTAGTGAAGCACGCATACGAGTTTGCGCTAGAAGCTCACGACGGACAGCTGCGCGCCTCGGGCGAGCCCTACGTGCTCCACTGCGTCGAGGTAGGCCGCATGTTGTCCGAGCTGGGGCTTGACTACCATACGGTCGCTGCCGGGCTTTTGCATGACATCGTCGAAGACACAGAAGTGAGTGTGAACGATGTACGCAAGCTGTTCGACGACGAAATCGCCCGGCTAGTGGACGGTGTGACCAAACTGGCCTACATCGATACCATGAGCAAGGTCGGCGACGGCAATAGGGAGGACCAGGAAGCCGAGAGCCTGCGCAAGATGTTCCTGGCCATGGTCGACGATGTACGGGTGGTCTTGATCAAGCTGGCCGATCGTTTACACAACATGCGGACCCTGGCCTCGCTACCTCCGGAGAAGCGTGAGCGGATCGCCCGGGAGACGCTCGAGATCTATGCACCGCTGGCGAACCGGCTTGGTATCTGGCAGATAAAGTGGGAGTTGGAGGACCTGGGACTGCGACACTATGACCCAGAGACGTACCACTTTATCGCGGGCCTGATCGCCGAGCGACGTGAGTACAGGGAAAAATACCTGCAGCGGGTCATCGCTGAGCTGCAAACCCGCCTCCGGCTGGAAGGGATCTCTGCAGAGATTGTCGGCAGGCCCAAGCACATCTATAGCATCTATCGCAAGATGCGTCGCAAAGGCGTCGAGTTCGACCAGATCCACGACGTGCGTGGCATCCGCGTGGTCGTCGACTCGGTGCAGGACTGCTATGGCGCCCTCGGTGTGGTGCACTCACTTTGGAAGCCGATCCCAGGCCAGTTCGATGACTTTATCGCGACGCCCAAGGACAACATGTATCAGTCCTTGCATACGGCTGTCGTTGGACCAGAAGGCAAGACGGTCGAGGCACAGATCCGCAGCAGCGAGATGCATCGCCGGGCCGAGCTGGGCATCGCAGCCCACTGGCGCTACAAAGAGGGTGCCCGGCGAGACGTGGCCTTTGAGAACAAGGTCGCCTGGCTTCGTTCCCTCATGGACTGGCGCTCAGACGTGGAGGATGCCCAGGAGTTTGTGGACACACTGAAAAGCGATGTCCTGGACGACCGTGTCTACGTGTTCACACCCAAGGGCAAGGTGCTGGACCTGCCTGCCGGGTCGACGCCGGTGGATTTTGCTTACTACATTCATACCGAGGTTGGCCACCGCTGCCGGGGCGCACGGGTGAATGGCCAGTTAGTGCAGCTGACCCGTCGTTTGGAGAACGGCGACCAGGTGGAGATCATCACGGCCAAGCGCGGAGGACCAAGCCGCGATTGGCTACGCCCAGACCTGGGATATACCCGCTCGGTCCGTAGCAGGCAAAAGATCCGGCGCTGGTTCCGCCAGCAGAACCGTGAGGAGAACATTGCGTTTGGCCGCGAGCAGCTACGGCGCGAACTCAAGCGGCTGAACCTGGCGGACGATATCCGCTACCAGGAGATCGCTGCCCTCTTTGAATACAAGAGCCTGGACGATTTCTATGCGGCTATTGGGTTTGGCGACATCAGCTCGCAGCGGGTTGCGGCGAGGATCCTGCACGAGCTCCGGCGCGAGGAGGTCTTTCCCGAAGAGGAAGAGGTGCCCATCGCCGTTACGCCGGAGGGGATCCGGGTGAAGGGTGTTGGCGATCTCTACACCCAGCTGGCCCAGTGCTGCAAACCAGAGCCGGACGATCCCAGCCCTATCGTCGGGTACGTGACCCGGGGCCGGGGCGTCACCATTCACAAGTGGGATTGTCCCAACATCCTGGTGCGGACAAGCAAAGGCGAGATGGAGCGCTTGGTTGAGGTCGACTGGGGGCAGCCGCAGAATCGCATGTACCCGGTACTCATCAAAGTCCGGGCCTGGGATCGGGATGGGCTTCTCCGCGATATCGCGACGGTGATCGCCGAGGAGGGGGTCAACATGCGAGAGGTGAACTCGGCCTCGGTCCAAAAGACCAATCTGGCGACGCTGACCGCTACCCTCGAGATCACGGCCTTTAGCCAGTTGATCAGCATCCTTGACAAGATCGAACGATTGCCCAACGTCATCGAAGTCACCCGCCAGCCCGCCAGCCGGGTGCCAGCCTGAGATAGAAATGAACGGCTGGAGGCCTTGGCCTCCAGCCGTTCCATGAGCTTTGCACTATATACAGGCGCCTTAGGGAGCCAGGCTCTGGGTGAAAGGATCCTCAGGTATCTGGTCCGGCGTCAGCAGCCGCTCAATCTCGACCTCTGGCGACGCTTTGCGTTCTTCAAGCCAGGTGGACAGGGCCTCGCTCCGCCTTTGGCTCAGGATCGTGGTGGGCAACGGCCCGTTCTCGTCGCGATCCAGCACCTGGACGACATAGAACATCTCGCCGCTCTGTAGCACCTCGATCTGGCCCACCGGCAGCGAAAAGATGGCGTCTTCGAGCTCCTGGCCATATCGTGTGCTCAACTGCCCGGTGGTCACCCAGCCAAGATCGCCGCCCGTCTCAGCTGTCACCGTATCGGTCGAGACCTCTTGGGCGACGATAGCGAACTCCTCGCCACCTTCGATCCGTTCCAAGGCCGCTCGTGCCTCCTCCTCCGTTTCAGTCTGGATGATCTGGGGCTGGGCTACCAGGCCCGTAGTGACGACCTGGCTGGCGAGCAGCTCCTGGACCTTTTCTCGGAGCAGGCTGCGCCGGATAATCTCCTCAAAGCTCTGCCTGGACAGGGTGATGTTGCCGAGGATGGTGTCATAGAGCTCGTCCACCTGCTCTTGAGGCACAGGCGTCGGCGTGGGGAGCTCTTCCGTGCCGGTGATGGGCTCCTGCGTGGGGCTTTCCAGCGCCAGGCGCAGATCACTCTCGATGGCGTCCTGGACCTCTTGCGGCGTGACGCTAATGTCCTCTTCTCGTGCCTTTTCCTCGATCAGCTCGTCCTCGATCAGCTCGTCAACGGCAGTCTGCGGGAGCAGAGCCAGCTGTGACTGCATCTGGCTGATCTGTTGCTCGTAGAAAGAGATCAGGAACTCGTTCTCCTCCGGCGACGCGCTCATTTCATCAAGCGCGTTCTGCATATTGCTGATCTGCACATATTGGTTGTAGCGCCGGTACGTCACCAGGTCCTGGTACACGTCAGCCGGAATCTTGTCTCCGTTGACGGTGGCTACCGGCTGGTTAGGCTCGACCACGAGCTCTCGAATGACGCCGAAAGCAATGATAGCCACAATCAGGGTAGCCAGTGCGACGATACTGATCAGGATGACGCGATTCTGCCGCGCCTCCTTGCGACCCAGCGCAATCTGCTTTTTGGTCTGTCTTTCGACCTGCTCGGATTTTTTCCGTTTCCGCGATGCTTTGGCCATCTATTTGTCTCCAGGGAGATCAGGATTACCGCCTCTTGTGCCAGGCCAGATGCCGACCCACCTGCACGTGGCTGGATGGGCCCTATTCGAAAACCGGCCTGCGGTCTGGCAAGAGGCTGTCCTAGTACTGGCGGATCTGCTCGGCGGTGAACGGAAGCAATGCCAGGTGGCGAGCGCGCTTAACGGCAACGGCCAGGCGCCGTTGGTGCTTGGCACACATGCCTGTCTTGCGTCGCGAGCGGATCTTGCCTCGATCTGTCACGTACCGGCGCAGCGTACCTACGTCTTTGTAATCGATCGACTTTGTCTTCTCCAGGCAGAACGCGCATACCTTGCGTCGCCGGGTGTACCGTCCACGACCGCCCCGGGAGGACCGGGGGCCCGACCGTCGATCACCTCGTTCATTACTCATGGTTTGTATGTTTCTCCTTCAGTCTCTAGCCAGCTGTCTGTTCTCTGCCCGCTAGGGTCTCAGACAGCGAGTTCGTCTTGATAGTATGCCGGGGTCTGCTCGTCGCTGCGGAACCTGGGACGGGGCCCTAGCATGATCATCTCGTTCGCGACCAGTTCGGTGCGAAAGTGTTTGCGCCCATCGGGCTGCTCCCAGCCACGGGTGCGCAGTTCCCCTTCTACATAGACCCGGCGTCCCTTGGAAAGGTATTGGTTGCAGATCTCGGCCAGATTGCCCCAACACACGATGTTGAACCATTCAGTTGTGTCGCGGCGGTCACCGTCGACCGAGGCCCGTGTCCGGGTTGCGGCCAGGCTGAACGATGTGACAGCTTGTCCATCAGGTGTATAGCGCATCTCTGGATCCCGGCCCAGATTGCCGATGACCATCACCCGATTCAGACAGAGCGGGGTCTCCTCGCTTGAGCCATCTGGGTTGCGGTCCACAGCCGTGTCGCGGCTGTCCATCGGGATCAGCTTGCAGGCCACGATCTCGGTGCGGACGTGTCGCTGTCCCTGTGTGTCGTCCCAGCTCCGCGTCTGCAGGTATCCCTCTGCATAGATCCTTTGATCGCATTGGACCAGCTCGCTCGCAACCCGGGCCAGTTGATCCCACGCCACCAGGTTAAACCACTCACTGGCTTCCTTGACCTCTCCAGCATTGGTCGTCCAGCGGCGGTTCGTCGAAACGCAGAACGATGCGACCCACTGGCCGGTGCTGGTGCGGCGCACTTCTGGCTCACGCTCCACAAACCCAATGACCATCACCTTGTTCAGACCCCGCGCCATTTCCCGCTACTCCTTGATCCAGGCCCAATCCAATCTGCGAGGACGCTATCTTAGTCTTCGTCAGTCCGCACGAGTAGGTAGCGCAGTACCTGTTCGTCGAGTTTGAGGACACGTTCCACTTCCTTAAGGGTTTCGGGGGGAGCGTGGAAGGTGAAGAGGACATCCTGGCTCTCCTGCCGCTTGCGGACGGGGTAGGTCAGGCGTCGCTTGCCTCTGTTCTCTACCTTGATCACTTCGCCGCTTGTTTGCCCGTCGCCGGCTGCGATTAATTCGCTAACCCTCCCGACGATGGCATCGGTGGCTTCTTCTTCAGCCTCGGCGTCAATGACCAAGTACAGCTCGTATTCCCTCATGGGTTACCTCCTTTCCACGGGATTGCCTGTGGTCCAAGCCACAAGCGGAAAGAAGAGGGACGGGTGCCAGACGGCAGGTTGGCCCCTCTACACAGCGCCCGCAACTATATCACAAGCGGTCCGATTTGGCAAACAGCCTTGGGGCCAAGACGGAACCGCGGCAGGGCCGCTAGCGGGGCGGCGAGAAGCGGATGTGGATGACATCGCCGTCCTGGACCACATAGTCGCGACCCTCAAGCCGGACCAACCCTCGCTCTCGGGCCCTGGCAAAACCGCCTGCTGCCACCAGCCCGTCGTGAGCAATGACCTCGGCCCGGATGAAGCCTCTCTGCATGTCGGTATGCACCTTGCCGGCCGCCTCGTAGACAGTCTGGCCCCGCCGCAACGTCCAGGCCCGGACGACGTTGGTGCCGGTCGCCGTGAAGAAGGTGATCAGGTCCAGAAGCCGGTACGCCGCATGGATCAAGCGCTCCAGGCCCGGGGCTTCCAGGCCCAGTCCGGAACGGTATTCTTCTGCCTCCTCAGGCGTCCAGTCGGCCAGGTCTGATTCCAGTTGAGCACAGAGGACCACTGCTTCGGCACCCTCCTCAGTTGCCCGCGCGATCACCTGGGCTGCCAGCGGGCCGCCATGGGGCAGATCCTCCTCTCCCACGTTGGCGATGTACAGGCGGGGCTTGGCTGTAAGCAGGTTCAGTGGCTCCAGAAGCTCTGTTTCCTTCTCCGAAAGTGGCATCAGCGCCGCCAGATGGCCAGCCTCGAGATGGGCCTTGAGCCGGGCTAAGGTCTCCAGTTCTGCAGCGTATTCTTTCGGCTGGGCTTTGGCTGCGGATTGCACCTTGTCTGCGCGCCGGTCCACAGACTGCAGATCGGCCAGGATGAGCTCGAGGTCTATGACCTCACAATCGGCCAGGGGATCCAGTTCGGCGGTCACGTGGGCTACATCCGGGTCCTCGAAGCAGCGGACCACGAGGGCGACGGCGTCGACATTGCGGATGTGGCCGAGGAACTGGTTGCCCAGCCCTTCTCCCCGGTGCGCGCCTTGGACCAGACCGGCGATGTCGACGAACTCGATGGTCGTCGGCTTGACTTCCTCGGGCTTGATGATGGCTGCCACATCTGCCAGCCGCCGGTCGGGCACCTCGACCA
>JAMJFU010000184.1 GCA_023544525.1 Anaerolineae bacterium | reverse complement strand
TGGTGCGGCACGGGGCATCGGCAAGGCCTGTGCCCTGCGTTTTGCCCGGGAGGGCGCCAACGTGGTCTGCCTGGATCTGCTGGCCGAGGAGAACCAGGCTGTGGCGGACGAGTGTGCGGCGTTGGGCACGGAGCAGAACCCCAGCGAGGCACTGGCCCTGGCCTGCAACGTGACCGATCCAGAGAGTGTGCGAGGCTGCGTGGACGCGGCGCTGGCACGCTGGGGCCGCATCGACGTGTTGATCACAGCGGCTGGCATCTATTCGGGCTCGCCGCTGGCCGAGGTGCCGTTGGTGCAGTGGCAGCGGTTGATCGATGTCAACCTGACGGGCGTCTTTTTATGCAACCAGGCGGTGGCCTCGACGATGATGGCTCAGGGGTCGGGCAGCATCATCAACATCTCGTCAATGGCCGGCAAGACGAGCTGGCCGGCCACGGCCGAATACTCGGCCTCCAAGACCGGTGTGATCGGGCTGACCCGCTCGGTGGCGATGGAGCTGGCGCCCCACGGGCCGACGGCCAACGCGGTATGCCCGGGCAATACGCTGACAGAGATGGTGTACAACGTGGCGGGCCAGCAGGGCGAGTTGCTGGGCATGAGCGGCGAGGAGTGGCTGCAGATGCGGGCCAATGACTGCCCCATGAATCGCCTGGCCGAGCCCTGGGAGATCGCCGGGGTGTGCGCCTTCCTGGCCTCCGAAGACGCGCGCTATATCACGGGCCAGGCCATCGAGGTGGATGGCGGGCTGGTCATGAGCTGAGGCTAGACGGCCAGGGCCAGGGGCCGCTCTATCAACTGCTTGACCCGCTGCAGGAAACGCGCCGCGGGTGCGCCGTCTATCAGCCGGTGGTCGAAGGACAGGCTCAGGACCATCGTGTCTCGCACGACGACCTGTCGATCCACGGCCACCGGTTTGGCGATGATGCGGCCCACGCCCAGGATGGCGCTCTCTGGCGGGTTGATGATGGGCGTGAAGGCGTCGACCTCGAACATGCCCAGGTTGCTGATGGTGAACGTGCCGCCGCTGAGGTCGTCTGGCAGGCTGCGGCCGGCCCGGGCCCGTCCGGCCAGCTCGGCCAGCGTACGCTGCACCTGGAGCAGGTTCTTATCCGCCGCATCGTGGACCACCGGCACCAGCAGCCCCCGCTCGGTGTCTATGGCCACGCCGATGTTGATCTCTGAGATCTGCTCGATGCCGCGTTCCGCCAGGCTCACGTTGATGCCCGGCTGTTCGCGCAAGGCGCGGGCCACCAGGGCCACCAACAGGGCATCGTAGGCCACTTTTTCTCCCAGTTCCTCGATCAGCTGCTGGCGCGCGCTGACCAGGTTGGTCGCGTCGGCCTCGGTGGTCAGGGTGACGTGCGGCCGTTCCCGCCAGCTGGCCGACAGCCGCTCGGCGATGACGGCGCGTAGGCCGGTGAAGGGTTGGATCGCCTCTTGGGCTTGCCGGGCAGGCTCCTGCTCAGCGGGCAGTGGCCCGGTGCCCCCTGCCTTTTCCACGTCGTGGCGCATGATGCGCCCCCCAGGACCGCTGCCAACCACGGCAGACAGGTCCACGCCCGCGTGGGCTGCCAGCCGGCGGGCAACCGGCGACGCATGGGGCGCTCCGGCCTCTCCCGCTGCAGTCGCAGCGCTGGCTGCTGCCCGTTCCACGTCCGCAGCCACCACCATGCCCCGTATCCCGGTCCCGGTGATGCCTTCCAGCGAGATGCCCAGGCGGCGGGCCAGGGCGCGGGCTTGGGGGCTGGCAGGAACTGGGTATTGGGTATTAGATATTGGGGCATCGGGGATTGGGGATTGGAGATTGGGGATTGGGGAGTTGGGTGCCTGGTACCTGGTACCGGGTGCTCGATCCCTGGTACCTGCTTCCCTAATCAGCCGGGCAATTGGTGTCTGGACCGCCACCGTTTCGCAGGCGGGGACGAGGATCTGGAGGGTGCCGTTGGCGGGCGCCTCGATCTCTAAAGTCGACTTTTCCGACTCGAGCACAAACAGCGGCTCGCCCTTTTCCACCTGCTCGCCATCCGCCTTCAGCCACTCCACCAGGGTGGCCTCGGTCATGGTCAGGCCCAGCTTGGGCATGACGACCTGGTAGGTACCCTCACTGTCTGTTGTCGTCGCATCTTGGGTCATAGCTCAAAGATCTCTTTCACGCGCTTCAGGGCCAGCTCCTCCGTCTCGGAGGGGGAGAACTCCATGCCGAGCAGCCCGTCAAAGCCCAGCTCGCGGAGCTTGGCGGCGATGTTGCGAAAGTTGATCTCGCCGGTGCCCGGCTCTTGCCGCGTCGGCACGTCGCCGATGTGGACGGTGGGATATAGCCCCTGGTAGGCCTCCAGGCCATAGATCAGGTTGCCGGCCGTGCGCTGCTGGTGGTAGCAGTCGAAGGCCAGCCTGAGCTGCGGATGATCCAGCCGCCGCACGGTGTCGGCCGCTTGCTCGTGGCTGTGAATGAACACGCCGCCGTGGATGTGGAAGGTGTTCAGCGCCTCGAACCACAGGGTGACCTTTGTCTTTTCCGCCAGCTCGAGCACCCGGGCGAGCCCTTCCAGCAAGTTGGCATACATCTGGCCTGGCGTATAGTCGCGGCTGAGGGGCGCGATCCACTCCTCGCCATTGGGGCGGACCTCCACCTGGTTGGAAAAGACAAAAAGATAGGGGATCTGGAACCGCCCGGCAATCTCCAGCGACTCGGCCCAGGCATCGAGGCAGCGGGCGTGATCCGCAGCGTCTACCAGGTTGCCCAGCAGCGGGTCAAAGGTCGAGTTCAGGATGCAGCCGTGGCGCTGGCACTCGGCATACAGGTCGGCCATCGGCCGTTCTCGCCACAGCCAGACGTCCAGGCGGCGGATATCGAGCCGGGCAAAGCGCTCCACCCGCTCGACAATGGGGACCTCCTGGAACCAGAAATCGAGGTACCCTGTCAGTTCCATGGTTTATCCTCCACGTCGATGCCCATGGGTGTTGCTGCTCCGCGGCGGGCTAGCCAGCCAGCGATCGAGCGGCCTGGACGATGTCCTGGGCGCTGGGCAGCACAAACTCCTCCAGGCCAGGGCTGTAGGGTAACGGCAGGTTCCGCGCGGCCACACGCACGATGGGACCGTCCAGGTACTCGATGGCCTCTTCGGCGAGCATGGCGGCGATCTCGGCCCCTGGCCCGGCACGCCGGTGGGCCTCGTGGGCGATCACGACCCGTCCCGTTTTGGCCGCCGAGCGGATCAGGGTTTCGTGGTCGAGCGGGACCAGGGTCCGCGGATCGATCACCTCGGCGCTGATGCCCTCCTCCGCCAGCGCATCCGCCGCGGCGAGCGCTTTCCTGACCATGATGCCGATGCCGATCAGGGTCACGTCGCTGCCTTCCCGCAGGACGGCGGCCTGGCCAAAAGGCACCACAAAGTCAATATCCTCCGGCACCAACCCCTTGACGGCATAGAGCATCTTGTGCTCGAAAAAGAGCACGGGATCCTCGCCCCGGATGGCCGACTTGAGCAGGCCTTTGGCATCGGCTGGCGAGGCAGGCACCGCGAATTTGAGGCCAGGCACGTTCATGAACCACGCCTCGGGGCTCTGCGAATGCTGCGCTGCGGCCGAGCCGGGTGCGCCGCTGGTCACCCGGATGGTCAGTGGCACGTCCGCCTTGCCGCCACTCATAAAGCGGGCCTTGGCCACCTGGTTGGTGATCTGGTCGCCGGCGCACATCAGGAAGTCGCCGAACATGATCTCGACGATGGGCCGCATGCCGCTCATGGCCGCGCCCAGGCCGGCGCCGATGATGGCGATCTCGCTGATGGGGGTGTCGCGCACCCGTTCCTCGCCAAACTCCTCGAGCATGCCAGCCGAGACGCCCCACACGCCGCCAAAGGTCCCGACGTCTTCACCCATCAGGAACACCGCGGGGTCACGACGCATCTCTTCGACCATCGCCTCGCGGATTGCTGCGGAAAAGGTGATCTCTCGCATGGATCGACTCCTAGAAAACCAGGCCGCCGTGGGTGTCGGCATAGACGCCCTGCAGCGCCTCCTGGGGCTCTGGCACGGGCGCAGCTTTGGCAAAGGCCACGGCTTCCTCCAGTTCTGCCTGGACACCTGCTTCGATCTCTTTCAGTGCTGCCTCGGTCAAGATCCCCGCCTCGAGCAGCCGCTGGCGGAAGGCCGGGATGGGGTCGCGGGCCTGCCAGGCCTCCATCTCGCCCGGCAGGCGGTAGACCTGGGGGTCGCCTTCGTAGTGGCCCCGGTAGCGGTAGGTCTTGGCCTCGACAAAGGTGGGGCCCTGGCCAGTGCGGGCGCGCCCGGTGGCCTCACGGACCGCACCGTAGACGGCCAGCACGTCCTGGCCGTCCACCACGGTGCCGGGGAAGCCATAACCCTCGGCCCGCACGGCCAGGTCGGTTACGGGCGCCTGCTTCGACTGGGGCGTGCCTTCGCCGTAGAGGTTGTTCTCGCAGAAAAAGACCACAGGCAGCTTCCACAGCCCGGCCAGGTTGGCTGCCTCGTGGAACGCGCCCTCGTTGACGGCGCCGTCGCCAAAGAAGGACAGTGCCACGCGTGGCTCGCCGCGCATCGAAAAGGCCAACGCCGCGCCGGCGGCGATGGGGATGCCGCCCGCCACGATGCCGTTGGCGCCCAGGATGCCCAGATCAAAGTCGGCGATGTGCAGCGAACCGCCCCGGCCCCGGCAGTAGCCCGTCGAGCGCGCGGCCAGCTCGGCCATCATGTAGCGCGGATCGCCGCCCTTGCCGATCAGGTGCCCGTGACCGCGATGGGTGCTGGTGATGACGTCGCCCGCTTCGAGGGCCAGGCAGGCGCCGACGGCCGAGGCTTCCTGGCCCACACAGGAGTGGATGAAGCCGGGGATCAGGCCGGCGCGGCGTTCCTCGATGGCCCGCAACTCGAACTCGCGGACCAGCACCATGCGCCGGAACAGCTCGACCAGCAGCTCACGTGGATAGGCCTTTAGCTCTTTTTCCATACTCACCTCAATCCAGCCCTCCGCAGGCTAGCTTCATTGGTCTGAGCTCGTTGCGGAGGGATGGGCAATTGCCTCATACCTCGAGCTGGAACTCGATCGTGGCCCCGGCCGTGCCATCAAAGCGGACCGACTGGCCGCCCTGCGTCTCTTCCAGGGGCAGGGCACTGCCTGCCATGCGGGCCGTGGTTGCCCGGACGCCATAGAGCACGGCTTCTACCAGGCCCGGGCTGGGGCCGGTTTCCAAGACCAGCGAGTGCGGACCTCTCACGTAGCGCACCGCAATATCCGGACGGTCCTCGTCCCGGATCGCCGTCGATGCCTCGCCCTCCGGCAGGTACAGCTCCAGGGTCAGGGGATCCAGTGGCTTCTCCCCGGTGTGGGCCATCTCTGGCCCCATGGGCACGATCGCCCCGGCCCGCACCCAAAGGGGGAGCGTGTCCAGCGGCACTTCCAGGTCCAGCCAGCGGGGGCCGCGGACCACTTCTTTGGTCCAGTACGCCACCCAATCGCCAGCCGGCAGGTAGACCTGGCAGCGGTGGTCGCGACGGACGACGGGTGCCACCAAAAAACTGTCGCCGAACAGGTATTGCAGGTCCAGGTGGTGGGTCGTCGGGTCCTCCTGGAACTCCAGGACCATGGCCCGGGCCATCGGCAGGCCGCTTTCGGCCGAGCGCACAGCCTGGGAATAGATGTAGGGCAAGAGGCGATAGCGCAGATTCAGATAGCGGCGGGCAATGGCCTCGACCTGCGGTCCACAGGCGTAGGGTTCACGCGGCTGCTTGCCGTGGGCGCGGACGTGGGAGGAAAAGACGCCAAACTGCAGCCAACGGGTGTACACCACCGGATCGAGGGCGCAGTCTTCCAGGAACCACTGGCTGCTGCGCTCACTGTGGTCGAAAGCCTGGGGTGGGTAGTCAAAGCCGCCCACGTCGTGGCTGCAAAAGGGCGCGCCCGACAGCCCGTAGCTCAGGAGGGCACGGATCTGGCAGGCCATCTGGTCCAGGCTGCTGTAGCTATCCCCGCCCCACTGCAGCGGATAGCGCTGTGAGCCGGCGTAGGCCGAACGGCCCCAGGTCAAACCCCGCCCGAAATAGGCTTCGGTCAGCTCAAAAACCGTCCGGTTGTAGAGCAACGGGTAGAGGTTGTGCATTTCCAGTCCGGAGCGGCCGTCGTGGTAGACGCCATCCACCGGCGCCTGTTCGCCGAAATCGGTCTTGAAGACGGCCACGCCCATGTCCAACAAGGCTCTCAACTTTTGCTGGAACCAGGCGCGTGCCTCGGGATTGGTGAAATCCACTGCCGCCAGGTCCTGCCCGGCAAAGGCCTCGACGACCGGGCTGGCGCTGCCGTCGGGCCTGGTCACGAGCAAACCCGCCGCCCGCGCCTCGTCGTATACGGGTGTGCCCGCCGGGACGTAGGGGTTGATCCACAGGCAGGTACGCACACCTTGTTTGCGCAAGCTGCGCACCATCTCGGCAGGCCGGGGAAAGGCGGCAGTGTCCCATTCGTAGGTCGACCAGGGGCCCTCGCCCATCCACCAGGGGTCGAGGCTGATCACGTCGCAGGGCAGGCCGCGCTCGCGCATTTCTTGGACCACCGTCTCTACTTCTCTGCGGCTGCGGTAGCCGGCCCGCGAGACCCAGAAGCCGAAAGACCACTTGGGCGGGACCGGCGCGTGGCCGGTCAGGCCGGCATAGTGCCCCAGGATCTGCTTCAGGCCGGGGGCGTAGATGAGGAAATAGTCCAGGAGCCCGTCGTCGACGTGGACGGAATAGGAGATGCTCGATTCGCTGCCCAGGCGAAAGACCATCGGGTGTGAGGAGTGCACAAAGAGGCCATAGCCGGCGGTGCTCAATAGCAGCGGCACGTTCTTGTAGGAGCGTGGGCTGCTCACGTTGCCCGAATCGGCCGTCCAGAGCACGACCTCCTGGCCCCATTTGTCGAGCGCCGTGAACCGTTCGCCCAGGCCGTAGAACGCCTCGCCCGGCGTGACCGCCACCGTCTCGCGGACCGTCGTCTGGCCATGGGGGCCCTGATCAAAACCTGGCGGCGCCACTTCATAGTAGGGGCCGTAGGCCCGGTCGTAACACTGCTGGCGAAAAAAGGGCAGTGACGTGTCGCTCTGGTTGGCTGCAAAGGCCCGCATCTGCCACGGGTAGCGGGGGAATTCCAGCCGCAGTTTGTCGGTCGTCAAGGTCACGCTTTCGCCCTGTACCTGGACGGCGAAGGGCGGGGGCGCCTGGCCCGCGCTGGCCTGCAGAAGCATGTCGCTCGGCCGGTCGCGGATCTCTTCCTGGCTCATGCGGAAACGCACAATGTCTGCCGCCACGACGTCCACCTGAACGGCGACCGGCTGGCCACCCGCCGTCTGGCACTGGAAGGAGAGCCCCTGCGGGGTCTGCTCGAAGGCGAGCCAGCGGCGCAGGTAGTGAGATCCCATCTCGATATCTGCGACGTCGAGTGGTACGGCGATGGATGACCAATCGATCTGCCTATTCATGAGCGACCCCTGCGATGACCAGGTCCGGCATGGACCGGCAATTGGTGCGGTGAGCTGCTGCAAGTATAACGGAGGATGGGGGACCTGTCAAGTACAGCTAGATAGACAGCTGTCTTGTTAAGCAGCGTTTGACACAGTGTGGCGCCTGTGATATAATCTGTCCAGCCGCGGTGGCGCACACGGGCTGGACAGGCCGCGACTATGGGGTCAATGCCATGAGAGAATCGCCTTTCTTCAGCGAAATCGCGGAGTACTCCCCCACTGGACTGCCTCATGCAGTGCCAGCCGGCCTGCAGCAGGACCCCCACTGCAAGCCTGGCCCCGGCACGAGGATTGTGGACCCGATCGCCATCCATTGGAGCCAGCCGATGCTGCCCGGCGGCGCGTAGAGAAGGAAAGGAGCCACCCAGATGCAACTGGGAAATCGCCTGAGAGCACGACGACAGGAACTGGGCCTTAGCCTGCGGGAGCTGGCGGAGCGAGTTGGCCTGACAGCCAGCTTTCTGAGCCAGATCGAGCGTGATCTGGCCAGCCCCTCCATCGAATCCCTGCGCAAGATCAGTGACGCGCTGGAAGTGCCGATCTTTCATTTCCTCATCGAGCCCGATACCAGGAGTCCCGTGGTGCGACGCCAGGAGCGAGCCAAGCTCAATCTGCCCGACTCCAATCTCACCTACCAGCTCATGACCCCCGACCTGAACCGCAGGATGGAGGTCTTTTTGGCCGAACGGGAGCCGGGGGAGCAAAAGATCACCATTCC
>JAMJFU010000183.1 GCA_023544525.1 Anaerolineae bacterium | reverse complement strand
AGGCAAGGCCCCTGTCACCTTCCCCTACGTCCCCGGTCTGCTGACTTTCCGCGAAGGGCCAAGCGTTGTAAAGGCCCTGGAAGAACTCGATACGTGGCCAGACCTGCTGATCTTTGATGGACATGGATTGGCTCACCCGCGGCGCATTGGCCTGGCCTCGCACATGGGCGTGATACTGGACCGGCCCAGCATCGGCTGTGCCAAATCGAGGCTGGTGGGTGAGCACGGCGAGCCAGACGACGACGCGGGGAATTGGACGCCACTCCGGGATGGGCAGGAGGTCATCGGTGCCGTGGTCCGAACACGGGCCAAGGTCAAGCCTGTCTTTGTGTCCATCGGTCATCGGATCGACCTTAACACCGCCGTCGACTTTGTTCTGAGATGCACTCGCGGCTACCGGCTACCTGAGACGACCCGCTATGCCCACCGGCTGGCGGGCGGGGCACAGCTCCACATAGGGCCCACCGCCGCTCCCAGGCGCTAAGGCCCCGGGCTGCCGGGTGTTGCATGCTTCAGCCACTGCAGAGGGGATGAAACAGCTGTCATCGAGCGACATGGGAAAGACTGAAAGGACAGACAACCTCCTTGGACGGAGCCGGTCATGACCCGCGAAGATAGGATCGAGCAGGCCGCAGAACTGATCCGCCATGCCCAGCACATGGTGGCCTTTACAGGCGCAGGTCACAGCACCGGCTCTGGCATTCCCGATTTTCGCAGCCCGGGCTCAGGGCTCTGGGAAAAGGCCAACCCCATGCTGGTGGCTTCCATCTGGGCCTTCCGCCTGAATCCCAAGAGCTTCTATGACTGGATCCGGCCCCTGGCCCTGACCATGCTCACGGCGCCACCCAACCCCGCCCACTATGCCCTGGCCGCATTGGAAGAGGCGGGTATCCTGAAGGCCATCATCACCCAAAACATCGACAACCTGCACCAGCGGGCCGGCTCCCGGCGTGTCCTTGAATTGCACGGTCACATGCGCGAGGCAACCTGCATCCGCTGCTATGCCAAAGTGGCCATCGACCCTGCCTTTGAAAACCTGATCCTCGAGGGCAAGGTCCCCTATTGCAAGTGCGGCGGGGTCTATAAGCCGGACGTCATTCTTTTCGGAGAGCAGTTGCCCGTTCGCGTGCTCAACCAGGCCGTGGCAGAGGCCCGTCGCGCAGACTTGATCCTGATCGCGGGCTCATCGCTGGAGGTCACCCCGGCTGCCGACATCCCCTACCTCGCCGCAGAGTCCGGCGCCAGATCGATCATTGTCAACCTGCAGCGTACGGGCTTTGATGCACAGGCCGACGTCGTCATCCACGGTGACGTGGTCGATATCCTGCCCCGCCTGGTAGAGGCCGTACGCCAAAGGGAGGCCCCATAGCCGGGACTGCAGGACCCGTCACAGCCACCCGCTATCTGCGACCAGGGCTTCGCGGGCAGGGCCCCTGACCATGGCATGCCTATCTATCCGCTCGGAGTGGTCCATGAACCTTGCCGAACCCCGCAGCCTCTTCCCTGTCAGCCGGCGCTACGCCTACCTGAACCACGCCTCCGTCGCCGCCCTTCCCACGCCAGTGGTGACAGCCATGGACGGCTATTTGCAGGAGCAGTCGCTCAAGGGCGGGCAAGCTCTAGAGGACTGGGACGAGCGTCTTGAGGGCATTCGCCAAGAGGCCAGCCGCCTGATCGGGGCCCATCGCGACGAGATCGTCTTCACCACCAGCGTCTCCCACGGGCTGAACCTCGTTGCGGCAGGACTCCGTTGGCAGGCTGGCGACAATCTGATCTGCGCCGAGACCGAGTTCCCGGCAAATGTCTATCCCTGGATGAACCTGCAACGCAGAGGGATAGAGGTTCGCTTTGCCCCAGCCCGCGCCAATCGCATCCTGGTTGAAGATGTGGTCAGCCTGATGGACGGCCGCACCCGCCTGGTGGCCATCAGCTTTGTCGAGTTCGGCACCGGCTACCGAAATGACCTGGCTGCCCTGGCTGAAGCCTGCCACGAGCGCGGCGCTTATCTATGCGTCGACGGCATCCAGGGACTGGGGGCTCTGCAGTTCGATGTGCGCCACGTTGGCGTGGATTTCTTGGCGACCCACGCCGCCAAGTGGATGTTGGGACCGATTGGCGCGGCCTTCTGCTACATCCGTCGTGATAGGATGCCCTTACTCGACCCGGTCATGGCCGGCTGGCGCTCCGTGGTGGATCGTGACAACTACTACCGCTACGATTCGCCCCTGCGTCCAGGCGGCGAACGCTTTGAGCCCGGCTCTCTGAACGCGGTCGGGCTGGTGGGCATGGCCGCCGCCATCGATCTCCTACTCACGCTAGGGCTGGATGCCATCGAGAGCCGGATCCTGGAGTTGACCAGCTACCTCATTGCCGGCCTTCAGGCACGTGGTTGTACGATTACGTCACCCATCGCCCGTCGCCAGGAGCGCTCGGGCATCGTCTGCTTCCGGCACCCCGAGGTTCCGGCACCTGAGCTGGGAGAGCGGCTGTGCGCTGCTGACGTGATCGTCTCGGTGCGGGGCGACGTGGTCCGGGTTTCTCCCCACTTTTGGAACTCGGAAGAGGATATCGAACGGCTCTTGGCAGTGCTGAACGGATCGCCGACTGGCTGGAGAAAACCGGGGGGCTCTACGCGCCAGTTGACTGAGGGCCCGTCGCTTCCTCGGGTGATTCGCCCGCCGGCTCACCCGCCTCTTCTTCTTCGCCAAACTCCCAACTGATGATCCAGACGCACAAGCCTGCCAGCAGAATCGTGGCCACGATCAGTGCTGCCCACTGGCCCGGCAATAAACCCACGTCGCGGGCCGACCAGACCAGGATCACGACCATGCCCACGGCCAGCACCGCCCACATCGTCAGGCGGGGATGCTGCCGGGCCCAGACCTTGATTGACATGTTCTCTTCCTCCCACTAGACCTACGATTGCGGCGCTATCGAGCCCAGATGGACATCCCGGTGCGAGGCCACCCAAGCCCTACAGGGGGATCATCACCATCCGGTCACGCAGCCGCTTGACCATCAAGTCTTCATCGCCTGTGAGAAAGTCCTGCAACACCTCGCGCCAGATTCTGTGCAGGGCCTCCAAGGTTTTGGCCTCATAGCCCTGGTCGTGCAGGAAAGCACGCACCCCTGCAGGGGTCCACCGGGGCAGGACCAGGACGTTGACCTCACACATCAACAGGGCTGCCTCCGCCTCGATCTTTTCCAGGAGCAGGCCTCCAGCCGAGGGGAATGGCTGGGGTGCCGAGACGTAATAGATGTCAGTGACTGCCACCAGGTTTTCGGCCTGCCAGGCAGCCACCCCCCGCAAGCAGAGGCCATCGTCGGCCACCCACAGCCCCTTGCCAAAGAGCCAATCCATCACCTCGGGTTCCGTCGCGCCAGCCTCTCTGGGCGTCACCTCCTGCACCAGCGTGCTGATGGCCGCCAGGTCTTGACGTTTTGCACGGCGGACCTGCAAGGGCTCCTCTGGTTGTGTGTTCATATCCCTGGCTTTCGCAATAGACTCCCACCTGGGCCTCAGGTGACCGGCTCCAATTTCGACCGGACCTCGGCCCATGCCCCTTGTACCTTATCTACCAGTTCGTCCAGCTCACCATCGTTGACAAAGACCCGGTCGGCCAGGGCTACCTTCTCCTCCTGAGGCGGCTGGGCATCCACCCGCAGGGCTGCCTCCTCCTCGCCAAGGTCCCGGTTCTCAGTCAGGCGCCGGATCTGCAGCGCGCGTGGCGCCGTGACGACCCACAGTTCGTCGTATAGGCGGTGCATGCCGGCCTCGATCAACTTGATCGCTTCCACTACCACGACCGGTTCCGAGGCGTGCGCGATACGCCGCCCCACTTCGGCGATGGTGGCGGGATGGACGGCTGCCTCCAGGCGGTGCATCGCTTCCGGGTCGCGAAAGACGATGCTGCCCAATATGGCCCGGTCTATGGTACCGTCCTCAGCCAGGACGCCCGGGCCAAAGGCCTCGACCACGGCAGCGTAGGCAGGTCCCTGGGGCTCCATGACCTCGTGAGCCACCCGATCAGCGTCGATAACCTTCGCTCCGAGTTGGGATAGGATCCGGCCAACCTCGCTCTTGCCCGTGGCGATGTTGCCCGTCAACCCGATGAGGTAAGGAAGCCCGCCGCTCACGCTGCCAACTCCGCCCACCGGTCCAACCGCTCCTGTAGCTCGGCATCCAATTGGCTATAGATCACGCCCAACTCGTGGATGCGCATGGCCTCCTGGGCGTTGCTGGCGGTTGAGATTTGCTCGTGCAGCGACGCCATCTGCTTTTCCAGTTGGTGGATCTCCGCTTCCAACTCTGACAACCGCTGCCGGCGCGCCTCTTCCTCACGCCGTGCACGTTGTTGCTCCCGCCGCTCCTGCCGCTCCTCCACGGACCATTTGCCCTTGGCCTGGCGCGCCTGCGGCGCTTGCTCCTCTCGCTCCCGCAACTCGGCGTATTCGGCCCAGGTGCCTTCAAAGACGTCCAGTGTTCCCGTTTCCGGGTCGATGACCCACAACTGCGTCGCCAGGTTATCCACCAGATAACGGTCGTGCGTCACCAGGACGATGGTCCCCGGAAAATCGTCGAGCACATCCTCCAGCACTTCCTGGCTCGGGATGTCCAGGTGGTTGGTCGGCTCGTCTAGGAGGAGAAAGTTGGCCCTTTGCAGCACGAGGCGAGCCAACGCCACCCGGCTCCGCTCGCCACCCGAGAGGTCGGCGATGCGTTTGAATACATCGTCTCCGGTCAGGAGGAACTGGGCCAGAAAGCTCCGCGCTTCTCCCAACGGCAGGTTCTTGACCTCCAGGATCGTATCCAGCGCTGTGCTGTTTGGATCCAGATCAGCGTGCACCTGGGCAAAATAGCCGATCTTGAGACTGGCCCCCAGCCGCGCATAGCCTGCCAGCGGGTCTATTTCACCCAGCAGGGTCTTGAGAAAGGTCGTCTTGCCTGAGCCATTCGGGCCCAGAAGCGCGACGCACTCGCCGCGCCGCAGATCCAGATCGGGACAACGGAACAGCGGATCCTCTGGCTCGTAGCCTACGACCAGGTCCTGGCTCCAGACTACCTTCTCCCCACTGCGCAGGGGCTTGTGAAGGCGCAGGCTGATGGTCCGCTCCTCCCGGGGCCTGTCGATCAGTTCGTCCCGCTTGAAACGCTCGAGACGCTTCAAACGGCCCTTGGCCTGGCGGCTGCGCTGCCCGGCCATGTAACGCTGGATGTAGTCCTCCTCCTTGCTGATGAACTCCTGCTGGGCCTGATACTCCTTGATCCGGCGCTCGTGCCGCTCGGCCCGCTGCTGCACGTAGTGGCTGTAGTTGCCTGAATAGACTTCCAGCTCTCCAAAGGCCAGCTCCCAGACCTTGTGCACGACGCGGTCCATAAAGTAGCGGTCGTGCGCCACGAGGACGACCGTGCCCTCCCAGTTGTTCAGATGGCCTTCCAGCCACTCGATGGCCTGCAGGTCCAGATGATTGGTCGGCTCGTCCAGCAGCAACAGGTCGGGCGACTCCAAGAGCAGGCGAGCCAGGAAAGCCCGTGTCTGCTGGCCGCCACTCAGATGCGACAAGGGCATGTCGTGCTCTGCCGGATCAAAGCCCAGGCCCATCAGTACGTGCTTCGTGTGGTCTTGATAGGTATAGCCTCCCTTGAGCTCGAACCGTTCGCGTAGGGGGGCATAGGCCTCCAGGGCTGGCTCTGCTTGCGCCGGATCGGCCATCCTGACCTCGAGCTGGTGCAGGCGCTGCTCAAGGGCTCGCAGTTCCTCAAACACCGCCATCATCGCCTGCCACAGCGTCCCCTCACCTGTCAGGCTTGCTCCCTGCGGCAGGTAGCCAATGCGCAGCCCCTTCGCCCGGTGCACCCGGCCGCTGCTGGGCTGCTCCAGGCCGGCCAAGATGCGCAACAACGTCGTCTTGCCCGTTCCGTTGCGGCCGACCAATGCGATGCGGTCGCCCCTGGCTACGCTGCAGGTGACATCCCAAAAGATGTCCTGTGGATCATAGGATTTGGCGAGTCGTTCCGCCATAAGGATTGACATAGGCTCATGCTCTCCAGACCGGCCCATTATACCACATCGGTTACACCAAACCAACTCCAAACAGGGAGAAATCGGCGGTTTGCCCGCCCCGCCGGAACGTGGTAGAATGAGGGTCAGACACAACCGGTGTCACAAGGCGTACCTGCGATTCCCACAACGCACCTTCCCGTTGTGACCCAAGGAGTTGACCATGGACCATTCCGAAGGGACCTTCCAAGCATCGGGCGACGTGGAGCTGTACTACCAGCGCTGGCGGCCTGACGGCATTCCGCGGGCCAGCCTGGCCATCGTGCACGGTTTTGGTGAGCATAGTGGGCGCTATGGCAATGTCGTGGACTGGTTCCTTCCACGCGGACATGCCATCTACGCCCTTGATCAACGGGGCTATGGCCGCTCTCCAGGAAGCCGGGGCTATGTCAAGAGCTTTGCGGAGTACCGGCAGGATCTGTCGGCATTTCTCGACCTGGTGCGTGACGCCGAAGCCGGCCGTCCCCTCTACCTTCTCGGGCACAGTATGGGCGGGCTGGTTGTTCTGAACTATGTCTTGCACGACCCTTCAGGCCTCGACGGAGTCATTGCATCTGCTCCCTTGTTGGGCACCTTGCCGACTTCACCGCTGCTCACGCTCCTCTCCAAAGGCTTGTCGCACCTGTGGCCCGGGCTAACCCTGGAAACAGGGCTGGAGGTTGCCGCCCTGTCCCGGGATAGGGCCGTCGTCGACGCCTACGTCAATGACCCTCTGGTTCACAACCTGGGCACACCCCGCCTGGGCACCGAGTTTGCGAAGACAATCGAATGGACCCAGGACCATGCCGCCGACCTGGCCCTGCCGTGCCTCATCCTCCACGGCGGCGCTGACCGCCTAGTCGACCCTGAGGCCAGCCGGACTTTTTTCGAAAAGGTCACCTTTGCCGACAAGGTGCGGCACGAATATGAAGGATCGTACCACGAGATCTTTAATGACCTGGACAAGGAAGTGGTTTTCGCCGACATGGAGGCCTGGCTGGACGACCACCTGCGGAGGGACCTGGGTGTCCAGTAGCTCCAGGGACCACCCTCCATCCCTCAAGAAGAAGCGGCGTGAACGAGGGCTGGCCCACAACGCCTGGGTCCGGCCCCTGGTTCTCCTAACATTGGCGCTGGCGCTCTCGTGTGCACCCACGTCCGGGAGCACACCTGCGCCGGCCGTGCCGAACACACCCGAAGCCACTGCCACCCCGACGCCTACACCAATACCAACCCTGGTGCCAACGACGGGCGCCTCACTACCCACATCTGCCCCGGAGGCGAGCGCGACCCAGGAGACGCCGGTCTATGGCTTCCGGGTTGTGAACGAGTACCCCCACGATCACCTGGCCTTTACCCAGGGCCTGGTGTACACCGACGGTATCCTTTATGAGGGCACGGGCCTGACCCTGGGGCGGTCGGGCTTGCGCAAGGTGGAGTTGGAGACCGGCGAGGTGTTGCAGATCCACAACCTGGGGTCAGAGTACTTTGGGGAGGGGATCTCGGTCGTGGGCGACCGCATCTGGCAGCTCACATGGAAGAACCAGGTCGCCTTCTTGTATGACAAAGAGACCTTCGAGCAACTGGATACGGTGCAATATTCGACAGAGGGCTGGGGGCTGACCTACGACGGCGAGCGGCTCATCATGAGCGATGGCACGGCGGCGCTCTACTTCCGCGATCCGCACACATTCGAGCTGCTGGGCCAGGTCGCTGTATACGACGAGAAGGGACCGGTAGCCAGGCTGAACGAGCTGGAGTACATAGATGGCCAGGTGTTTGCGAACGTATTCACGACGGACTGGATCGCCATCATCGATCCGGCCACCGGTCGCGTGGACGCATGGCTCGATCTTACTGCACTTGTGGAGCAGGCAGAGCTGCCGCCGGAGGTCGACGTGATGAATGGGATCGCGTACGATATTATCGGCGAGCGGCTGTTTGTGACCGGCAAGTGGTGGCCCACGTTGTACGAGATCGAATTGGTCCAGAGCACCGCAAGCTTCCTGCCCGTGGTCACACGGGCCTATGCCAGAGATCCGGCCAGGCTTCGCGCGGCCGCCCTCCAGGTACCCGTGAAGTAGGAGAGGCACCGGGATCGCGACGGCGATCCAGACACCGAGGATACCACCCGGCATGCCCTGTCTGGGGAGGGTTTTCAGCCCGTCGTTTCTGTGGTAGAATGGTA
>JAMJFU010000182.1 GCA_023544525.1 Anaerolineae bacterium | reverse complement strand
ATGCCGCGGGCATGCAGGCCATTGGGCGTGTGGAAGCGCGCCCGCAGCTGCTCGGAAAGAACCCTTTCCAGGATGGGCACGAGGTGCTGCTCCGCATCCAGCAGCAGGGCATCGTCGTAAAAGGCGAAATCCTGGATACCACGGCGAGCGCAGTCGAGGATCTCCCGCAGGACGGACTCAGGCGTACGCCGGATGAAGGCCGGCTGGAGGAGGCGGCTGGCACAGTAGGTGCAGGCATATGGACAGCCCCAGGCGGTCAATAGGCCGGCATAGGGACGCGGCAGCAGCTCGTGGGCTGGTGCAGGCCAGGCGGCCGCCCCAGCGGGGACCGGGACGGGGTCGCGCCCGGTGACCTGGCTGGCCAGGTCCAGGGCAGCGGCCAGGCCGGGCCCAACGATGACCCAGTCAGCGCCCGTGTGTTGCCGCGCATGTTCAGCACAGAGCGTGGCATAGATCCCGCCCAGGGCCACTGGCACAGGGCCAAAACGCGCCCGTATCCTGCGGATGGCCTCGACGACGCCGGGGTACCAGTAGGTCATGCCCGAGGCCACCAGCACCAGGTCCGGTGCCTGGCAGCCGGCGAGCGCCAGGTCGAACGCCTCGAGAGGCAGGCCATAGCGGCCATAGCGGCGCGGAACAGAGGCCACCGGCTCGGGCTTGCCCAGAACAGTCTTGAGGAACTTGCCCGCTCCGTGGGGGCCAGGCCGGGGCGCGGCGGGTTGGGATGCCAGGCAGTCGACGACGGTCAGGGCATATCCCGCCTGGCGCAGGGCAGCCGCGATGCTCAGCAACCCGAGCGGCTCTATCCAGAGGTTGTAGGCCGCGAAATCATAGATCCAGGGATTGACCAGCAGGATGTGGCCCGTTGACCTCATTGGCTGTCTACTCGTGACCTCGAGGCGACGTTAGCCCGCAACCTGGGGGCCAGGGGTGCGCCTAGGCTGGGGCTGAAGGTAGGCAGGGGGTTCCCTGGCGCCCGTCCTGCAGCCAGCGCTCGAGCAGCCGGCGGTGGCTCTGGAAGGCCACACCTTCCAGGGACGGCAGCCCCTCAGGGGCAAAGAAACGGACAGACGCCGCGTCGTCTGCGGGTCGCAAGGTCCCGCTGGCAACCTGGCCCCGGTAGGTCAGATTCAAGCCGGGCCCACGAAAATCATCGTCATAGTGGTCGACGGTGACCAGTTCGAGATGGTCGACGACCAGTCCCGTCTCCTCCGCGCACTCCCGTACCGCGGCAACCTCAGGGGCCTCATCCCACTCCATGAAACCGGAGGGCAGCGACCACTTGCCCAGGCCAGGCTCGATGGCACGCTGCACCAGCAGGATCTGCCCCTCCTGCTCAACCATGATCGACACACCAAGCTTGGGGCTGCGGAAATGGACATAGCCGCAGGCAGGGCATACGTGCCGGGTGCGGCCAAAGGCCTCGCGCTCCTCCACGGGATGGGCACAGTGGGGGCAGTAGCGGATTTCGCTGTCGGGCTGCCAGCGATCGAGCGCGCGGGCTTCCCATGCTCTGATGGCCTGGTCGTGACCCCCGCCGCACAGCGGTTCAGGCAAGGCGCCAGGCTGAAAGAAACCCGAATCCCTGACCTCCGGCCCGCCGGTGCGCAGCGCACCGCCCACGATGGCCGCCTCGTAGACGATCAAGAGCCCGCTGCCCCGCGGATCGTCGTCAAAGTAGTAGGCGCCGGCAAGCCTGCCCGGGCGAACCCGCAGGCCCGTCTCCTCCTGCGCCTCCCGGATGGCGGCCGCCGCTGGTGTTTCGTCGGCTTCGCAATAGCCAGCCGGCAAATTCCAGGTGCCGGGAAAGGCCGGAGCGTCGCCTCGCCGCTGGACCAGCAGCAGGGCGCGATCCCGCACCACCAAAGCGCCTGCCCCGATCCTCAACCGGTAACAGGCCTGACTCTCGTCCTCCAGGCCGGCAGGCCGGCCGCCAGAGGCTTCCATTCGCTCATCTCCACTTTCAGGGCCGTCCAGGCTGTCCCTCCCTATCTCTCGGGTTTCAGGGCCACGCACCAGGCGCCTCAGCAAACCAACGATCCGGCCCAGATCACCAGTCCCCCGAGGACTGGCATCCAGACGTTGTCATCCGGTGGCGGTGACCAGCGTTCTACGGCTGAGGCCGCCACAGCCCCGGCGACTGCCGGCCAGGGCGAGAGGCCGCCAAGACCGACTCCGACCAGGGCGGCCACCAGGCAGGCCAGGAGGCAACCCAGGCTGCCGGCCAGCGTCTTGCCCTCCCTCCCTTTGCCCCAGGTGCGCCCGGCCCACTCGGCCATAGGGTCGCCCCACACCAGAAAGAGCACAGCCGTACCACCGGTGTCGCGCCCGTAGAGCAACAGGCTGGCCAGTACCCCAACTCCCAGCCAGGTAGAACCAAGCACGCGGCGCTCCTCCCAGGCACGGAACGTGGTGGGCAAGAGCTGCCAGAGCAGGCGGTTGACCCACGCCCACCTGCGACGGGCGACCTCCATCAGGGAGGATGCAGCCAGGATCGTCGCCGCGAGGGCGACGGCCAGTGGGTAGGAGACCCACCATCCTGCCGCCGGCACCAGGGCCACAGCCACGTGGATCAGTTTCCGGACTGGACTCACGCGCAGTTCAGCCACGGTCATGCCCGTGCCCAGCCGTCCTGTCTCTGCTGTGCTTTATTGTCATCCACCCCTTGTACGTCTCACCCGCGCGCAGAAGGTTCGGGCTGCGCGCCGGCCCTTTGTCTCATCTGATCCCCGGCCCGGGCACGCGGGGGCATTGTACCACAGGATCATGCTTGCGCCAAGCTTGCCCCCGGTGCCTCCTCCAGTAGCAGGCATCCGGCCCTGCCTTTTGCACTGGGCAGCCTTTCAGCTATAATAGCCGGGTCAGACACTGCACCCGCACAGGGAAAAGGAGCACAACCATGAGTGAACGACAGATCCATCGTATCGGGGTGCTGACGGGAGGGGGAGACTGCCCCGGGCTGAACGCCGTCATCCGGGCCGTGGTCAAGACGGCCATCGGCCACTATGGCTGGGAGGTCATTGGCATCAAGGACGGGTTTGAGGGCCTCATCCTGCCGGACAAGACCGTGGAGCTGGGCTTCTCTAGCGTCCGGGGCATCCTGCCGCTGGGCGGCACCATCCTGGGCACCACGAACAGGGTGAATCCATTTGACTACCCGGTTGTGGACGAGGATGGCCACGAGACGCGTCGTAGCGTTGCCACCGAGGTCCTGGAGCGCGCGGGCGACCTTGGCTTGGATGCCATCGTGGTCATCGGTGGGGACGGATCGCTGCACATTGCACAGAGGCTGCACGAGATGGGGCTGCCCGTCGTGGGCGTGCCCAAGACCATCGACAACGACGTGGGCGGCACCGACCTGACCTTTGGCTTCGACACGGCATTGGATGTCGCAACCCAGGCCATCGACCGGCTGCACACCACGGCCGAGAGCCATCACCGCATCATGCTGGTCGAGGTCATGGGCCGTAACGCAGGCTGGCTGGCCCTGCATTCGGGCCTGGCCGGAGGCGCCGACGTGATCCTGCTGCCTGAAATCCCCTTTAGCATCCAGCGGATCGACGAAAAGGTCGAGGAGCGGGACCGGCAAGGGCGGCTCTTTAGCATCGTCGTGGTGGCCGAGGGTGCGCGGCCCGAAGGCGGGCAACAGGTCTTCCAGGAACAGCGCGCCTCACTGGCTGCCAGACGCCTGGGCGGGCTCAGCTATGTCGTGGCAGAGCAGTTGGCAGCCGTCACCGACAAAGAGATCCGCGTGACGGTGCTGGGCCACCTGCAACGAGGTGGCTCGCCGACGTCCTTTGACCGCATTCTCGGCACCCGCTTTGGCGCGGCAGCCGTGGACCTGATTGCCCGGGGTGGGCTGGGCCGCATGGTTGCCCTGCGCGGCGAAGAGATCGAGCACCTGCCCATCGCCGATGCGATCGCCGAGCTCAAGACCGTCCCACCGGACAGCGACTTGCTCCACGCCGCGCGCTGCATGGGCATCAGCCTGGGCTAGTGCCGGGCCAGGATAGGGGCTGGACCGCCCTGGACTTCAAACCCGGCGTGCGACCCAGATCTGCTCCGAGCTGCGCTCGTGAAAGGGCTCGTGGTCGAACCCGCCGTACAGGTCCACGATCTCAAAGCCGCAGCGCGCCAGCAGATGTCCCATCTCGCGGGGCCAGATGTAACACAGGGTATAGCCGCGATAGCGGGTGGACAGGACCGTCCCGTCGCCGTCCACCTCCTCGTAGCGGAACTGCTGGTAGATCCGCTGTTCGTGCACGTCGTAGCGCCGGCTCTCCCACACCTTCACGCCCCGGCCGCTCTCCGGATCGGTCGAGTCCCGCCAGTATCTGAGCATCTGGCCAGTACTGGTGCTGTGCTCCGCTATCATGCGCAGGTTGGGCACGAAAATGTTCAGCGCCAGTTGGCCTCCAGGCAGCAGATGCTGGTGTATGCGCTTCAGCACCTGGACATGGTCGGCTGGATCAAGCAGGTGCAAAAAAGACCGCGCCGGAATGAGGGCCAGGCCAAAGCGCTGCACCAGGTCAAAGTCGCGCATGTCTGCCTGGACCAACTGTACCGGTAGGGGCCGGACCGCCGTCTTGCCCGACTCATCCAGCCGAGCTACCTTATCCCGGGCAACGGCCAGCATGCGCTGAGAGCTGTCGACACCCACGATAGGAATGCCGGCCCGGGCGATGGCCAGCGTCACCCGTCCTGTGCCGCAGGCCAGCTCGAGCACCGGGCTCTGGGCTGCCTGCGCCTGCTCTACATAGAAGTCGATGTCAAGAGTAAGGGTGCCATACTCCAGATCATAAACCTCGGCAAAGGCATCATACTCTGTGCCCACTCTACCCTCCTCTCAGCCCAGGCGGGGCTGCAGGGCCAAAACCATGTAGCCAACCGAACTCTCGACCAACTGGTCTAGCGGCAGTCGCTCCTCCACCGTGTGCACGATGGTGTCGTCGCCCGGACCGAAACCAATGACCGTCGCGCCTTCCTCCGCAAAGTGACCGCCGTCGGTGGCAAAACGCCAGGTGCCAACCTCCACCGGGCGGTCCAGCGCTTCAGCCAGGACCGCCTGAACGCTGTCGAGCCAGGGATGGTCGGCTGGCGTGGTGAACGAGGCAAAACTGTCGAGGTATTCCATGCTCAGACCTGTGTAACTGACCATGGTCTTGGTGCAGATTTCGACCTGTCCGTGACAGGCCGATTCCAGGCAGCGGGCCAGCAATGTCTCTAGCTTGGTGACGATGCGCGGGAGGTCCTCACCCGGCACGTTGCGCCAGTCCAGGGTCAGGTGGATCGCCGCCGGGGTGACGTTGGCGCTCTGCGGCTCGCTGTCCACGCGGGTGGGTGCGACGGTCGAGGACCCGTATTCGGGGTGGGACGCCATGGGCAGCGTTTTCAGGCCCTCGACAAAGCGAGCCAGCGAGAAGTGAGGGTTGACGCCCAGGTCGGGCATCGAGGCATGCACCGAGCGGCCCTGAAAGTGTGCCCTGAGCTCCACGCGTCCACGATGGCCCCGGCGCAGGTGGTTGGCACTGGCCTCACCCACAACCACGTGTTTGACCGGCAGGCTCTGGGCCAGATGGCGCGTGCCCATCCCACCCACCTCCTCCTGGACGACGGCCGTCACATAGAGGTGGCCCGGCAGGGTCAGGCCGAGGGAGACCAGCAGCCCTCCGGCATAAACCATCGCCGCCAGAGCGCCCTTCATATCCACCGCAGCGCGGCCCCAGAGTTCACCGTCGTGGATCTCACCGCCGTAGGCTGGATGGAGCCATAGTCCGGGGTCGCCCGGATCGACGTGATCCATGTGGCCGTTGAACATGAGCGGCGGGCCGTCGCCGCCGGCTACCCGGCCGATGACGTTGCCCGCTTCGTCGATCCAAACCCGATCGTAACCAAGGCGCTCCATCTCGGCCTGCACCAGAGCCGCCACTTCGGCCTCATGGCCGGACAGGCTCGGGACCTGGATCAACCTTTGAGCAAATGCGATCAGATCCTCCCTGTGCTGGCTGGCTACTCGCCATAATTGGCCATGGTCCATGAAATCCCTCCTCTACTGAACTGGAGCAAACGTCTCTGGCTCTCTCTGTACCGCCACGGGCCCCGTGTGTACAGGCAGCTTGTTCATCAGGTCCGGCCGAATCGCTGCCGCAGGACCAGCAGCACAAAGCGCGGCAAGGCCAGCTGCCGCCGCCACCGCCAGGGTTGGCGCAGCAGGCGATGGAGCCATTCCAGGCCGGCGCGGCGCATCCACGTGGGCGCACGCCGCGTGACGCCGGCCACAAAGTCAAAAGCCCCGCCCACACCGATTATGACCGGCACCGCGAGGCGCTGGGCGTTACGGGCGATCCACTTTTCCTCCGCAGGGACGCCATAGGCCACAAACAGCAGGTCCGGTGCAGCAGCCCGGATGCGGCGGATGATCTCATCCTCTTCCTCGGCGCTGGGCGAGCCCGCGTAGGCTCCAGCCACCTCGAGGCCGGGGTTGAGTCCAACCAGGCGCTGGGCCGCCTGCTCTGCCACGCCTGGCCCCGCACCCAGAAAATAGGGCCGGTAGCCCCGGCGGGCGCATTCGGCGGCCAACCGGTAGATGCCGTCGGAGCCGGTGACCCGCTCGCGCAGGGGATGGCCCAACAGGCGCGCAGCCAGCATCAGGCCGGTGCCATCCGGCACGTTCAGATCGGCAGCGTTGAGTTGCCGGCGGAAGGCCGGGTCCTCCGCAGCCAGGACCAACATCTCGGGGTTCAGGGTCACAATCTGGTGGGGTTCTCCGCTCTCTATATAGGCTCGCACATGGGCCAGGAGGTCGCCGTAGGTCGCATCGTCGACCCGCACGCCCAGCACCTCAATCGACTGCACGTGGCCTCCGCGAGGCAGCGACGCGGGCCGCCTGCTCAAAGTTAGCCAGGGTCTGCTGCGCACAACGCCGCCAGGAAAACCGTTGGACCTGCTCCAGGCCGCGTGCCACCAGCTCCCGGCTCAGCTTGTCGTCAGTGAGCAGGCGGAACAGGGCCGAGCCGATAGCCTCGACATCGAGGGGATCGACCAGGAGGGCTGCATCTCCAGCGACTTCCGGCAGGGACGAGGTGCCGGAACAGACGACCGGCACGCCGCAGGCCATGGCTTCCAGCACCGGAAAGCCAAAACCCTCGTAGAGAGAGGGAAAGGCAAAAGCCTCTGCGCCACTCAGGAGGGCCGGCAGATCCTCGCCGGCGACGTAGCCGGTGAGCACTACCCGCCCCTCCAGGCCCAAGCGTTTGACCTCAGCAAAGACCTCCTCGTAGAGCCAGCCCTTCTGCCCGGCCAGGACCAGCTGTAGCCGGGCCAGGGGATACGCCGTCTCAGAGGCCCGCGACTGTAGATGTGCAAAAGCCTGGACGAGACGCACCAGGTTCTTGCGCGGGTGGAGTGTGCCGAGGTAGAGGATGTACGGTGCCCGTAAACCGTAGCGGGCCTGGACCGCATCCAGAAGCAGAGGATCGTGGACCGGCACCAACGACTCATCGCGGCCGGGATAGACCACGGCAATCCTGGCCTCAGGGATGCCGTAGAGGCGGATCAGGTCGCGGCGGGTCGCCTCCGAATCGGCCAGCACGCGGGTGGCCGAGCGCGCATTGTGGCGCGTCGACCAGCGCAGGTAGAGGTTCTGCGACAGTGTGTGTGCCTGCGGAAAGTAGTGGTAGCCCAGGTCATGGACCGTCGCCACGCTGCACGGCGGCTGGACCAGGGGCAGCACGTGTGAAGGCACAAAGAGGAGGTCGGGCGGATGCCGGAACATCTCCCAGGACAGCGCTACGTGGGTCCACAGGCGGGGGAAAGGGATCACCCGTTCTTCGGCGGCGCCGGGCAAGAGGCTGGGCTCCGGGGCCTCGCGGAAGTACAGCCTGAAACGGTGCTCCCCGCCCAGCGCCAGCAGGTTCCGGATCAGGTACAGCGAGTAGTTCTCAGTACCCGTCCGGCGGGCGGCCGAGGCCCGGCTGGCATCGATGCCGACGAGCATTTACGCGTGCCGGATGAATCGCCACAGGGCGTTGGCCAGCCCAACCAGGCCCAGAAAGATCAGGATCAGCGGCCACAGCCGCCAGATTTCGGCGCCGACAAAGCCATAGGTCACGCCAAAGGCGGCGAGCCCCACGACGATGGCAGCGCAGCCGACGCCGAGCCCACCCAAGTCGCGGGCGCCCTCGGCCACAAAGAGCACGATAAAGGCGATGCCGCCGATGATGGGAAAGGCCGGCCACAGATCGGCCATCTGGGC
>JAMJFU010000181.1 GCA_023544525.1 Anaerolineae bacterium | reverse complement strand
ACCCTCGGGGTCAAAGTTCTCGCGGCCGATGGGATCCTTCTCCGCGGGCAGCCCAAAGAGGATGACCGAGGGGATGCCCAGGCGGGCGATCTCTTCGGCCTCGGCTGGAAGCTGGTCGATCGACCAGTGATAGTTGCCCGGCATGGAGCTGATCTCTGCCTTGACGTTCTGGCCATGCACGACAAACAGGGGGAAGATCAGATCGGCAGGGTTCAGCCAGGTCTCGCGCATCATGCGGCGAAAGTTGGGGCTGCAGCGCAGCCGCCGCGGCCGGTTGCGGGGGAAGGGGCTCAAACCTCCTGCCGGTGCCTGCACGGGGACCTGCCATTCGACCGGACTCGCAGAAGCCTGGTCCCGAGCGGTCACCCGCGGCTGAAATCCGAGTTCACTGTCCATTGAGGCCAATCTCCTCGTCGCTGAGATAACAAGCCGGGTCAGGCGCCCAAACGTCGTCATGGACCGCCTCGGCCCGCACACGAAAATTGCCGTTGCAGATGTCCAGGTATTGGCAGGCGGCGCAGCGCCCCTTGAGCAGGGGTTTGCGGCTTTTCAACCCGGCCATCAGCGGATCGCTGGTGTCGGTCCAGATCTGGCTAAAGGGCCGCTGCCGTACGTTGCCAAAGCTGTAGTGCTGCCAGAATTGGTCGGGGTGGACGTTGCCCAGGTGATCGACCGCCCCGATGCCGATGCCCGTGGAATTGCCACCGTTCCACTGCAGTAGCTGCAACACCTCACCGGCCCGCTCCGGCTGTTCTGCCTGGACCCGGCGCAACAGGTAGGGACCGTCGGTGTGATTGTCCACGGTCAGGATCTCGATGTCCAGGTCCCGGCGGGCAAAATCCTGGGTGCGGCGGAAGATCAGGTCCACGGCGTCGCGGCTCTCCGCCAGCGACAGGTCGTCGGCCTGGATGCGCGCGCCGCGCCCGGCATAGACCAGGTGGTAGAAGCAGGCCCGCCGGATGCTCTCCTCCTCGAGCAGGTCAAAGATGGCGTCCAGGTCCTCATAGTTGTGGCGGTTGAGGGTCAGCCGCAGGCCGGTGCGCACGCCTGCCTCGGTGCAGGCCCGGATGCCGGCCAGTGCGGCGTCAAAGGCACCGGACATCCCCCGGAAGCGGTCATTGGTCGCGCCAATGCCGTCCAGGCTGATGCCGACGTAGGAAAAACCGGCTTCCTTGATGCGCCCCGCTGCCGCCTGATCGATGAGCGTGCCGTTGGTAGAGATGACGGTCCGCAGGCCGCGCTCGACGGCGTACGATCCGAGCTCAAAGAGGTCCTGGCGCAGTAGGGGCTCGCCCCCGGAAAAGAGCAGGACCGGCGCGCCAAAGGCGGCCAGGTCGTCGATCATGGTTTTGGCTTCAGCCGTAGTCATCTCGTCAGGATCGGGGCGGGCGTTGGCGGTGTAGTAGCAGTGGACGCAGCGCAGGTTGCAGGCTTTGGTGCTGTTCCAGACGACGATGGGCTTCTTGTCTTGGGTGAATTGCAGCAGATGGCTCGGCGAGCGATCAGAGCGCCGCCCATAGCGGAGGGCGTCCGAGGGGGTCACCTTGCCACACAACAGTTTGGTTACTCCAATCATGCTACGAAATCTTCCTCTCTAGATGTTTGAGCGTTCAGGCCAGGTGGAAGCCTTACACTTCCAACCGGGCTGGCAGATCTTGGACCAAGGCTTCCACCAGGCCGTCGATGGTGTACTCATCGGCCACGACGTGCACCGGCAGCCCCTCCTCACGGGCGGTCCCGGCGGTGATGGGGCCGATGCAGGCGATGGTGGCCTGGGCCAGGGCCTGGCCAAGATCCAGGCCTGCCTCGCGGGCCATGGTCGCCAGGTTGCGTACAGTGGACGAGCTGGTAAAGGTGGCCACGGTCACCCGGGCCAGGGTCGCGCGCAGTTCAGCCGGGTCCGTCTTGGGCTGCAGGGTGCGGTAGGCGCTGACCTCGATGACCTCAGCGCCTGCCTCGCGCAGCAGTTCGGCCAGGGCGGGCCGGGCGATGTCGGCTCGGGGCAGGAGAACCCGCTGGCCCCGCACCGCCCCCAGACCGGCGGCGACCGCTTCGGCCACGTATTCGTCGGGCACAACCTCGGCCTGCAAGCCGCAGCCCTTGAGCGCGGCCGCCGTCGCCGGGCCGATGGTTGCCAGGCGGATGCCATGCAGCGCCCGGGCATCCTGGCCAGCGGCGAGCAGCCGCTGCCAGAAATAGGCCACGCCGTTGGTGCTGGTAAAGACGATCCAGTCATAATCTGGCAGGGCGGCAATCGCCCGGTCGAGCTCGCGCCAATCCGCCGGAGGTGCGATGCGGATGGTGGGCAGCTCGATGGCCTCGGCGCCCAGGGCCCGCAGGCGGGCCGAGAGCACGCTGGCCTGTTCCCGGGTGCGGGTCACCAGCACCCGCTGGCCAAACAGGCGGCGGTCCTCGAACCAGCGTAACTGCTGGCGCAGGCCGGCGACCAGGCCAACGACCGCCACCGCAGGCGGGCGCAGGCCTGCGGCCTCGACGCGCGCCACGATGTCGGCCAGGGTGCCGCTGACGGTCTGTTGATCGGGCATCGTACCCCAGCGGACGAGGGCCACCGGCGTCTCTGGTGGGCGGCCATGGGCAGACAATTGGTCGACGATCTTGGGCAGGTTGCCGACGCCCATCAGAAAGACCAGCGTATCCACCGCCGTCGCCAGGTGCGGCCAATCGATGGCCGACTCTTCCTTGGCCGGATCCTCGTGGCCGGTGATGACGGCAAAACTACTGGACAGCCCACGATGGGTAACCGGAATGCCGGCATAGGCCGGGGCGGCCACAGCGCTGGTCACGCCGGGGATGACCTCAAAGGGCAAGCCGGCCTCCACGAGGGCCAGGGCCTCTTCTCCGCCGCGGCCAAAGACAAAGGGATCGCCGCCTTTGAGGCGGGCCAGGCGCTGCCCGGCCCGGGCCCGTTCGACCAGCAGGGCATTGATCTCTTCCTGGGAGAGCGTATGCTGCCCGGCCTTTTTCCCCACATAGATCTGCTCGGCCTCGGGCCGGGCGTGGGCCAGGAGGGCGGGATTGGCCAGGTAGTCGTAGACAACCACGTCGGCGGCCGCCAGGGCCTCGGCACCAGCCAGGGTCAGCAGGCCAGGATCGCCGGGCCCGGCGCCGATCAAAGAGACAAAGCCTCGGGAATCGGTCACAGGGTTGCCTCGTGTGGATGGCGGTTGGGTACGCGAACCCTGTCACCGGGGTCCATTGTTGGGAAATGTGCAGGTTCCAAGATTACCTTTGCTCCTCAGGGTCTCTGGCTACGTTCGATCTCTTGTAGAAGCGCAGCAGCACCGGCGGCCAGCAACCGGTCAGCCAATTCGGCGCCCAGGCTGGCTGCCTCGTCCGCTGGCCCGTGGATCTCGTCGCGCAGGAGCCGCGATCCATCCAGGGAGGCGACCAGGCCGCGTAGGTGCAGCAGGTCACCCGAAACCTGGGCATAGGCGCCGATGGGCACCTGGCAACCGCCCTCCAGGCGCCTCAGGAACGCCCTTTCGGCGCCTGTTGCCTGGCGGGTGGGAAGGTGGTCGAGCTGGGCCACCAGGTCCTGGGTCGTACGGTCGGCGGCGCGGACCTCGACACAGAGGGCGCCCTGGCCGACAGCCGGCAGCATCCTCTCCGGCGGCAGGACCTGGCCGATGGCCTCCGAATGCCCCAGGCGGGCGAGGCCGGCGGCAGCCAGGATCAGGCCATCGTACTGGCCCTCGCGCAGTTTGCGCAGCCGGGTGTCAACGTTGCCCCGCACGTCGAGCACCTGCAGGTCCGGCCGGGCAGCCAGCAGTTGGGCCTGCCTGCGCAGGCTGCTGGTGCCCACCCGGGCCCCAGCCGGCAGGCCGTCCACATCGCAGGCCTCTCCGGCGACCACCAGGGCGTCGCGAGGATCAGCCCGCTCCAGGATGGCGCCCAGAGACAGGGCCTCGGGCAGCTGGGTCGGCATGTCCTTGAGGCTGTGCACAGCCAGGTCGATCTCTCCGGCCAGCAGCGCGGCCTCGATCTCTTTGACAAAGAGACCCTTGCCGCCCACCTGGGCCAGGGCCCGGTCACGCACCTCGTCGCCGAGGGTCTTGATGGTCTGGATCTCTACCTGGAGGCCAGGTGCCACGGCCCGGAGGCCCTGGACGACGTGGCCTGTCTGCCACAGAGCAAGGGCGCTGCCCCGGGTGCCAACAACCAGTTTCTGCCGGGTCACGAAGGCGTACCCTGGACAGAGGCGGTCGATTCCGGAGCCGGTTGGGCGCTGCGCATGGGGGTCGTGGCCCGGATAAAGCCAATGAACATGAGCACGGCACCGAACAGCTCGCCCAGGTAGAGCGCGTTGGGCAGACCCATGCGGCTAAAGGTTCCACCGAACGCGGGCAACATGGCTCCCACGGCAATGAGGATGTTGCCGATGGTGCGGTGCAGCAGGACGCGCTTGCGCCAAAAGATCCAGGCTGAATAGGCAGCGCCGCCCACCAACGTAACTGTGCCATAGAGATTGAAGAAGGGCGTGAGGGTGCGCACGCCGCCGGTAACGATGGCATGGCCACTGAGTTCGCTGCCCGTGTGCAGGCTGGTGGTCATAAGGCTTGGGTCAACCTGAGCGGTAAAGACGCGGAACACGGCATAGACCGAGGCCGCGGCCAGCACTGCCAGCGAGATGTTGGCCCACCGGCGCTTGGCCAGGAGATAGACGGTACCCTGGCCCAGCCAGGCAGCGACCAGGATGGCGCCAAACAGGTACCAGAGGCGGAAGACCAGGACATTCCAGCCGAAGGCACCATAATAGGCCTCGCAGAAGCCGCCGATGGCGTAAAAGACCATGCCAATGCCCCAAAACAGGAGATGCGGGCCCCTTCGTTGAAGATAGCGCCGGAAAACCAGCAGGGCAAACACCGTGCTGAGGGTAAATGAGGCAAATGGCAACAGGGTATTGATCGAATTCACAGTCGTTCTCCTTACTATGATACTGGAGCCGTAGCTCAGCTGCCAGGGAACAGGCCCAGGGCCACGGCCAGAATGACGAGCAGCAGGATGGCAATAGCTGCTGCGACGATGCCCAGGGCGATGGGCACCGCTTTCTCATAGATGCCGGGGTATTCCCGGCGGGTGGAGCTCTTCTCTGGGCGCTCAGGCATCGTACGTTCTCCCTTCCGGGTTCATGCTCCAAACAGGAAGCTATGGCGGCTGTCGGGCATCAAAAGGTCAGCGCCGACAAAGGTCACCAGGACCGAGACAAAACCCCCGACCAGGAGCCAGGCACCACGGCGGTCCTGCCAGCCAATGTTGTGGCGGGCGTAGAAATAGGCGGCATAGATAAACCAGGTGACCAGGGAAGCGACCTGTTGAGGTTCCCAGGGCCAGACAATGCCCCAGGCCTTCTCAGCCCACAGGGAGCCGCTGATGAGCGCCCCAGTCATGAGCACCAGGCCGACGACCGCTGTCCGCCGCTGGAGCATCTCCAGCGTCTCCAGCGAGGGGAAGCGCGATGCCCAGCGCCAGCGACCGGGGTGTTTCAGGGATCGGAGCTGGAGCAGGTAGACGACGGCGGCGATAAAGGCCAGGCTGAACATGGCGTAGGCGGTGAACGAGATCCCGACGTGGATGGGCAGCCAATGGCTCTGCAGCACCGGCACCAGCGGCTCGATGCGTTTGGGTAGCACCGAAGCGACGACGATGCTAAGCAGTGCCAGGGGGGTGACAAAGGTGCCCAGAATGGCTTGCCGCCGCAGGGGACGGATGAGCAGGTATGCCGCGCTCAGCCCCCAGGCATAGAAGGAAAAGGCTTCGAACGCATTGGAGAACGGCGCGTAGCCTGCCTCCAGCCAGCGGAGGAGGATGGCCGCCCCGTGGAGCGCGACCGCGATCACCAGGCTGGGCAGGGCCAATTTCGCGCAGCGCCGGCTTCCGCCGATCCAGCAGGCCACGTGGGCGACGGTGCTGACAGTGTAGGCCAAGAGCGCAAGTAGAAACAGGGCTACGTTAATCATCGGTATCTCCATCCTCTTCGACAATGCCAAAGAGGTCACGGATTACATCGGTGTAGCGATAGGCCTCGCGCTCACTGGCCCGTTCTTTGAGCCGGACCGTGGGCTGGTGCAAGATCTTGTTCACCAGGCGCTGGCTGAAGGCCAGGACGACGCCGCGCTCCTGCTCCGAGAGGTGTTCCAGTTTCTGCATGGCCCACTCGAGCTCCCCCTCGCGTATGAGGTCGACGTGGTTGCGCAGATCGACGATGGTCGGTACCACGTCGCGGGCGCGGAACCAGGACCAGAACCCAGCCACCTCTTCGTCGATGATGCTCTGCACCCGCGGGATCTCGCGCCGCCGTTGGGCAAGATTGGCCTCGATAACCTGTTTCAGGTCGTCGATGTCGTACAAAAAGACGTTGTTCAGACTGCCCACGGCAGGCTCGATGTCGCGAGGCACGGCGATGTCGATGAGAAATAGGGGCCGGTTGCGGCGCATACGCATGGCGGCAGACACCGTCTCCGGTCGCAGGATAGCATGTGGCGCGGCAGTGGAGCTGATTACAATGTCGGCCTGGCACAGGGCCTGGGTGAGGCGCTCCCAGCCCAGCGCTTCGCCGCCGAACTGTTTGGCCAGCACCGCAGCCCTGCCGTGGCTGCGGTTGACGACCAGCAGCCCGCCGACGCCGTTGTCGACCAGGTTCTTGGCGGCCAGTTCGGCCATTTCGCCAGCGCCGATCAGGAGCGCCCGCTTCTGTCCCAGGTCGTCAAAGATCTGAGAAGCCAGCTCTACAGCCACGTGGCTGATCGATGTGGCGTGTTCGTTGATGGCCGTCTCGGTGCGGGCTCGCTTGCCCGCGCGCAGGGCGGTCTGGAAGACGTGGTTGATCACTGGACCTGCAGCCCCATGGGCCAGGGCCAGGCGATGGGCCTCCGCGACCTGGCCCTGGATCTGAGATTCACCCAGCACCAGGGAATCCAGGCCGCAGGCCACCTGGCAAAGGTGGTCCACGGCGGCTTGGTTCTCGCGCAACCGCAGATAGGGGGCAAAGACGTCGCTGGGCGTATGCGAGACCCCGGCCAGGTAGGCCTGGATGTCCCGCTGGCCATCCTCGACACAATCCACGACGGCATAGATCTCCAGGCGGTTGCAGGTGGAGAGCAGGGCACCCTCCAGGGCATAGCCCGGTCCGCAACCGTTGTTGGGGCACAGTCTTTCCAGGGCCACCGGCATGGCGGCCTCGGGCACGGCCAGCTGTTCCCGGATCTCTACGGGCGTGGTCTGATGGCTCAAGCCGGCTTGAAGGATCTGCATTGGTCTCTGCTCTCGCTATTGATATGCTTGGATGATCTCCGAGGCACGGGCCTCGGCTGCGTCATACTCGCTGGACCGTAGCAGCTCGAGGATCTGGGAGTCCAGCAGAGCCTCCCAGAGCGCTTTTCTGCGCGCTGTGCCAGAGACGGTTTCCTGGATCAAAGGGCGTAGCCTGCCGAGCAAGGCCAGGTAACGCTCGTAGACGGCCTCATATTCCTGCTCCAGGTCCTGGCGGATACGGCGCGCCAGGGCCGGGCTAGCACCCCCCGTGGAGATGGACAGCGTCAGCGCGCCGCGGCGGACGGTGGCCGGGACATGGAAATTGCAGTGCGGCGGGTCGTCCACGACGTTGACCAGGATGCCACGCACTTGTGCCTCCTGCCAGACCGCTTCGTTGGTCGCCGGATCGTCCGTGGCGGCGATGACCAGCCGGGCGCCCTCCAGGTCTCCAGGCTGGTACCTGCGCTGGACTAGCTGGATCTCGCCGGCCTGTGCCTGCTGCTGCAGTGCCTCGCACAGGTCGGGGGCGATGACCAGGGGCTGGGCACCGGCCTGGCGCAGAGCGGCCACTTTTCGGGCTGCGATTTGGCCTCCGCCGACGACTACGCAGCGGGCCCGCTCCAGTCCAACCAGGGTGATGGGATAACCGGTCACGGCTTCAGACCGTCGATCAGGAGGTGGCGGCAGGCGGCCTCGTAACTATTGAGGCAGGCGTACATCACTTCGTCGAGGAAGTGGCGCAACTGGCGGTGGATGCGGACGTCTTCAGCATCGTAATAGCCGGGATTGGCCTGGCCTGGTCGCGCCGCCCGCAGCAACGATTCCCGGAAGAAGAAGAGGGCCCGGACCGTATGGGCGAGGGAAACGCCGCGTTGGGCGCACTGCTCGCCGTAAAATTGGCCAATGCGACGCCCCTCCTGCAGCGTGGGTTCGTGGTTGCGGGTGCGACTCATGTACTGCACTGCCAGACCAAAGAGCTTCCGGCCGGT
>JAMJFU010000180.1 GCA_023544525.1 Anaerolineae bacterium | reverse complement strand
AACATATTCGGAGTAGCCCACTCGCTGGTGACCATGACGTCCTGGGTGATGTGCCACCAGAAGTCATAGGCGAAATACTGCGGCCCGCGGTCGATCTCCCAGGGACCCAGCACGTCAAAGCTATAGTGGTCAAGCATAAAGACGCCACCCGGCCCCTCACCATCGCTGGTGCCGCCCATGGCGTTAACATAGATGGCGTCGGGTCCACAGTGGACGGTGTGCAACCGGCTGTAGCCGGCGCGGTTGGCAACCTCCTCCGCTTCGACGGTCTTGATGATGCGCGGCTTTGTTGGGTCAGGCTTGGTGTCGACCACATAGATCTGGGAGCTGCGTAACGTCGGCACAATCAGGTACCGGCGTTCCAGGTGGGGGTGGGGCGAAGAGGGACACAGGGCCGAGCTGCATGCATTCCAGCCAAAGTGGTGCACCTCCTGACCCTTGCCCGGAAACTCGAGAGTGTTTACGATCTGGCTGTAGGTGCTGGATCGTGGGTCCAGGTCAACCACGGCCAGGCCGTCCCCCTTTCCATTTCCGACATTCAGGATCCCGACGTACGCGTAGCGCTCAGGCGCAGCCTGCATGGCCTGCCGTGGCGACGGGTAGAAGGTCGGATCCGGTTTCATAAGCGACATGTTTGGATCTCCTTTCCTGCATTAGGTCTATGATACGATGCCATCTCTCATGGCAACGGCAGTGTGCCGCGCGGTGGCTGGCACGGCACACGGACGGCGGGGCAACAGCATGGGGACAGCCAAGGTACGCCGTTCTGCGTCACGACCGCAGAGTACAGTGTATAGGCTGCGTTGGAGTGGTTTTCACAATCGATTCTCCTCTTGATGTAGGCCCAGGGTGGGCCGGACCCGAATTGGCAACAGCATCGTATCACAGTTCCAATCCGCATGCAGTGGCCTGAAGACCGGTTCGGCCTTCATCAAAAGGAGAGTCTTGGGCCTGTTGCTTTACGACAAATGTCGTAGCGTGGCTACCGTGGTGAAACTGGGGGGAGACACAGGGCGCCGGGGCCGCCGCTTCGCCGTAGGCAGGGCAATGACTAAGAACTGAGCTCCTGCCCGGCGATCCCGGTGCGGAGGGCATAGAGTGCCGCCTGGGTGCGGTTGGCCAGGTGCAGCTTGCCCAAAATATTGCTCACGTGCTTGCGCACAGTGCGCTCGCTCACGACGAGTTGGTCGGCGATCTCCTGGTTGGCCAGTCCCTGGGCGACCAGGTTGAGCACCTCGACCTCGCGCTCGGTGAGCACTTCACCAGCCGGCGGAGGACTGGAGGGCCAGTGCAGCTCACCGATCAGCTTGCGGGCCACCGTCGGGTGCAGCGACGACTCACCTTGGTACACGTCGCGGATGGCCTGCAGCAGCCTGCGGGGTGTCGTGTCCTTGAGCAGGTAGCCCAGGGCGCCGGCCTTGATGGCGGGAAAGACCTGCTCGTCCTCGGCAAAACTGGTCAGAACGAGGATGCGTGTTGCGGACTCTTCTGCCTGGATCTCGCTGATGGTCTGCAGGCCATCCTGGCGAGGCATGACCAGATCCAACAAGAGCACGTCGGGCTTGAGACTGCGGGTAAGGCGAACCGCTTCGATGCCGTCACATGCCTCGCCGACCAGCTCGATGCCCGGCTCGGTCTCGATGAGAGCTCTCAAGCCCTCGCGGACGACTGCATGATCGTCCGCAATCACTACCCGTATAGGCTGCCCACCCACCATGGTAACCTCCCCTCAAGACCCGAAAACAGGGCGGCATAGCCAGCAGTGCACTGGAGCGCGACGCCAGGGATCATTGCTGCCAATCGCGCTGACCACTCTCCGTATCCGGCAGGGCGACCTCCACCAGGACGCGGGTGCCTTGGCCGGGTGTGGAGAGCACGGTGAGGACACCGCCCATCTCTGCTGTTCTCTCACGCATGCTGACCAGCCCCTGGCCACCGCCACTGGCGATGGCCTGTGGATCGAAGCCACTGCCATTGTCGACGATTTCCAACTTCAGTCGTTCCCCCTCAAAGTAGATCCGCGTCGTGACCGCCGTGGCCGAAGCATGTTTCAGTGCATTGTTCAGAGCCTGCTCGGCGATGCGGTACAGCTCTTTCTCCATTGAGGCCGGCACGTGGACTGTGCCCTCGACCAGGAGGCGGGCCTCAACCCCAGCTCGTGCCTCTACTGCATCCAGTCTCTGTTGAAGGGCCCCGACGAGCCCGAGGCTTTCCAGAGCCAATGGGCGCAGTTCATGGACAAGCAGGCGCATCTCCTTCAGGGATTGCTGGCTCATCTCGCCTAACCTGCTCAGGTAGGTGCGCACGCGCTCCAGATTCCCAGCTCCAGCCAGGCGCTGGCCCGCCTCGGCCAGGAGCATCATGCTGAACAGACCTTGGGTCACCGAGTCGTGCAGTTCGCGGGCCAGACGGGCCCGCTCGCCCGTAACCGCGGCCTCGCGGACCTGTTCGTGCAGGCGGGCATTCTCGATGGCCAGAGCCGCCTGGTCGGCAAAGGCCACGGCCAGGGCCATCTCTTCCTCTGACACGGCCCGTGGCTCGGAGTAGTAGAGCACAAGTCCGCCGTAGACCTCGCCCTCGACGACCAGGGGTACGGCCATCAATGCCTGGCAGCACTCACCCAGGCCCTCCAGGACCGGCACCCGGCCAGACTCATCCGAGATGGCTGCCACATCACGCACAGCCACCGGCTCCCCATGGCGCAGCCTCTGGCTCAGGTCCCGGGGGAAGGCGCGTTCGGCGATGGGTCCCGCCTCCAGGCCGAGGACCGTCAGCGGTCGGAATGTGCCCTCGTCCTCTTCCAGGCCATAGATGGCGCTGCTGTCGCTGCCGAGCAAGTGGCTGGCCTCCGCGGCGATGTGTACCAGGATCTCGTCGAGGGGGAGATCAGAGTTCAGCACCGTCAGCATGCCGCGCAGGCTTTCTGCCACCTGGCGTCGCTGTTCGATCTCGCGGGTGCGTGTAGCGACCTTGTCCTCCAGGTTACGGCTATGATCCTCCAGTTGGGCGTAGAGCTCGCGGAGCCGTTGCTCACTGGCCTGCAGCGCTCGTTCGGCCTCTCGCCGCTGGGTGATATCGCGCGTGATGGCAGTGATCTCCTGCACCTGGCCGGTTTCGGGGTTGCGGATGGTCTTGCTGGTCGTCTCAACCCAGAGGTAGCTGCCGTCCCGGCGGCGCATCCGGTACCCGACTGTATAGACGCTGGGCTCCTCCAAGATGGTCGAATGCGACTTGCGGATTGCATCCAGATCGTCCGGGTGGAACAGATCATACGCATCACGCCCCACCAGCTCAGACGGCTCGTAGCCCAACAGCGCACGACAGGCTGGCGAAGCGTAGCGATAGCGGCCCTCGGGGCTATGGCGCGAGATCATGTCGGTGGCGTTCTCGGCCAGGAGCCGGTAGCGTCTCTCGCTGTCCCGCAGCGCGTCCTCGCCCCACTTGCGCTCGATCATGCCCGCCAGTGTGGTGGCCACTGCCCCGAGAAATCCCTCTTCTTCTGCATCCCAGGCGTGCCCCTCGTCGACATAGACGACGAGCACACCCAGCGCCCCTGCCGCGGCCAGGATCGGGACGCAATAGTGCCCGTGGGGCAGCATGCCGTCGTAGTGCGTCTCGTGACGCTCGTCCACACTTGAGGCAAACTGGATTTCAGCGCGGGAAACCGCCCGGCCGCACAGGCAGTGGCCCGGTTCGACACGAGCACAGGCCTTCTGAAAGGCCGGCCCCAGGCCGCGTGAGACCTGCAAGGCTACCTCTTCGCGATCCTCACCCCTGAGGAAAACGGCCCCCTGAGGCAAGACCGGTAGCCAGGGGATGGACAGGATCTCGTCGAGCGCACGCTCAAGCTGTGTGGTGAGTGGGATGTCCTCCATCGAGATACGCAGTAACGCGTTGAGGACACTTTCCCGCTCACGGCTCCGCTCGCTCTCGTGCTGGGCCTTCTCGCGCCTGGCCACCTCGGCCCGCAGCGCCTCATTGGCCCGTTCGAGCTCCGCCGTCCGGTCCTGGACCCGTTGCTCCAACTCCCCGTGCAGCTTGTGAAGCGCCCGCTCCGCCTTGACCCGCTCAGTCACATCTGCGGTGTGGACCAGGACAATGTCCGGCGGCACAAAGGCGTATGAGACCGACAGGTGCTTGGTAGCCTGTGTACTGCGGTAGCGGTAGAGCATCTCCCGCTGGTAGGGGCGCCGTTGACGGTAGCACTGCCACATCTCTGCCAAGATGTCTGGTTCATTCCGGTACATGGCGCTGGCCTGGACACCAAGGAAGTCGACTACGTGGCCCTCGGTGATCTCTTCCGCCGCAAGGTTGTAATCGACGAGCACAAAGTCATCTTCTTGCCGGCGCCAGGAGTAGACGGGAATGGGCAACCCCTTGTACTGCGCCCTGAACCGGAGCTCACTCTCTCGCAGGGCTCTGTTGGTCTGCGGGAGGGCCGCCTGCACCCGCGCCAGGAACTCGGCCTCGGGAAGGGGGTATGCGATGGAGTCATCGACTCCCGCGGGCAGCCCAGCCGCCTGGTCGTCAGGCGGCTGGGCGCCGCGGCAGAGCAGGAGAATGTTCATGTCGGCCAAGGAGCCATCGGCCCGTACTTGCCGGCAGACCTCGACGGCGCTGATGCCGGGCAGTGCATCGTCGAGCAGCAGCAGGTCCGGCCTGGACTCCTGAGCCAGGATCAAGCCATCGCGGCCGTTCGAGGCTTGTAGCACCTCGTAGCCAGCCGACCTGAGTCTGTGACAAAGGGTCCGCAGGCGGCGCGGATCAGCATCCACGACCAGGATGCGAGGTATCTCCATAAGTCCGCCTCATGTCCAGCAAGCTCGCCTGTGGCACACACGACGCCCGCGGTCAGGCTTTTGCCGAGGCAGGCTGTTCCCGGCCACCCAGCCACCGCTCGGGCACGAAGAGGCTGAGCACGTTGTTCAGGCCGATCGTGCCGACCAGGTTGACCAGGAAGGCCAGGAACCCGGCCGAGACCAACAGGCCACCAATGATGGCGACCAGCGTGTAGCCCTGGAACTGGCCCGCCTCGTAGAACGTGCGGCGCAGCATGCCCCGCGAGCCAGCCATGCCCATGGCGTAGGCCATGACCACCGAACCACCGATCCACAGCCACAAGTGGGCGTTGACAAGCCACTTGCTCCTGAACTCTAGCTTGGTCAGCATCGGAACGAGTGCATAGAGCACCGCAAAGAGCATCGTACCCACGCCGGTCAGCAGGAACGTGTGCGCGTGCAGGGCGACCACCCACTGGGTATTGTGGAACACGACGTTTAGCCCCAGATTGGCCTGCACCAGGCCCGCCACCCCGCCCATCATGAAGCCAAACATGGAGCCCAAGGCGAACTTCAGGGCGGGTGTCATCTTGACCGGCCGGGCCAGCCAGACGGTCATCATCGAGACAAAGATGGTCAAGCCCATGGTAAAGAACTCGCCCCAGGTGATGAACTGGCCGGACAGCAGGCGCATGACCATCGGCTGGGAGGTGTCGCCCAGCAGATGATGGCTCCAGACGCCCATTGAGACCAGCAGGTCGACCATGATGACGGTCTTGACCACACCGGCCCCAAAGAGCTGGCGGCCCGTCAGCAGCGGGATGAGCAAGTACCACACCCCGGCGGTGTAGATCAGGGCGTTGCCGTCGGCGACCATGTCCAGCCCCCACCAGTACCAATTCTTGTACACCAGCGCATCGACGGAAGCAGGATTGAGTGGCGAGCCGAACAGGGCAAAGAGGCCGTAGACGAGGATCAGGGCACCCGCGGTGAGCAGCACAAAGGCGTTGATGACCGTGTCGATGGAGCCGCGGCCCACGGCAACGATAAAGACCGGCAGGCCATTGTAATCAAGGTTGGGTGCGTTCTTGTCCTCCTTGCCGAACAGCCTGAGCAAGCGCGGGATGCCAAAGGCCGAGCGCAGGAACTGGAAAAAGTTGTAGGATTGCTCGCTGCTCTTGCTGAGCACCGTCTTGAAGATGTTGAAGGCAAAGATCAGGATATTCACCATAACGATGGCCGCGCCGAGCATGAAAAAGATGCTGCCCAGCATCGGCGTGCGGTCAAAGCTCACCGGCAGCGGCCAGTACAGGGTATAGAGCGAGTTGAACAGCCCAAAAAACCCGGCCCCCCAGCAGATCATCACGCCTGCGATCTGCAGCCAGAAGTTGAGAGGCACAAGTTTCCTGTGCTTGATCGGCTTGTCCAGCAGGTAGGGCACCAGGAAGTAAAAGGCGCCAAAGACGGCCATGTAGATAAAACCATAGACGCCGACGATGGGGTGGGCCGTCAGCATCGAGTAGTACAACTCTGCGGTGGTCGGCTCACCGACACCGGGGCGCATGGTGTTGAGCACCGCCTCCATGCCGTGCAGGGCCTCCATGTCGTAGAGCTGGGTGCGCATCAGCATGCCCTCGAAGCCGGACAGCGCCAGGAAGAGCAAGGCGACGACGGCAAAACGCAAGGTCCACTTTTCGGTCCAACCAAGCTGAGTCATCTCCATCTCCTCCTTACTGGGTGACCCGGATGGCGCCGGGGACGTACATCTCGGAGTGGCGCGGGCCAGAGTACTCGGTGGAGCGCACGTCGTAGATGCCCGCCTCGTCGAACTTCCAGACGATGCGGTTCTCGCGCCCGGGCAGGACCTGCTCCTGGAAGACCATGGTGCCGTCCTCACGGAACACGCCCAGGCCATAGGTTACGTCGGACGTGGTGGCAACGAACTCGACGTACTCGCCCACCTGCACCTCGATGCCCTCCGCCGGCAGCTGGATCTCGTAGTCGCCGAACTCGATCCGGACGGCCTGGTCAGGCACTGGATCGCTCCAGAACAGCCATCTCTGCCAGGGGATGAGCGGCGAGAGGGTAATGATGTTGAACACCAGGAACACGCCGATGAGCACAAACAGCCAGTTACGCTCTCTGGGGTCCATGGCTACTCCTCCTTATCACGCACTTGATAGGCGAAGAACAGCATGAACAGGGCCAGGACGACCACAAAGGCCGTATAGGCCCACCACACGATATCTGTCAGGTACATGGGATCCTCCTCCTTGCCAGAAAACCCTGGGTTGCCCGAATGCGCGGTCTCTTACGTGATAGGGGTTTTATCTCATCGTCGCCCGATAGGCCCTCTCCTTCCTGCTGCACAAAGCCGGACTCGCGTCATGACCTTCACAGCTATCAATGCACCATCATACGAGGGATGGCTGCTGGCCAAGACGAGTGTCGCCAAGGGCAGCGTTGCAGGGAAAATCACCATCGTCTGAGACGGGCCCATTATAGCACAGGTAGGCGGGAGTGCCAAGCCGACAAATCCAGCCGGGTGCACTAACGACTTGTCAGTGACAGAGCTGGAGCCGAGCTGGTGCTCGGCGATCCCAGGGCGCCGGTGACGACTCGTTAGTGCACCCAATCCAGCCTTCCAGGGTAAACGCATTTGACGCGCAAGAGGACAGGGGGACCCCGCTCCTACCTCCCTGTTGCCCGTAGGGGCACGGTTCCGCGCCTGGAAGGTGTCGCCACCTGCAAATGCGATTGGCCCTATCCAGCCCTCAACAGCGAGGGCTCATTCTGGCTCAGGCTGCGCACAAGCCCACACGCTGTACTCTGCGGAGCACCTTGACACTGGCAGCTAGGCCCCTGCCTTCAGCCAAGGCCGGTTCAGTGTGGCCCTGCTGGCGAGCTGCACGGGACCGGACTGGGGTATCTGCCAGTTCTTGACAGGAAGGGGATATCAAAGGCATAATACAGCCATCCAATGACCTCAGACGCTTACGGTCGAGATCTCTCGGAAAGTCGTGAATAGTGGCAGTGAGAGGTAAACGAAGGGAGATTGACTACGGTGGAGCGTCGTAGGCCGCAGTTGTAGGCAGCGGATAAACGCTGAGAAGGGTGTAGGGAACGTTAACAAGCCAGTGGGTACTAGCCATGGTGACGAGGTCACCAGGCTGGGGCACCGATCATAGATTATTGACTGCCGGTCGACGGTTTAATGCAAGCGGTCGGCGGCGTGAGTAATCCAAGCGCAAATGTGCTGACACATAGCCGCGAGCATGACGCGGAAGAACCAGCGGTCGCGGCCAGCGGTGTGAGTCTCAAGGAGATGGAAATCGTACTTCTTGCGTTTGACGGAGCGTTCGGCACAGGAGCGGGCGTCTTTGTGGAGGTCCCAGAGGTCGCTATCTCTGGGGATGAGGGTGTGGAGGCGATAGTTTTGCTTGGGGTAGGTGTAGACGACGCGGCCGTAGGCAGAGTTCGAGCAGTCCTTGGCGAAGTGAGGACAGGTGGTGAGGTCTGGGGTCTTCTTGGC
>JAMJFU010000017.1 GCA_023544525.1 Anaerolineae bacterium | reverse complement strand
GCCATGGGCATAGATGATCTTGTTCTCGAGGATCTGCACCGTCCGGTAGATGGCTTCCTGGTCGGGATCGCTCATGTCGACCATGTCCGGTGTGAACTCGTCCATGGCGGCGACGGCATCGTAGAGAGCCAGATAGGCCTTGCCTATCCCCGTGCTGTCATCTCGCTCTTCCACAATCCGTATCACTTCATTCTGCGCTGCGTCGAGGGGGTCAGCGATGGCCGAATCGAGGCTGGCAGCCAGGAGCATGACCAGGTAGGTCCGGTTCAGCAGGCTGCGGTTCTCGGGAGGCACGCTGTTCGAGATGTTGGACAGGCCCACCGTAGTCATGGGCGATGGATCCCAGAGCATCTTGAAGGAGCGGATCGCATTCAGCGTCTCCGGGCCATGCTCCTGGCATCCGTTCACGGTGAGGACCAGGGGATCCAGGTAGACATGCTCCATAGGCATCCCGAGTTCCTCGGCTTTGGGGATGAGCACCTCCATCGCCAACCCTACCCGCCCGTCAGCGGTGGCGGGGATGTTCTTGTCCATGGCCAGGGCGATGATACGGGCGTCGTACTCGGCGGCCATGGGCATGGTCGTGTTGAGCCGGTCCGGATCGGCCGATGTGGAGTTGATCATGGCCTCGATCCCCAGTTCCTGGCAGCGCTTGAGGCCGGCCTCGATGGCAGCGGCATTCGTCGTGTCCAGCGACAGGGGGACTGCGCCTACCTCGTCGTGTACTTCATCGATCATCCACTGCATGACTTCGATGCCGTCACGCTTGCGGGGACCGATGTTCAGGTCCAGCATGTTCGCCCCGTGTTCCACCTGCGTGCGAGCTAGCGCGCGGATATAGGTTGGGTCACGATCGGCAATTGCCGCCTTGACCTTGGGCGACAGTATCTGGATATTCTCGCCAATGATGTACATTTATTCGCCTCCTTGCTAATCTGGAGGGTGGCACGTGGTGCCACCCTGCTTTCACAGCTCATCTGGTCCCTGCCGGCATGGGGTTGGAGCCTGTCCAGGCCCCCTCTGTCAGCCCTCCCTTTCCTTCAGCAGGCGCATGACCGAGGGGAAGGCTGTGATGTCGGTGTGGGGCAGGAATAGGGCCGACATGAACCTGTCGTAAAAGGTGTTGTCGGCCGACAACTCAAGGTATGTCATTTTCTGGGCAATCTCGAATACCTCGTGGCGCATGGCGCGTGACACCAGGGAATGGAAGGCACCCAGAGCAGAAGTGTTGCCCAGGTAATGAAATCTATCCCAGGGCATATCGGGCAGAAGGCCGATATGGATTGCTTTCTCGATGTTGATGTACTGCCCAAAGGCGCCAGCGATAAACACCTGCTCGACGTCAGCCAGCTCCACGCCTACGCTCTGCACCAGTACGGTGAAGCCGGCATAGATGGCACCCTTGGTCCTCAAGAGGTTTTCGATATCCACCTCGTTGATGACAATGTCCGTGCCGATGCCTGATTGGTTGGCCCAGACCACGACGTATTCCCCGCCGTGATCGCCGACGCGCACCCGCGGTGTGGGCAGATCGCGGGCGATCTTGCCTGCCTTGTCGACGATGCCCGTGATGAACATATCAGCTAGAAGGCCAATCATGCCCGAACCGGCGATGCCGCGTGCCGGCAGGTTGCCAATTGTCTCGTAGGTAGGTTCGTACGTCCGGGCATCGATCCAGACCTCCTCGATGGCCCCGGCGGTGGCACGCATGCCGTGGCGGACGCCACTGCCCTCAAAGGCAGGCCCTGCTGAGCAGGCGCAGGTGATCAACCAGTCGCGGTTTCCCAGTACGATCTCTCCATTGGTCCCGACGTCGATGAACAGGGTCAGGGCATCGGTCTCGTGCATGCCCGAGGCCAGGACTCCGGCTGTGATGTCGGCCCCCACGTAGGCGCCCACCACGGGCAGGCAGTCGACGGTCGCCCGGGGATTGATGGCCAGGCCCAGCTCCTCCGCCGTGACGGCCATGGGTTGGCCGATGGTTGGGATGAAGGGCATCTCGCGGATGGTCTTGGGATCGAGTGCCAAGAACAGCTGGATCATGGTCGTGTTGCCTGCCACTACGGCCTTGCTGATCTGGCTGGCGGGAATTTGATTGCGAGAAGTCAGTTCCTCCAAAAGGCCGTTGAGGGTCTTGAGCACCATCTTCTGCAGGCGGTTTAGGCCATCCCGCTTCTGGGCAAAGACGATGCGGGAGATGACGTCCTCGCCGGCCTGTATCTGGCCACTGTAGGCAGAGGCGCGATCGATGACCTTGCCCCTGACCAGATCGACGAGATAAACGACATTGGAGGTCGTGCCGATGTCAATGGCTACGCCATAGCAGCGGCCCGTCTGGTCTCCCGGCAGGAGGTCTATGAGCCGAGGTCGGGCACAGGTGTCCCTCTCCGGATCGCCCATGTCCAGGACAGCCGTCACGCTCCACTCTGCTTCTCGAAGATCACGTGCCAGATCGCGCAGGGTTGCCAGGTTGGCGCCCACCTCTCGGATACCGTGCTCCAGGGAGAGTGCGCGGAGAAGCCGGTCCCAGTCGGTAGTCTGGTCGTCGAGGCTGGGTGGCGTGATGGCGACATAGGCGCGGCGCACGCTAGGATCCACCTCGCCCTTAAAGTCGGCGGCCAGCGCGATCCGTTCGGCACCGACTGTCTTGGTGACAAACTCGATCTCGACCTGTTCCTGTTCTGGAACAAAGATGACGGCATCGCCTTTGATGACGGCCTGGCAACCAAGCGCCCAACCCTCCTGACGCTCGGCGGTCGTGAGCCGTGCCGCACTACGGTGGCTGACGTCTCCGTGCTCTACTTTTACACGGCACCGCCCGCAGCGACCCTGGCCGCCGCAAGGCAGGTTCAGCGAGAGCCCTGCTTCGACAGCAGCGTCTGACAGCAGGGTGCCGATCTGGACCTCGACAACCTGCCCCGACGGTTTAAAGACGACGATCGCGCCGTGGTTCGGCTGCTTGGCGGTCTCTTCCATAGCTTCGGGCTAGGTCCTGAGTGGTGACCAGGGACCTGGAGCCTGGGGGCAAAGGTTCGCCACGCCTGTTCCCAGGTCCCTTGTCACCACGTGCGCTTTCCGTTACAGCTGCTTCAGATAGGCGGGAAGGTCCACAGCCTCGCGTGGGCCTACCAGGATCTCCCATCCCGGCAGCTCTTCCTCCAGCTCGCCGGATAGCACGGCAACGTGCCCCGGAAGGATGATCTTCTTGTGGCTGAGTTTGTCGCCTGCGTTAAATGTCTTGACCGCCTTGGCGATGGTTTCCGCATCGAACTTGCCAGCTGCCCAGGCCGTGAGCACACTCATGCCTTCGGCATCGCAGATCAGCAGCCAGGATGGAATGCCGCTGCCATCCAACTCGCCGGCCACACTGAAGTAGGTCAGCGAGAAGTTGGTCGTGGTCATCAGGGGCGAATCCGCTGTGGGATTGTTGAAATCGTAGATGCCCGGGTCGACGGAGATTGGCTTTTGTGGGTCGGTGTAGATGTTCAGCCGCAGCGTCAGAAGCGGGTAAGCGACGGCCGGATCGAAGCGGTCCATGACGATGATGCCTGCGTACTTGGCGATGAATTGCGTGGTTGCGACGATCTCGCCTTCCTCTGTGTCGGCCACTTCGCCGGCGAAGGCGATGATCGGATGGCCCAGCAGACGTAAGTTTTTCTTGAGGGCCAGGCGGCGCAGTTGGGTCACTTGCGCCAGGGATTCCCCCAGGTCGCGGCTGCCCGGGTCGAGCACAAGGGCCTCGACCCCAGCGTCGCCGAGCTTGGTCGCCAGGTCGGCCAGTTCGTCCAGGCCATCCTGGCTGCGGACTGCCAGCGAGACCTGCTTGCCCTTGGCCAGGCCGGCCATCGCTTCCCAGTTGTCCACCGTCGCTGCATAGAGGACGGGCTTGTGGTCGCCTTCCACGTCCAGGGCTGCCTTCAAGGCGTCGACGTCGTCTGACATGAGCACGAAGGGCAGCGCTGTCTGGGACCGCACCGCCTTGACGGCGTCTGCGTAGGTGCCAGGATCACCCGAGGCGTTCTCGATGGCGATGGCGTTGAAGGTCATCTCGATCCCGACCCGCTCGACGCTGTAGTCGTTGACCATCTTGACCTTCTCGGCGACAGCGCCGGCATCCTCGGTGTCTTTCACCCGCAGCGCCAAGCCAGGATGGTGGAAGAAGGTCTTTTCGTGGCGGAACATGACCGTCTCGTTACCAACCTGGAACTCGCGTGCACCGGTCCCAACCTTGACCAGGCGGATGGGCGGAGCCGATGCTGCGGAGAGGGCTTCTTTTGCCTCTGCCGACACGTGTGGACAATCGTCCAGCGATGCCTGTTTGGCTGCCAGCTTCATGGCAAAGGCCAAGCAGGTTGGATAGCCGCAGTCCTTGCAGTTCGTCTTGGGCAGCAGCTTGTAGATCTGAAGACCTGAAAGTGCCATTCTTGATTACCTCCTCCTAGTGCGCCATCAACTTGCTGATGGTCTCGTGGACCACGTCCACGGTTTCCGGATGGCGCAGAACGACGATATCGGCACCCGATTCCAGCAGTGCCGTAGCGGTCGCTATCTCCCATGTGATGCCGCGCTTCTCGATGTCGCCCCACTCGGCTGGCACACCCTCTGCAGTCCGGGACTCTTTTTGGCGCCAGCTTTCCTCCCCAACAAAACAGACCATGGGCTGCTGGGTCATACCGTCCCCGGTTAACGCGGCGACGCGCAAGCGTTCCATCACCGAGTAGCTGTACTCGATGCCGTAGCCCAGCGCACCTGTGGTGGGATCCATGAGGACCCTTTCCAGGGGCAGCCGCATATCGCTGATGAGGATGTTTAGCTGCTTGGCCAGGTTCACGTCGATGGGCGACGAGGCGACGACCAGGTGATCGTGGGCCAGCGCTGCCGCGACGATGGTGCGGTAGTTCTTGTCCTCGCACAGGCCCAGGGCCAGGCGCTCACCCGGTGCAGCCTCGGCGACGGCAACAAGCAGCTTGTTGTCCAGCTCTGCCTGCCCGGGTCCGCGAACGATAATCGGCAACCCAGTCGCCTGCAAGACGCTCTGGATCACCGCGGCAGCCTGCTCAGGAGACGTGGCGTTGCCATCAGCATCGGCGCCCCTCACCTTGAGCATGATCACGTCGGCGCCGATTTCCTCAGCCTTCTTGGCCCAGGCGGCCGGATCGTTCAACACATCGCCCCATGCTGCCAGCAATACCGGCGACCAGTCAGCCGGGTAGCTGTCCTGGACCTCGATGCCGACTATGGGCGTGTGGGGCATTTCCCCCTCAAAATGCAGGAAGGGCAGGGTGGTCTCTCCACCAACGGTGACCGTCTTGGCACGGGTACCCCCCTGCTCGGCCGTGGCACCGAGGGTGACCTCCCTAATGGAGCCGGTCCACCGTTCTTTTGGTATCTCGACTGTGACTGGCATAGATCCTCCTCCTCAACGGATAGTAAGTTGAATCAATTCGATGTCCCTAAACTTCAATAGTCTGGCTGTTAGCATCAGCCCTGACATAGCGAGCAGCAAGGGGCTCCCCCTTGCTGCTGCAAGTCCTTTGCCACTAAGCAGTGGTTCTCGGTTCCATTCTCTGCCATTGGGGAAGGCATGGTAGATCGTGTCTCATGCCATTCGCCCGCTTTGCCTGCAGTCGACCTATCTGGGTCGGGGCAGAAAGAGGGGATCAGTGAGGCCCTTGCTGCCCCGCCTGATCCCCTCGTCTTCCGTCTACATCAACGGCTCCATAGTCAGGGCTGGGTGCCCAGACTCTTCCAAGAAGGCCAGCACTTCGTCCTCCGTGGTCGCGACGCGCTCATCGGCGATCTTGTCGATCAGGTCAGGGTCGCCAGCGCGGATGGCAGCCTCCTTCAGTTCCTCGGCCATCGTCTCTTTCAAGAAGCTGGACATCCATACGATGCGCTTCAGGCCGCCGTCGGCACGGATGAACTTGTTGCTGATGATAAAGTACTTGCCGATGCCCAACACGCCGGGCGTCTGCAACCCACCGCCGGCCATGCCTGCCAGGGTGCTGAAGGTCATGCCCGCCGGGGTCATGCTGGGATCCTCGCGGCTAACGATCATGAAGCCGTTGCACATGGGCAAGATCATCATGATACACTCAAAGCAGCCGCAGGAGGTCATGGGGTACTCCATGATGGAGTACATGGTCACCGTGTCGACTGCGCCGTGAGAGCCCTGTTGGACAAACTCGTTGACGTTGTCAAAGACGCCGGTCCAAGCGTCGATGGCGTTGCCCTTGGGGATCGGCTGGTTGGGGCCGGTCGGATTGATCTGGAAGCTGGCTTTGCAGTCCAGCCAGTTATAGGCACCGCACAGGCCCAGTCGCTCAGGACTGACCACGCAGATGTGATCCGGGGCAAAGCTCTGGCAGAGTGTGCAGGAGTAAAACTCCCCCACTGCCTCGTCGGTCATCTCGGCCAAGCGCTGATTGCGATAGTCAAAGGCGGTGCGCGCCTTCTCCAGCCACTCGGCATGCAGTTCAGGCTCGGTGATGAGCTTGACCTGGACCTTGTCCACAATGGCCCCAAAGTCGCCGTGGAAGCGGGCATAAAGGATCTCACCAAAGTGCTTCAGATCAAAGCCCTTGTCGGTTGCACCCTTGCTGATCCGGATCCAGGCGATATCGCGCTGGCCGATGTGCTGGATGCCGCTGGCACCGTTGATAAAGTAGTGGATCTGCCGCTCCAGGACAGGTTCAAAGTCCTCCTGCATTTTGCGACCGGCCACCTCAACCAGGATGCCCAGATCAATGGCGCCACCCTCTTCGACGTCCTCAAAACCGGGTCCGATGACCTCGATCTTGTGGTCTTCGACGTCGTCGAGCCCTACCATGCGCAGGTACTCGAAGCAGCGTGAGTACTTACCTCCGAATTCGACGCGCATGTCGGCCTTGCGCACACGCTCTCCCTCAAAGGCCGAGCCGTAAGGCACCGGGACGGGAACCTCGGTGATCTTGATCTTGACGCCACGCACCTCGATGGCTTGCTGCACAAAACGGGCAGCCTTCTCGGCGTCGGTCTGGCCTTCGATGTCATCCCAAGGCATGGAGATGACGTGCTCGTACTGGGTGATCCCCGTCGGCCGGATTTCAGGAATGACCGTATCGGCGATGACAGGGAAGCCGTAGGTGATAGCGCCGGCGGCGGTGGCGTACTTCAGGTCGTCCACCTCGCCCAGGGCCAGCGCAAAGGCAAAGACGCGGTACTTGTTATAGAGCAGGATCTCGCGGGTCTGCCCACCCTTCATGCCACCGAAGGTCAACGCCGACCGCGTGGCAAAGCCCATCGGGTAGACGGTGGATATGGTGTCCAAACCAAAGGGCACGATGTAGGTGTCGTAGCCCATTTCCACGCCCTCTTCCATGAGCTGGTGGATGATGCTGCGACCATTCACGTTGCCACTCAGAAAGATGAGGATGTTCCGGCGCTGGAGCTGCCGCACGATCTCGACGGCTGCTTCGTTGGTCTTGGCCTTGCCGATGATGGCCGCAAAGCCAGGCATGCGCCCGTCCACAAGTTGGATGCCCCAACTACGGAGCTGGATGTCGTCGATGGGACCATTCATGTAGCCTGTATCGCTTGGGGCACTGGTGCCGGTCAGCTCGAGGCCGGGCATCCTCTGTGGCTCTTGGCCATTGGCAAAGCGGATGGCCATGATCCCTTCCTCGGCCAGGAGGGTGGCCACGCCAGCATCGAGGGTTTCACCCAGGTAGGGCAACCAGGTCCTGTTCTCAGGTGGACTATGCAACAGGCCACGGCAGTGGTCGAGCACCGGCTTGAGCCCGCCAATGGTTTCTACACTCATACCGGTGTAGCCCAGGATGGTGGGCAGGTAGTATGCTGTGTTCGTGAACTGGACTTCCTTGTCCGGCCCCAGCTCGGCAAGTGCTTTCTGTAGTTGGGCGTCAAATTCCTTGACGATCAGGTTCGCACCGCGCAGAGCCCGGGTGGCAATGTATCGACTCATTGATACCTTCTCCTTTTGGTCTGGATATCAGGTATTGGATATTGGGTATTGGGGCCTCGCCGACCGCCCAGTACCCAATCCCTAATACCTATACCTAGTCTCCAGAAACGTAGGCCTTGCGGCTGTACAGATTGCGTTCTTCCGGCGGGACGGCAAAGAAAGCCTCGAGTGGAGCGTCCCCGCTCTGGCCGAAGCGATCCGGGTCATACTCCGGCAGGCCCAGCTCGGCACGCTTCAGGTCGATGTGCTCCAGCGTCTTCTGCACCATCTCTTCGGGGTCCAGGATGAACTCCAGCTTGCCGCCGACCTTGGATTCCCAACCCTCGCTGATCAGCCTCTGCACTTCCTCGCTACCCGCGATCGGGTTCTTGGTGCCAAAGATGACATAGACGCCCGATGCCACAAAGTAGGCGCCGATGGATAGAGCTTTCTCGCTCATCCACTCCGGTGCCAGGCCTACGGCCGGTAGATCGCCAATGTCGTCGCCAAGGCCACCCTCTGTAGCCATCTGGGACGCGACGGTCAGGATGCGGGTGTTGTCCACGCAGGAGCCCAGGTGCAAGACCGGCGGGATGCCAATGGCTTCACACACTTCCCGCAGGCCGGGGCCAGCATGGTCCAGGGCTTCCGGTCCAAGCAGTCCTAGCTTGGCTACCGAGATGGCGCTGCAGCCCGTCTGTACCACCAGGACGTCGTTCTTGATCAGCTCTTGCACGACATAGTTGTGCGTATAGTCATGGGGTGTCCGGGGATTGTTGCAGCCCACGACGCCGGCCACACCCCGGATGCGTCCGGTCATGACCGCATCATTGAGCGGCCGGAAAGAGCCGCGGTAATAGCCACCCTGCATATAGCGCAGGTACTCGTGGCTGAAACCCGCGACGAGCGGCGCACTGACGTTTGGGATGTAGACTTTTTCCGCTTTACCGCGGTTGGGGAAGTTGTCGATTCCCTCTTTAACGATCCTCTTGGCAATCTCAAATGCCTTGTGCTCGTCGAACTCGATGTGGGTGGCCCCGGTGATCTTGGCCTTGCGCGACGTGGTGATGAGCTTGGTATGGTAGTGTTCTGCGACCCCTACCAGCGCCTGCATGATGCACTGGATGTCTACGACCATGGCCTCCACAGCGCCTGTGGCAATGGCCAGCTCCTGGCTCAAAAAGTTCCCGGCCGATCGCACGCCCTGGCGCATCAATGTCTCGTTGGCGGTGCAGCAGATGCCGGTCAGGTTGATGCCCTTGGCCCCTTTTGTCTTGGCATACTCGATCATCTCGGGATCCTGGCAGGCCATCAGGATCAGCTCAGATAGGAGTGGCTCGTGGCCATGGACGATGATATTGACCTCGTCCTCCTCCAGGCAGCCCATGTTGACCTCGCTGGTCAGTGGCACCGGCGTCCCAAACAGAATGTCGGTGATGTCGGTGGACAGCATCGAGCCACCCCAGCCGTCGGATAGTGCCGTGCGCAGGCCGTGATCGAGGATGTGCTCTGCGTCCTGGTCATTGCCGATGTGGGTGCGGTGCAGTGTCTCGACAACTTCGCGGTCGATGCCCCTCGGCGCGATGCCCAGGTCCTTCCAAATCTGCTGGCGTTTCCTGGGGGCCCGTTCCAGGTATTTCAAAGTGCCGCGCTGCTGTCCAAACTGGGCCAGCGCTGCTTCTGCGACGTCTTTGGCGATGTCGTTGGTCTCGCGTCCCTCCACGGAGATCCCGAGGAAGGTGGCCACCTCGACCAGCTTGCCGATATCCCGGACACGGTAGTCTGGGGCTTCGCCTTCGGCGACGGCCAGCAGGGCCAGGGCCATATCCCGCCCATGGTCCGAGTGAGCGGCTGCACCAGCCGCGATCTGCCGTCCCAGATTACGGGCCACAACCGTATCCACGGTTGCACCGCAGATGCCGGTCTTCACTTTGCCCACCAGGCGGCACGGGCCCATGGCGCAGATCTTGCAGCACACACCGTCACTGCCAATGGGACAGGGTTTGATATACTCGGCCCGGTCAAAGGCCGTCTCGATGCCTTTCTCGTGCGCGACCTCGAGCAGTTGCTCGACTGCGGGGTCGGCGGTTACAGAGACGTATTTTGACATATTCTCACCTTCCTCTAGTCTCGAATCTCAGGGGGATAGCGACAGATCAGTATTTGCGGTGATCGCCGGACATAATCAGGTCCCGCTCATCCGTCTTGGTGACCCGCTCCTGGAACTGGAACCAATCGGAGGAATCATCTGTACGTTCGGGGTAGCTGGGGAGTGCTGGTGCCTCGGCAGTGCTATAGCCGGCCCCGGTCAGGGCATTGGCCAGCACATCAGGCTTGACAACAGTGGGATCGTACTGGATCACGACATCTTTGTAGAGCGCACTGGCAACCACGTCTTGAACGCCGCTCACCTGGCTCAGTGCCTGCCGCACATACAGCACATGGTGGTCGGCCCACATCGACGGCACAGTGAACGTCACTTTTTCCATCCAATTACCTCCTTTGGTAACGCTGCTGTACGTCCATAGTCTGCTGAAAGATGTAAAATCATTATAACACAAAGTGCGAGTATTGCAAACCTGGCTACCCGACAAACCTACAAAGGCTTATTGTCAATGTTAAAGATGGGGAGGGTGATCACCCTCCCCATCTCAGCTACGCTGATCGGTCGACGGCCCCCTTACGGCGGGGAAGCTGTGTCTTGGGACAGGCGGGCTGCATTGGCTAGAACAGGCCCACGACCTGGCCCGTCTCCAGGTCCAGATCGACATCGGTGAAGGCTGGGCGCGTGGGCAACCCGGGCATCGTGCGCATCGTGCCGCACAGCGGGAAGATAAAGCCTGCGCCCACGCTGGCCCGTACGTCTGTGATCGGCAAAGTCCAGTCGCGTGGCGCGCCTTTGATCCTCGGGTCATGGGTAAAGGACAGGTGGGTCTTGGCCATGCACAGCGGTAGGTTGCCGAGGCCCATGCTCTCGAAGAGCTTGATCTTGGCCTCTGCGTCCGGCGTGTAGCTCACGCTCCCAGCCCGATAGATCTCTTTGGCGACGGTCTCGATCTTTTCCTTAAGCGGCATCTCTAACGGGTAGAGGAACTTGAAGTTGGTGGGCTTGTCACAGGCCTTGACCACGGTCTCGGCCAGGGCCGCGCCGCCTTTGGCGCCGTCCATCCAGACCGTGCTTTCGACGGCATCCTCTGCCCCAGTTTCCTGTGCCCGCTGGCGGATGAGGGCGATCTCGGCGTCGGTGTCGTCTTTGAAGCGGTTGATGGCGACGACCACGGGCACACCGAACTTGAGAACATTTTCGATGTGTTGCAGGAGGTTAGGCAGGCCCTTCTCCAGCAACTCGAGATTCTCCTCGACATAGGCCTTGGCCAGCGGCTGGCCGGCCACCACCTTGGGCCCACCACCGTGCATCTTGAGCGCGCGCACCGTGCAGACCAGGACTACGCAGTTGGGTACCAGACCGCTGTAGCGGCTCTTCAAGTTCATAAACTTTTCCATGCCACAGTCGGCACCAAACCCGGACTCGGTCACGACATAGTCAGCAAGCCGGAGCGCAATCCTGTCAGCGATGATGGAGCTGTTGCCCTGGGCAATGTTGGCAAAGGGCCCGCAGTGGACGAACGCCGGACTGCCGGACAGCGTTTGCATCAGGTTGGGCATGATCGCGTCTTTGAGGAGGACCGTCATGGCGCCAGCGACGTTCAAGTCTTCGGCGGTGATCGGCTCCACCTCGCCCACGTGGGTCAAGCCGCCCTTTCGGCTGGTGCCGATGATGATGCGGCCCATGCGCTCGCGCAGGTCAGCCAGGTCATTGCACATGGCCAGAGCGGCCATAATCTCTGAAGCTACGGTGATGTCATAGCCGGACTCGCGAGGCGTTCCATCGTTGGCTGTGCCCAGACCGAGGATGATGTTGCGCAAGGAAGCATCCGAAACGTCCACGACCCGTCGCCACTGGATGGAGTAGGGATCGATGTTCAGGCGGAACATGTGCTCCTTGTCCTCGTCACTCAGATCCGAGGGCTTTTCCGATTCGATGCCCAGTTTCGCCAGGCGCTTTCGCATCGAGTCGGTGTACTCACCATCGGGGCAGAGGGCTTCGGCCAGATAGTCGCTGCTCCAGCGGGCCTCTTTGGTCAGGCGGTTGTCGATGGCAGCGGCCAGGAGGTTGTGGGCTGCGCCGACGGCGTGGATGTCGCCGGTCAGGTGCAGGTTAAAATCCTCCATGGGCACAATCTGCGAATAGCCGCCACCGGCTGCGCCACCCTTGATGCCAAAGGTCGGGCCCTGCGAAGGCTGCCTGATGCAGGTCATGACCTTCTTGCCAATGTAGTGGAGGCCCTGGCTTACGCCTATTGTGGTTACGGTCTTGCCCTCACCCAGGGGGGTAGGAGTGATGGCAGTGACGTCGATGTACTTGCCTTGCGGCCTGTCCTGGAACTTTGCTAGGACGTCCAGGTGAACCTTGGCTTTGTACTTGCCATAGTAATCGAGGTCGTCCTCCTCCAGTCCCAGGCCCTTGGCAACCTCTATGATCGGGCGCAGCTCGGCCTCCTGGGCAATATCGATGTCGCTGGGGACGGGTTGCTTTAGTTCGACTAACATTCGTTCCCTCCTTGTGCTTATTTTGTTTGCGGCAACTGTGCCACTCTTATTCGCGGTGGGCAGAGCTTGTGACGGAAATCACGGTGCCTAGTCTACCATAGGCACGTAGGATTGTCAAAATAGGCCGATTTAGGGATCTTGTTCTTTGCCTCCAGGTCACCCTTGCCGCTTCTTCATCTGTCGTTCTGCGGCGTCCAGCACATTGCGCATCAGGATGACGTTGGTCATCGAGCCGGTCCCGCCTGGCACCGGCGTAATCATCCCGGCCACCTCTTTCGCAGCCTCAAAATCCACGTCCCCTACCCAGCGGTCGCCCAGACGGTTAAAGCCGAAGTCAATGACGACGGCCCCCGGCTTGACCATGTCGGCCGTGATCAGATGGGCCACGCCGACGGCGGCGCACAGGATGTCGGCCTCACGGGTGACCTCCCCCAGATTTTGGGTGCGAGAGTGACACATGCTCACTGTGGCATGGTATTGCATCAACAGGAAGGACATGGGCCGGCCGACAATGTTGGAGCGACCGACGACCACGGCCCGCTTGCCCGAGATCTCGACACCAGCTCGCAGGAGTATCTCCAATCCGCCCAGGGGCGTGGCTGGCACGATGTAATCTGGAACTCCTGGATCGCGGCCCACTGGCGCCGCCTGGGCCAGCCGTCCGGCGTTGATCGGGCTGACGCCGTCGGCGTCTTTACTGGGCAGGATGGTGGCTTTGACCTCGTCGCCGTCAATGTCTCGAGGCAGCGGCTCCTGGACCATTATGCCGTGGATATCCCCGTCGGCGTTGAGCATGGCCACAACATCCACCACATCGTCCGTCGTGGCGGTGTCGGGCAGGGTGTGCAGGACAAAGCTCATGCCTGCGCCCTCGAAGGATTTCTGGATCATCTTGCCGTAGCTCACAGAGGCTGGGTCCGATCCAGCCCGCACGACGGCGATGGTTGGCGTAAAGCCATACTTCTCCTTGAACTCGTTGACCCCGGCGATGACTTCCCCTCGGACATCTTTGGCCATAGCGCGGCCATCCAGAATTTGCGCCGTCATTGTTTCCTCTCCTCTCTGGGAAATTTCAGATAAGCGAGCAGCGTGCTTTGCATAGTCCGCTCTCCACTCATCAAGCTTCTCGGCTGAGAGCTCCTCGCCCCAGACGCCCAGGACCCGTGCGTCGGAGCAAATGGAGCGCAGGAAGGCCTCATATCGCTCCTCTTCAGCGCCATCCGTGCTGACATAGGCCAGGGTCGCTTGTGTGACAAGAGAATTCGCCGTCTGCCGGCCAAAGGCTTCTACGAGCTGGGGCTTGATCTCGGTAGCTATAATCGCTTCAGCATTCATCCTCTCCTCCTTGCAGTGGCTTTGGCCTATGCTCAGACCGGGACATTGACGATAACTTTGGTGCCCCGACCAGGCGCCGAGTTCACAACCAACATGCCCCCCAGCAGGCGGGCCCGTTCCTGCATGCCAATCAGGCCCAGCTTGTTCTCGACAGATGGATGCTCGATGAAGGAGGGTGCCCGGAAGCCTTGGCCGTCGTCCTCGATCATCATCCGGACGGCGCTGTCACTGATTTCGACCGTGGTGACCACCGTCTCGGCGTTGGCATGCCTTCGGACATTGTTCAACGCTTCCTGGGCAATGCGGAAGAGCGTCAGCTCTACTTCTGAGGACAGTCGACGTTCCTCGCCAATGATGCGAAAGTCGGCCCGGAGGCCATCCTCTCGGTTCAACTCCTGGGTCAGTTCCTGGAGTGTGGGCAAGAGACCCAGATCATCCAGGATCGACGGCCGTAGATCCTGGCTGAAGCGCCGTACGCGCTTGATGATGTCTAGGGTCTGATCCTGCAGTTGCTCGATCTGTCGTGCTACGTCCGATCCCAACCGTTCGCTGGGGGTGAGCAACGCCTCCATTCGCCGCGTGAGGGCGATGAGCGACTGGATGGTGTCGTCGTGCAGTTCGCGGGCGATGCGCTTACGCTCGTTCTCTTGGGCTTGGGTGATCTTGCGAGCGTAAAAGCGCATATTCTCGTAGAGATAGGCGTTCTCAATAGCAATGCCTGCCTGGCGGCCGATGGCGGTCAGGATGGCGATCTCGCGGTCCGAGAAACTCTTCCTGGAGTTTAAAGATAGGACGCTCAACGCGCCGAAGGTCCTTTCACCACTGATGATGGGCACCACGGCGACAGAGTTGAGGCCAGCTTCCGCAAAGGCAGGTACACGCCGTGGATAGGCCTGGTAGTTGTCGATGATGGAAGGTCGGCCTGTCGTCATGACCTCTCCAGACAGGCCCTCTCCCTTGGCCACGGTCACCTCAGCCAAGTCATGGGGCAGGTGATGGAGGTACGGGTAGGTGATGACGCCTCGCTCTTCCTCCAGCAGAGCCACCACGCCGCCCTCGGTGTCTGTAACCCCCACGGCAATCTCCATGACCTTGGGCAGAACGCGGTTAAGCTCTAGCTCGGTCGTCACTTCCTCAACAACCTGCAGCACGGCCCGTTCAATCTGGAGCTGCCTGGTCCGGTCCTGGTAGAGACGGACATTGTCCACAAAGACGCCCATGATGCTGCAGATGGTGTCCAGCAGTTCAACCTCTTGGCGGAGTATTGGACACGAGACCCGGCCGCCGACGAAGAGTAGACCGTTGACCTCGCCTTTGGCGCGCAGAGGGCCAGCCAGTTTGCATAGCAGTTCCTCGTTTCGGGCCAGCATCCGGGCTGCCCGCGTGCCGTTGGTGCACTCTTTCACCTCCTGCGGCAGGTTGCGCTGGGCCAGCAGGGTCAAGCCCTGTTTCTCGGGATTCAAGAGGAAAACGGCGCCGACCTCCATGCTCAGGACTTCCAGGACATTGTCCAGGATATCCTCTAGGGTGTGTTCTAGGTCAAAGGATTGGGTCAGCGTGGTCGTGACTTCGTTGATGGAACGCAGCCGGGCGACAACCCGATTGTAGGATAATCGCTCTTCGTCGGTCTGTTGGCTCATGCTTCTCGCCTCGAGTTCACTTTGATACGATCGTTAGCACGTCTCATCCAAGCCGAATAGGCCCTTTCTCAGGCCCAGGACCACCGCCTCGGTTCGCGAGCCGACGCCCAGCTTGTTGAAGACGTTGCTCAGGTGGGTCTGCACAGTGCGCACGCTGATGTTCAGCTCGCGGGATATATCACGGTTCGACATGCCCTTGGCGGCGAGCCTCAGGACTTCGATCTCCCGTTCGGTGAGCTGTTCCAGGATCTCGTCTGTGGTTTGTCTTGGATCTGGTTTGGAGAAGTGGTTGATGACCTTGCGGGCGATGGCCGGATGGAGGATCGATTCGCCGCCGTGTACGGCCCGGATGGCCTTGACCAGCTCCTCGACGCTCACGTCCTTCAGTAGGTAGCCGGCCGCGCCTGCTTCAAGAAAGGCGAATATGTACTGTTCGCTGTCGTATGCAGTTAGGACCAGGATGGCGATGCTCGGCGCTACGGCCTTGATTTGCCGTGTGGCCTCGATTCCGTTGAGCTCCGGCATGGCAAAATCCATAAGGACCACATCTGGATGTTGCTTGAGGGCCAGCTGGACAACTGCACGACCGTTGTCAGCCTCGGCCACCACCTCCAAATCATCCTGCTGTTCCAGAAGCTCGCGCGTGCCCTGGCGCACATAGGCGTGGTCATCGGCCAGCAAGATCTTGATGGTCTTCACACCGCCTCCCACTTGGCTTCACTATGACTATGTTGCTAGCAGCTTTGCTCTACCAGTCCATGTTCGTTAAGATCGCCCGGCTATTATATCATCAGACCAGGCTCAATACAAACAAGGGAGCTCGTCTCTCCAAGGTGCAGGTTCGCTGGGCCACAGCACGTACGTCAATGTACGTATTCTGGCGTAGTGGTGCCCGTGGGATCGCTGTAGCCCGGACGCAGGCTGCCACGTCGTTTCTCGCACGCATAAGTGCTGGGATCAAATAACTGGTTCGCACGATGACAGACCGGCCCGCGCATGGTACTATGTACTTGGCAATGAAAACAAAGGCTGATACAGCCAAGGATAAGGAAAAGGAGAGCAAAATGACTGCCCAGGTTCTGAATGGACGAGAACTGTCAAAGAAGATTCGCTTCGAAATCAAGAACGAAGTAGCCCAGTTCGAGACGGAATACGAAGTCAGCCCCACCCTGGCCCTGGTTCGCGCTGGCGACGACCCGGCCTCGGTCAGCTATGCCGGCATGATTGAGCGCACCTGCCAGCAGACGGGCATCAGCTTTGAGGCCCACACCCTGCCGGCTGACACCAGCGAGGAAGAGCTGGTTCGCCTGATGCGCAAGTTGAACAACGAGTCCAGTGTGCACGGCATCATCCTCCAGCAGCCGTTGCCCGAGGGCATCCGGGCGGAAGTGGTCGTCGAGGCGATGGATCCGGCCAAGGACGTCGACGGCGCGCACCCGCTGAATGCTGGGCGGCTGGCCCGGGCAGCGTTCGTGGACAGCCCGCAGAACGTGGGCCCCTACTTTGTGCCGGCCACACCACTGGGCGGTCTGGAGCTCCTCAAGCGCAACGACATTGAGATCGATGGCCAGCGGGCGGTGATCGTCGGGGCCAGTAACCTCATCGGTAAGCCGATGTGGCTGCTCTTGACCCGCCACTGGGCGACAGTGACGGTCTGCGACCTGCACACCAAGCCGCTGTCCGAAGTGACCAAGCAGGCCGACATCCTGGTCAGCGTGACCGGTGTAGCGCACCTCATCTCTGCGGACATGATCAAGCCTGGGGCGACGGTGTTGGACTTTGGCTTCGCCCAGCTGGACGGCGAGTGGGTAGGCGACGTTGATTATGAGGCGGCCAAAGAGGTCGCAGGCGCGATTTCGCCAGTGCCCGGTGGAACCGGCCCGATGACCAACGTCATGCTGATGCGCAATACATTGACAGCGGCGCAGCGGCAGGTTCGGTTGGGCAAGGCGGCAAGCCGCGTGGTGCCTGTAAGCATCACCCCGCCAGCTCTGGGCGATACGAGCCGGCCGGCAGCCAAAGCCGGCTAGTCGATACCATCACGCAGCACACCAAGAAAGGGACGGCCTCTCGGGGCCGTCCCTCTTGGTATGAGCCGTTGTTTCTCGCTGGCAGACCAGCGGGCGCAGGCACAACTACAGTTTACTTACCACATAGTCATAGATCTCGTCGCGCATGGCGCCTTTGCCCTCAAGCAGGCTCTCCAGCCTGGCGCGGCGGTCGGCGACGAACTCCTGGTCCTTCAGCGAACCGAGGTTGATGAGCACATTCAGAGCTGCGCTCCGCAGGGCTGCTTCGGCCATCAGGACAGCTACACCAGCATCGCTGACAGCCCACTTGTTGCCCTTCTCAGCTGCCGGCATGCACAGGTCCATGACTTTGACTGCTGTCTCGGCGATGCTCAGAGGGACATCCGTCGCATTCTTGAGTGCGGACTGCATGGCTTTTGCCCGTTCGGCCTTCTCCTCATCGCTGCCGCGCGGCTTCTTGGCCGCCACTGAATAGCCAGTGTAGGCTTTCACGTCCTCTTCAACCAGATTGGTAAGCTTGGCGCGCAGTTCTTCCGATTGGGCTAGCAGGTCCTGGATATCGCCCTGAACCTCCTCATAGCCCTTCTTGCCGATGGTCAGATTGCAGACCATGCTGATCAACGCTGCGCCCAACGCTCCGCTAATGGCGGCCACACTGCCCCCGCCCGGCGCCGGAGCATCGCTTGCCAGTTCATCCAGAAAAGTGGTGACAGGTTTGTCTGTGAGATTCACGTTCCTCTTTCCTCCTCGTCGGTTTTCGTTATCGCACGTTACCAGGGCACCGCGCCGGGTGGCGCAGACCCTCGAAAATCAGCCTGCCTCAGGCTTTCAGGAGGTCCTTGGCCTTTAGCAAGCCAATACCGTCGGTGAAGTGTTTGTCTATGCCCAGTGTCTTGGCGTCGATGCCGTAGGCGACGCCCATGAGCTGGGTAAAGTAGACGACGGGAATGTCAAACCCGCCGCCGAATTCGTCGTTGATCTGCTTCTGCCTGAGGTCCAGGTTGGCATGGCACAGCGGGCAGGCGGTCGCGATGAGGTCGGCCCCCACCTCGATCGCGTTCTCAAGGATCTGGTGGCTCAGGTCCAGGGCGATATCGAGCGTGCTGAGCGACAGCGAGCCACCGCAACAATCTGTCTTGAAGGACCAATCCAGCGCTTCGCCGCCCAAAGCCTCGACCAGGCGGTCCATGTTCATCGGATACTCATAGTCTTCTTCGCCAGTGACATCGGGCGGACGGGTAAGCAGGCAGCCGTAGTAGCAGGCAACCTTGAGCCCTTCCAAGGGCTTGACGACCGGTTCGGCCGCTGCCTCGTATCCGACGCGGTCCGTGACGGTCGTGAGCAGGTTGTCGACCTTGATGCCGCCTGTGTACTCAAAGCCGGTATCCTCGGCGATCTTGCGCCGCAGCTTGGGGTCCTGTTGTACCTCGTGCATGGCGATGCGGAACCGCGAGAAACAGGCCGCACAGGGCATCGTCATATAACTCTGACCCATCTCCTCGGCAATGGACAGTGTCTGCATGGGCAGTTTGACGGCGCGGTAGTGATCGGTGTTGTGGGCTGGCGAAGTGCCGCAGCAGACCCAGCCTTCCGGTTCCACAAGCTTGATGTCCAGCTTCTCGGCGACGGCGACTGTGGACATGTGGAACTCGATGCCGGTGGCATGTAGGCTGCAGCCCGGATAATACAGCATCGCCTTCCCCGCAAGCGCCGGCTCCCTGCCCGCTGGGGCTGCCTTGCGCGGTTCGGGATAGGCAGGCATCATGTCTGGCTCGAGAGCCGCTTTTGCCCGGCGGCCGTTGCGTGGGCGGCGGGCGATGCTGGGCAGGATCTTGAGCTTGCCCGCCCGCAACATCTTGATCGCGAGAGACACATCGTACTTGAACAACTGCCTGAAGTCCAGCTCGCCGGCAAAGAATTCGCGGATATAGAGCTCGGCCATCAGCCCCAGCTCCCACATGCGGCCAAACCAATCGATACCCCGGTTGGCTGACCTGTAGAACATGGGCACGGTCGGGGCTTTGGACTTGATGCCCATCTCCTGGGCCGCGATCTCCAGGTCGTCCATGATTCTCGCAATGTCGATGCCCTGCGGGCAGCGGGTGGAGCAGGTTTCACAGGCGGCACAGATCGAGATCGTGCGTGAATTGAGGACCAGCGATGATTGCCCAAACTGGCAAGCGCGCAGCACCTGGTGCGGCATCAGATCAAAGTACGCCGCCACGGGGCAACCGGCAGTGCACTTCTTACATTGGTAACACAAAAAGACGTTCTCGCCAGAGCGTTCTTTGATCTCTGCTGCGAGATCAGTCCGTAACATAATCGTCATGGGCCAACTCCTTGGCTAGTGGCTGTCCAGACACAGTGGGCCGGATGGTCCTTACCTGGCAAACTGGAGGCTCTTGAGCTACCCCCAGCATGGGCCTAGTAGTCACCGGCACGATTCTTCCTGTTATGCAGGCTGCCGAGCTGGATCGTACTTGGGACCGAGCTGGCAGGTTTTGACGATCTCGTCCACCGCCTCTTCCCACTCAATAGCCATAATATGCACACCAGCTACGCCTTCTATCTCTTTGCAGGCATCGATGATCTCGACGCAGATCTTGATCCCCTCGGCTTCCGCTGCCTCTTTGCGTGCGTTGCGAGCGGCCTTGGCTTCTGCCGGATCGTCCATGGCCTTGATCTCGCCCAGGCTGGGCAGATCCTTGGTGCAGCTTTGCATGCGGGTAATGTATTCGGGATCCACCTCCATGCCGGGCACCTTGGTGGCCATGTACTTGGCCGCACCCAGGCTCTTGATGGGCCCGACACCGGCCAGGATGTACGTCTCTTCGTGAAATCCCAGGTCCACTACCCGCCGCATGTAGTCCCTGAACTTGGGGACGTTAAAGATCAACTGGGTCTGGATAAAGTCTGCGCCGGCCCTCGCCTTCTTGCCCAGGCGGTAGGGGCGGAATTCGAATGGATCTGCGAAGGGGTTGGCCGCCGCACCCAACAGGAAGCGGGGCTCTTGGCCTTTTATGGCATCGCCACACTCAAAGACCTTCTTATCCCTCATATCGCGGCATACCTGCAAGAGGGAAATCGAGTCCAGGTCATGCACGTTCTTGGAATTGGGGTGGTTGCCGAAGGTCTGGTGGTCTCCAGTCAGGCACAACAGGTTGCGGCAGCCCAGGGCGTGCGCACCCAGCAGGTCGCTCTGGATCGCGATGCGGTTCCGGTCGCGACAGGTCATCTGGATGTTGGGCTCGATGCCCAGCTCCATGAGCATCACGGCCACAGAGATCGACGACATGCGCACCACTGCCGTCTGGTTATCGGTAATATTGACAGACTCGACGATGCCTTTCAGAAACTGGGCTTTGTGTTCGATCTCATGCCGGTCGGCACTCTGGGGCGGGCCGAGTTCGCCCGTGGCCACAAAATAGCCTGCCCTCAGTGCCTTTTCCAGGTTGCTGCCCACAAGGTATCCGTTGTCGCTCATAGTCGCAGATCCTCCCGCACGATTTTGCGCTGTCCGCCATCGCGGCTGGTGTGCCAGTTTTTGGCTGGCTCGATTTCCAGCAGCTTGTCCAACTGTCCCAGATCCTTCAGCCGGTGGTAGATCTGATCCCAGACACAGGGGGTCTCGCGCTCGGCATAGACCTCGCAGATGCCGCGCTGAGAACCACCACAGGGTCCATTGAGCAGGCTTTTGGCACAGCGAGCTACTGGACAGAGGCCGCCCGTCAGGTGCAGGACACAGTTGCCGCAGGCCTGACAGCGTTCCTCCCATACACCCTGTTCAGTCGGCTGGCTCAGGCCAGAGGTGTTCAGCCCGGGTACCGTCAGCTTTTCGGGGTACTGCTCATTCATCGTCTGCACGCCAATGCCGCAAGCCAACGAGATGACCATGTCCGCGTCGCGCACGTGGTCGGCCGCCAGCTCATTGTACTCGTACTCGCACTGGCGCTGGACCGTGAGCTCACGGATCTCTTTCTCCTGCCCATCCAGGCGGGTCGCCATCCTGAGCTGCGAGGCGAGGATCGAAACCTCTTTTTCTCCCCCGGCGAAACAGACGGTTACGCACGTACCACAGCCCAGAACCAGGACCTTGCGGGCGTCCGCGATCATGCTCTTGATCTCTTCCAGGGGCTTTTGCTCCGCTACTATCATTCTTCAGCCTCCATTGGTTGTTCGATAGCTTTGCCATTCTTGAGCGGATTCGGTCCTAGCTTTCGGGCCCGTTCCGTCATCTCTGTAGCTATTTCCGCAAAGCGGACTCCCTCCGCTGAGGAGAGAAAGAACATCTCCAGCCGCTCCGGCTCCAGGCCGGTCTCGGCCAGCAGCTTCTTGGTGTAATTCACCCTTCGTTCGGCGCCGACATTACCTTCCAGGTAATGACAGGTACCCTTCAGTCAGCCGGCGACAAAGACTGCGTCTGCACCTTTCTCAAAAGCGCGCAACAGGTAGAGAACGTCCACCTTGCCCGTACAGGGCAGGTGCAGCACCTTCACGTTCGGCGGGTAGCTCAGCCTCATGGATCCTGCCAGATCTGCGGCCGCGTAGGCGCAGTAGTGGCAGGCAAAGGCCAGTACCTGAGGTTCGAATTCGCTCATTCTCCGATTCCTTTTAGATAGCCAATGCCAGGTCCATGGCCTCGAACAGGGCTTCTTCCTTGGCGAGTACCTGTTGGTCGGTAAAATGCTGCAGCTGGATGGCCTTGGCTGGACATTCTGCCGGGCAGAGGCCACAGCCGCGACAGGCGGCGGCCTCGATCTCGGCGGCGCCCAGGATGCCGCCCACTCCAGCAAGGATCGGGTTGATATAAGCGGCGCCAAAGGGGCAGATGCGCACGCAGGTCAGGCAGCCGGTGCACTTGGCCGGGTCAACCGTGGCAACTACGCCCCCGACCTCCAGGAGATCCTTCGAGAGGATGCTTGCCGCCCGGGCCGCCGCCGCCCCTGCCTGGGCGATCGTCTCGTCGAGCAGTTTGGGGTAGTGGGCTGTGCCTGCCAAAAAGATGCCCTCCGCCGGGAAATCCACCGGCTGGAGCTTGACGTGCGCCTCCAGGAAAAAGCCTTCCAGTGTGCAGGAGAATTTGAGCAAATCGGCCAGGGCGCGGCTGCCGTCTGCCGGGATGATCGCCTCGGAAAGCACCAGCAGGTCCGCGCTGAGCGTCACGGGCTGATCCAGGATCTCGTCGTGGACGGTGATATCCAGCCGTCCATTGTTCTCGATCTGGGGCCGGGTGCCCTCCGCGTAACGGAGAAACAGCACCCCTGCCTCCCGCGCCTGGGTATAGAGTCTCTCCTGGAAGCCATAGGTCCGGATGTCACGGTTGTACAGTACTACGACCTGGGCACCAGGATTCAGCTCTTTGAGGCGCAGGGCATTCTTGGCTGCGACAGAACAGCAGATGCGGCTGCAATAAAAGCCTTCGTCATTCCCACCCTCATCCCAGGGCCCCGCACACTGCAACATGACGATGCTTTGTAGGTTGGCCAGTTGGGGCCGTTCCTGGGTCGCTCCCTCTGGCCCGTCCGCCAGCAGTCTCTCCAGGTCGTCTTGGGTGATGATCCGTGGGTCGCTGCCCAGTCCAAACGCGGTACCGCGGTAGGGCTGGCCTCCGGTGGCAACCAGCGTCACCCCATGCTCGATGAGGCGCTGGGTCGGCTCGGAGCAGCAGGCGACGGTGCTCTTGAAATTCCCCACAAACCCTTCAAACTTGATCACATGGTGGTCGGTCAGCACCTCAACCCTTGGGTTCTCGACCACCTCGCGGATGAGTCCATGCACGAGGGCTTGTGGGTCGCCGCCCTTGACGGATGCAGACAACCGACGGGCCTGGCCGCCCAGCTCCTTTTCTCGCTCTACCACGGTTACGTCGTAGCCTTGACTGGCCAGGTTGAGGGCAGCCGTCATCCCAGCCACGCCGCCGCCGATGACCAGGGCACTATGGGAAAGCGTCTGGTCCTGCGTGTAGAGCGGCCGCAACTGCCGCGCGCGGGCCACGGCCATCCGTGTCAGGTCCTTGGCCTTTTGGGTGGCTAGCTCGGGCCACCTGGCATGGACCCAGGAGTCCTGGTCGCGGATGTTGGCCATCTCGAACAGGTATGGGTTCAGCCCAGCCTGGCGGATGGTGTCGCGGAAGATCGGTTCGTGCGTGCGGGGTGTGCACGACGAGACAATGACCCGATTCAGCCTCTTTTCCTCAATGCGCTCCTGGATGAGCTTCAGCGAATCCGCCGAGCAGGTATACATCGTGTTCTCAGCATGGGCCACCCCTGGGAGCGACCGGGCGTAGGCGGTCACGTCTGCCACGTCTACGACGCCGGCGATGTTGCTGCCACAGCTGCAGATAAAGACGCCCGTGCGCGGTTCGTCCTCTGGCGAGACCTGGATCTCGGGCGGGTACTCGGCCGGTGCAACCAGGGTTCCCCGCCCCTGGCCGATGGTAGCCAGGGCGGCTGCCGCCGCACCTCCTGCCTCGATGACGCTGTCCGGGATGTCCTTGGGCTCGGCAAAAGCGCCGCAGACATAGACTCCTGGCCTCGACGTGGTTACAGGCTGGAAGGGCTGGGTATGGCAGAAGCCATACTCGTCCAGCTGGACGCCTGCCGCCTGGGCGAGGGTGCTCGCCTCGGCGGGACTCTCCATGCCCACACTCAGCACCACCAGGTCGAAGCGTTGGCGCGCCAGTTGGCCGTCTTCTATGTAATCCACCAGGATCTCGCGCGTATGGGGGTCTTCCTTCAGCCCGGAGATCTTGCAGCGATGGTAATGGAGACCTAGGTGCTTGCCCCGCTCAAAGTAGGCGTCGAATCCCTTGCTGAAGGCGCGCATATCGATCTGGAAGATGTGGCACTCGAGGCCCGGTACGTGGTCGAGGGCCAGCATGGCCTCTTTGGTGGCATACATGCAACAGACCGAGGAGCAGTAATCGTGCTCCTTGTCCCGCGAGCCGATGCACTGCAAAAAGGCAATCCTCTTGGGCTCGGCGTGGTCCGACAGGCGAGTAATGTGTCCCGCGGTTGGTCCGGAAGCGCTCAGCAGCCGCTCGAACTGCAATGAGGTGACCACGTTGGGATAACGGCCATAGCCCAACTCACCTGCCCGCGCGGCATCGAACAGCTCATAGCCGGGAGCCAGGACCACCGCACCGACGTGCAGTTCCTCTTCGTAGGGTGCCTGCTGGTGATCGATGGCGTGTGCCTTGCAGGCCAGCACACACTGGTAACACTCGGAGCAGAGGCCGCACGAGAGGCAGCGCTCAGCCTCTGCCAGAGCCTGCTCCTCGCTCATGCACAGCTCCACCTCGCGAAAGTCACCGACTCGGTCGCTCACAGGTGTCTTGGGCGTTTCGACGCGTGGTCGCAGATCTATCTCGCCCTGTGCCAGCATCTGGGCGATCTCACCCTCGGTCAACTCGGTGGTCGGCAACGGCAGCAATTCCCTGGGTGTGAGGAGCGGTACATCTCGCAGGTAGCGATCGATGGATAGAGCGCCCCGCCTCCCGGCGGCGATGCCTTCGATGAGAGCGCCGGGTCCGGAAGCCGCGTCGCCGCCTGCGAAAATGCCGGGCAGGTTCGTCTCCAGCGTCTCGGGCTTGACCTTGAACGTGCCCCAGCGGGTGATCTCCAGGCCGTGACCGGGATCCAGGAAGCTGATCTCCGGAGCCTGGGCAATGGCTGCGACCAGGGCGTCGCATGGGATCTCGAACTCGCTGCCATCGATGGGGATAGGGCGCCGCCGGCCGCTGGCATCGGGCTCTCCCAGGCGCATGCGCACACAGCGTAGTGCGGAGATATGACCGTTGTCTGAGAGGACCTCTACCGGCTGGGCGAGCACCTCGAGGTGTACTCCCTCTTCCAGTGCTTCTTCGATCTCCCATTCGTTGGCTGGCATCTCCGCCCGGGTGCGGCGGTATACGATGGTCACGCTGTGTGAGCCGAGGCGCACGGCGGTGCGGGCCGTGTCGATGGCCGTGTTCCCGCCGCCGACAACGACCACCCGATCTCCGGGTCGCGCCGTTTCGCCGAGGGCGACCGCCCGCAGGAAGGGCACACCGTGAAAGACACCCTCTGTCTCGTCCTCCCCGGGGATCTGGAGCTTCTGTGGTTCGTGGGCGCCAATGGCCATAAAGACGGCAGCAAAGCCCTGAGCAAACAGGCTATGGATGTCCCGGATAGGATGCTCCAGATTTAGCTCTACCCCGAGATCCAGAATCTCCTGGATCTCTCGGTTCAGCACCTCGCGTGGCAGCCGATAGGCCGGAATCCCCACGCGGGCCATGCCTCCTGCCACCGGCAAAGCCTCAAATATCGTCACCGTGTAGCCCATCCGCGCCAGAAAGTGCGCGGCGGTCAAGCCGGTCGGCCCGGCTCCCATAATGGCTACCCGTCGCTTATCTTCGGGAGGCAACAGCATCGGCGCTTCTGGATAGGCTCTGAGCTGCCTTTCCTCCGACTTGCCCTGCAGATCCCACCTGGCATAGACCGTGTCTGCGACAAAGCGCTTCAGGCCACAGATGGCTACAGGGTTGTCCAACTTCCCGCGATTGCATTCTGTCTCGCAGGGATGGTGGCACACGCGACCTACTGTCGCCGGGAAGGGGTTGTACTGCTTGATGACCTCCAGCGCCTCCTCGTATCGCTGCTGGGCAATGAGGGCAATGTAGCCCTGGGCGCTGGTGTCAGCGGGGCAGGTGGCCTTGCAGGGGCTGGTGCCTTTCTTGGAGATGACATAAGCGCTGGGAACTGCCTGGGGGTATGGCTTGTAGGTGGCAGTTCGCGTCGACAGGCCCTCGTTGAACTCGCGGGGCACAGTCACCGGGCACACGTCGACGCAGTCGTTGCATGCCGTGCATTTGTCGAGATCGATGTAGCGGGGACGACGCCGGACGCGAGCGACAAAATGCCCGGGGCTGCCTTCCAGTTGGACGAGATCGCTGGTCGGCAGGATCTGGATATTCCGGTGGCGGCCAGCCTCGACCAGCTTGGGCGACAGGATGCACATGGCGCAGTCGTTGGTAGGGAAGGTCTTGTCCAGTTGAGCCATCTTGCCGCCAATGGCTGCCTGGCGCTCGAGCAGGTAAACCTTGACGCCCGAGTCGGCGAGGTCCAACGCCGACTGCACGCCGGCGATGCCTCCACCTACCACCAATGCCGCACCAATTGGTCTACCTTGTGCCGCACCGTCTGTGATGCTGTTTTTGTCTTCCACCATCGGTCGCTCCCCCGTTGGAACTCGGCTGACTACAGGGTTCTAGGGCTACCGGACGACTGTCGCCGGGCCACCACCGGCCATCGTGGGAGCTGCTGTGGTTCGCGGCCCGCCCTGCCAATCGCTGAGCCCTACCCCTGTGTCTGGGTGCAACTGGAGCCAACCCAGACCGATCCAGTCCGAAATAGGACCAGAATCGTCCTAATTGTACTTCAAAGGTCGAGGCGTGTCAAGGCGCTAAAACGCTCGTTCAGCGTCTTATCCTTGGGGCAGCCTCTGCCTGGTAGGTCACGTTTGCTTTTTTACCCTCCGCAGGGGACTCGGGCCCAGTTTTCGGACCCGGTCGGTCATCTGTGCTGCAGCGTTGGCAAAAGCATGTGCCTGGCTGCCTGACATGTAATAGATACCCAGCCGGTCACCCTCGAGCCCGACCAGTTCCAAGAGCTCGCGAGCATACGCCAGGCGCTTGGTGGCGCGGACATTGCCGTGTACGTGGTGGCAGTTGCCGATGGGACAGGCCACAATGTACACGCCGTCGGCGCCCTCCTCGAACGCCTTCAAGATATACTCCACGTCAACTTTGCCGGTACACGGGAAGCGAAACATCTTGACGTTGGCCGGGTAAGTAAGCCCCAGGGCTCCGGCAGTATCCCCGGCCATACTGCCGCAGTAGATGCAGGTGAAGGCGGTCAGCTCTGGTTCGAAACTGTCATGGTCCATGGATTCATGGTCGGTCATTCATTCTCCCTCTTATGCGCAGGCAAATCGCTGGCAGCGATCTCCTCTTCGATCCCGTCCTTGGCTGGCACCCTGTCTGTGCTGTCTCATGCAGCGATCCACTGTCCCAGGATCGGTTCCTCGCTTAGCACTAACTGATCGTCCTGGTAATGGCGGAGCTGGATGGCGTCCGCCGGGCACTCGCTGGTGCAGGTGCCGCAGCCTGTGCACAGCGATGGTTCGATAAAGGCTGCGCCGATGATGCTGCCCACGCCTACCGCTTTCGGATCGATCTCGGGGATGTGGAAGGGACAGACCCGGACGCAGGTCAGGCAGCCGACGCACTTGGCCTGATCTACGACGGCAATGGTGCCACCTACTTCGAGCCGGTCCTTGCTCAAGATGGTCATGGCCCGCCCGGCTGTGGCCAACGCTTGGGCGATGGTCTCCTCGACAAACTTTGGGTAATGAGCCAGGCCCGCCAGATAGATGCCCTCCCGGGTAAAGTCCATGGGCCTCAGCTTCAGATTGTCCTCCATGAAGAAGCCTTCGCTGGAGAGCGGGACCTCGAGGATCTCGGCCAGTTGGCGGTTTGTCTCCGCCGGCATGATCGACATCGAGAGGGCCAGTATGTCCGGCTTGAAGACCAACGGCTGTTCCAGGACAACGTCCTTGACCCGCACCTCCAGCTCACCGTAACTGACTTGCACCTGAGGCGGATCGTCCTCTTCGTAGCGCAAAAAGATCACGCCGCGCTCGCGCGCTTCGGTATAATACTGCTCGCGGAAGCCGTAGGTAATCAGGTCCTTGTAGAGGACATATATCTGGCAGTCCGGGTTGATCTGCTTGATGAGGATGGCGTTCTTGAGCGTATTGGTGCAACAGGTCCGGCTGCAGTAGTCTATCTCTCGCTCTGGCGGGCTGACGCACTGGATCATGACTACGGTCCCCAGCCAGCGAGCCGTATCGACGTCTTCTGACAGCTTCTTCTCCAGTTCTAGCTGGGTGATCACACGGGGATCCTGGCCGTGGAGGAAGACGTTGCCCCTGTATTCGTAGCCGCCCGTTGCTACCACAGTTACGCCATGTTCAACCTCCCAGCAGCGTGCCGGCTCGCCGTCGCCTTCGTAGCTCAGCCGAGTGCGAAAGTTGCCTACGTGTCCTTCGAAACCGATGACTTCGGTGTTGTAATAGAGGTGGATGCGCTCGTGGCTGTGTACCCGCTTGACGAGACCAGCCAGCAAACGCTGCGGATTCGGCCCTTCGGCCGTCCTGTGCAGATGGCGGAGGTTGCCGCCCAATTGTCCGGACTTTTCTACGAGATAAACGTCGTATCCTTCGTCGGCGATGGACAGGGCCGAGGTCATGCCGGCCAGGCCGCCGCCGATGACGAGCGCCGAGCGCTCAAAGGTGCGGCTCTCCTTCTGATATGGCTCGAAATGACGCGCTCGGGCCACTCCTATCCGCATTTCCTCTTTGGCTTTGCGGGTCGCCCCTGCCGGATCGTCTCGGTGTACCCAGGCGCAGTTATCCCGCAGGCTCACAAACTCCAGCAATTGGGGATTGAGGCCTTCCTGCCGTATGACGTGGTGGAAGAGAGCCAGGTGAGTGCGCGGCGTACAGGCGCCGATGACGACGCGGTTGAGGTCGTGCTCGCGAATCGCCTCACGGATGGCTTCAGGACCGCCAGACAGGCAGCCATATTCCAGGGCCTGGATGTGGACCACATCCCTCTGCCGGCCGGCGAACGCCAGTACCTCATCGACATCGATCACCTCGTCGATGGCAGGGTGGCAGTAACAGGCAAACACACCGACTCTCGGTTCCTCATAACTCACATCACGCTCAGGGGGATACACGGGCTCGGCTGTTTCAGTGCCCGACTTGCCCCTCAGCAGAGCCATGCACCGTGCCGCCGCACCGCTGGCATCCATGACCGTCTCGGCGATTTCCTTCGGAGTGCCGAACGCACCGGCCACAAACACTCCGGGCCGGCTGGTATCCACAGGCTCGAACTTGTCTGTGCTGCAGAACCCATACTCGTTAAGTTCGATCTGCATGTTCTCAGCGAGCGCGACTGCCTTGGGCGGCGGTTCACTGCCCACCGACAGCACCACCATGTCAAAGGTCTTGCGCCGGAGGGTACCTGCCTCGTCATGATAGTGGAGGATCAGGTCGTTGGTGTTTGGGTCCTCCTTGATCTCAGAGATGCGGCACCGGGTATAGTCCACTGCCCAGAGATCCTTCGATTGCTCAAAGTAGGCGGTGTATTCCTTGCTGAAGGCACGCTCGTCCATGATAAAGATCTGGCATTCCGTGCCGGGGAAACGCTGCTTGGCCAGTACGGCTTCTTTTGTGGCGTACATGCAGCAGATTGAGGAGCAATAGGGATGCTCCTGGTCCCTGGATCCGATGCATTGCAGCCAGGCGATCCGCTCCGGTCTTCTGCCATCCGATGGTCTTTCGACGATACCTTCCGTGGGACCTGAGCGGCTGGTCAAACGCTCAAACTGGAGTCCCGTAATCACGTTTGGATAACGGCCGTATCCCAACTCCTGGGCGGGTGTCGGATCGTAGAGCTGGTAGCCCACAGCCAGGATGATGGCGCCCACGTGGACCTCCTCAAACCGGTCCTCCTCGTCGAGGTTGATTGCCTTTGTGGGACAGACCTCTTCGCATTTGCGACAGGGGTCGCAGTAGGGTCCTCTCTCGATGATATAGGCATTGGGTGCCGAGCGGACCGATGCCTTGTAGGCTGCTCGTCGCTTGACCAACCCCGCCTGGTATTCGCTGGTCAGGTCCACGGGACAGACCTTGGAACATTCGTCGCAATTGATGCAGAGGTCGACATCAACATAGCGTGGCCGGTGGTGCACCTTGACCGTAAAATCGCCTGGCAGTCCCTTGGCGCCGACGACGGTGCTATTGGTCATAATCTCGATGTTCGGATGCCGGCTGTGATCGAGCAGGAAAGGGGAGATCGAGGGCCGCGAGCAGCCGTAGCCGTGATCGGAGGTTCCACGACACAGGACACAGTCGTGGGTGGGAAACATGAATCCCAGCTGGGCCACGATCCCGCCGATGCTGGGTGCCGAGTCGAGTAGATAGACCTTATATCCAGAGTCAGCCAGGTCGACGGCGGCCCGCATACCCCCCACTCCGGCCCCCACGACCATCACCGAACCAAGCATTCTACGTTCAACCACTACGTTCCTCCTCATCTGGGGCACACAAGAATAAAGCCCTTGTTGTCCAAGGGCTCGAAGGGCGCCGATATTTTCGCAGATCTGCCGTAACCAGGACTGAGCACTCTTTCACTTTGCCTGTCCTGATCCGTCTGCGAAGCACCAGCCAACTCCCCTTCGAGTCATGGTGCCTGGCATCAGCCTTGTACCTGTTAGCTGCGAGACCAGTACCTAAACCGGACCTATTATACCCGAGTTCCCAGCAGAACGCAAAACGTATAGTCCGAATAGGTCAGGGCACAGCAGCCCAGTGCTCCCTCTTGAGACCCAGTGCGCTCGATCCCCGGCAGGCCAGGCACTCTGTGCACGGTGCAAGCTCCTGTGAGGATGCCGGTCAGCGGGCCCGATCTGTGCCCGGTTGCACTTGCTCTGGAGGGCGATCTGTGGTACCCTGGACATAAATGGCGGCGGGTTGCTGCCAGTGGCCCTGATGACTGCACCGTACAAACCCTATCCGGCGGGGCGGGCCGAAGGCTATAGGAGGTGAGCCTGTGGAGCGAGTCAATCAAGTATATCAACACGTCCGGCAGATGGTGCTGAACCTGGAGCTAGATCCGACTCAACCCATTGACGAGAAGTTGTTGGTGAGAGGGACCGAGGGCACGGCGCAACTGGTCCAGGAGACACTCAGGAGGCTTGCCGAAGAGGATGTTGTCGTCAGACGTCGCGGACGATGGTACGTAGCGCCGGCAGCCACTGCGTCGATCATGCGTGAAATATCCGAAGTACGCACAACCTTGGAAGGAATGTGCGCCCGGCTCGCTGCTGAACGCATCTCGGAGGAGGACATCGAGAAGATGGAGCACCTGCTCGTCGATTTCGAGCGGGTCTTCCGAGAGGGCGACAACCAGGCGCTGCTGGCTCTGGACCAGAAGTTTCACAGGCTGCTATACGAGGCGTCGGGCAACCGTTTTTTGGCGCGCGCGTTAGACGAGATGTACACGCTGATCTACCGGCTGTCATACTTTGCCCTGGACCGCATAGCCAGCGTGCGGTCCAACGTCGAGGAACACCGCGACATCCTGCAGGCGCTCAAAGCCGGGGATGCCCGCACCGCAGAACGCGTGATCCAACACCACATCGCCCACTTTCAGAGTATGGTAGAGAACCTATTGTAGGGCGTCCCCGGACCTGCATTCGTGCTACACTCCGGTTGCAGTCCGGCTGGGCCGCAGTGTATGGGGACCATCTACCCCCGGCCCGCCCAGATCTGAGAGGGATGATCCGCACCGTCGCAGGCTCGAAGAAGCGCACGAACGTCCGTTGGCTCCTGGCCTTGCTGTTGGCTGGGCTGGCCGTGTGGCTGAGCGTCCGGCAGGTGCGCTGGTCGCAACTGACGGCCCTGCTGGCCGGGGCCAGGATGTCGCTGCTGGCGCTGGCACTGCTGGCGGTGCTTGCCACCACGGCCGTCAAGGCGATACGCTGGCATGCCCTCCTGCCCGCCGCCACACCCCAGGTCCGTCTGCCACGGGTTCTACGGGTCCTGTTCATCGGCCAAATGGCCAATACCTTTCTGCCCCGCCTGGGCGACATCGTGCGCACAATACTCCTCGGCCCGCGGGCGACGGGGGGTATGCCAGCGGTGCTGGGGACGGTTCTGGTCGAAAAGGCCCTCGATGGCGTCATGGGGCTATTGGTCCTGGCCGGGCTAGCGCTCTGGACGCCCCTCCCTACCTGGTTGCGCGCCCCGCTCCTGGGCCTGCTGGCGCTGACTGCGGGGCTGCTGCTCATGGTGGCGTGGGCCAGCGTCGATCGGAGCCGGTTCGATCCGCTGTGGCACCGGCTTGCGCGCCGGCTGCCAGCGCCCATCTGCGGGCGCATCGAACAACTGGTAACCAGCTTCCTGCAGGGTCTGGGGCTCTTCCGCTCGCCTTCCCGGGCGCTGGTTGCGCTCGGGTTGTCCAGCGGGATCTGGATCCTGGCCATGCTCACGAATGTGGTGGTCCTCTCTGCCCTCAAAATAGAAGCGCCGGCCTGGAGCGCCTGGCTGGTCGTAGCTACGGGCTATGCAGCGACTTTTCTGCCCACTGTCCCGGCGCAGATTGGGGTCTTTGAATACGCTGCTGTGCTGTCGTTGCAGGCAGCGGACGTTGCGCCCGAGCCTGCGCTGGCCTTTGCCCTTGTGCTGCACTTGCTCGTTCAAGGTCCGCCGGCTTTCTTGGGGCCCATCTTTATGGCCGTCGAGGGCCTCGATTGGGGCAAGCTAAGAGCGGCTCAGCGGGAAGGGATGGAGGGCGATGGTGTCCTCGAGTGAGCGGCGCCCAGCGTATGCAGTGATCGTCCCGGTCCGCAACGGGGCGGCGACCCTGGGCAGGTGTCTGGAGGCGTTGTCCGATCAGACGGTGAACCGTGCTGTCTATCAGCTGATCGTCGTCGACGACGGATCGTCTGACAATTCGGCTGAGGTTGCCAAGAGCCACGGGGTGACCGTCCTCCACCAGGAGAGCGCCGGGGCCGGTCCGGCTCGGAACCTCGGTGCCCAGTATGCAGCCGGTCACATCCTGCTCTTCACCGATGCCGATTGCCAGCCTCAGCGCGATTGGATCGAAGAGATGGTTGCCCCCTTTGAGCGTCCGGAGGTCGCCGGCGTCAAAGGTGTGTATGGTACCTACCAGCGATCCTGTGTGGCCCGTTTTACACAAGCAGAATACGAGGAGAAGTACAGGCGCCAGGTGCAGATGACGTACATCGATTTTGTCGATACGTACGCTGCGGCCTACCGGCGAGACGTCTTCTGGGCGCACGGCGGATTCGATCCGAGTTTCCTGCTCGACGAGGACCAGGAGCTGTCCTTCCGTCTGGCCAAGGCCGGGCACAAATTGGTCTTTGCCCCTGGCGCCAAGGTCTATCACTTGCATCCAGATACCGTCGGGCGCTATTTCCGGCGCAAGCTATACCTGGGCAAGTGGAAGGTTCCTGTCCACGCGCGGCACCCAGGTAAAGCGTTTCGCGATTCCTACACGCCCTGGACGCAGAAAGCACAGCTTGTGCTGCTTCCACTGGTTGTCGCCACAGCCTTGACCGCGGCTGCCGGAGGCCTATCCTGGCTCGTCCCGGCAGCTCTGGCGGGTTTGGGCCTGGTGACCACAGTTCCCCTCCTGCTGGAGGCGCGGCGCCAGGGCTGGGACGTGGTTCTGGCCGCACCGCTATTGGTGCTCCTGCGGGCAATGGCTCTCGACCTTGGGCT
>JAMJFU010000179.1 GCA_023544525.1 Anaerolineae bacterium | reverse complement strand
GCGGCCTGCACACGGTCACTGTCGAGTACTATGAGCGCTTGGGCGAGGCCAGGATCCGGTTCTGGTGGGAGAAGGCCAAGTCTTACGCCCAGTGGAAGGGCGAGTACTTTGACAACCGTAATCTGAGCGGCAGCCCGGTCCTGCTCCGTAACGACGCCGGCATCAACTTTGACTGGGGGACGGGTTCGCCTGGCGCCGGCCTGCCAGCTGACGGCTTCAGTGCGCGCTGGACGCGGCGGCTGCAGTTCCCTGCGGGGCAGTACCGCTTCATCGTGGACGTCGACGACGGTGCCCGGCTGTGGGTGGACAATGCACTCATCATCGACCAGTGGCACGACGGCATCGGTACGTATGTGGGTGACGTCTTTCTCACCGAGGGCCAGCACACCGTGCGGCTCGAGATGTACGAGAACACAGGCAAGGCCATGGCACGTTTGCGCTGGTCACTGGGCTCGGCGGTCTCGGGCTGGACGGGCAGATACTATGCCAACCGCAGCCTGGAGGGCAGGCCTGTTCTCGTGCGCTCTGACCTCAACATCGACTTTGACTGGGGTACGGCTGCGCCGGATCCCGTCTTGCCGGCCGATGACTTCAGCGTAAGGTGGGTGACCAGCGAGGACCTGGACGGGGGCACATACCGTTTCTGTGCCCACGCCGACGATGGTGTCAGAGTAACCATCGATGACAATCCGAACTATGTCATCCACGAGTGGCACGATGGCATCGGCACCTACTGTGCCGACGTCCAGGTCTCGGGCGGCGTGCACAAGGTCACCGTCGAGTACTATGAGCATGTGGGCCAGGCCCAGATGCAGTTCTGGTGGCAGAAGCTCGGGTAGGATAGGTTGACCGTCTGGCCCCAGCCATAAGCACGGGGGAATGGCTGGGGCCAGCGGCGGCCCTCGGTCCTACATGATGCTCCAGCCCCTGGCTCAGACTGGGCAGGGAGCCGGGACACGGAACCTACCTATGACCTCGCAATGGGGCCAGGTCAACATTCATGCTGGGCGGTGCCATCTCCCGCAGACGGGCTGCGCTCAAGGTTTGGAAGGCAGCCTCGGCGCCAGGCCCGCGAAGCTCTACCCGGACCACCGCATCCGGATCCAGCGCAGCTAGCCGCTGGCGAAGGTGCTCTCTCAAGCCCTCACCGCTCCTCTCCTGGGTATCTATGGTCAGGCAGATCATGGGGCGCGCCGGCAAGGGTACGAATCGTGTGTCGACCAAGGCGCCCCCACTCCCAACCGCTGGATCGATTGCCAGGCGGTAATAGCCCTTCTCCTCCTCCCGCTCGGCGAATGACGTACGTTCTACTGACCCAGGATAGAAGACCGGAGCGGCAAAGGGCCGTCCACGCAGGTCGTGGGTCAGGATCTGCGCCCGGTGGATGTGACCGCTGAGCACGGCACAAAAGTCCGGCGGGATATCCTGGCCTGGGACAACGTCGCTACCGCGCCGGAAGGTGTAGTCGCCCACGCCCACCTGTGCGCCTTCGATCGTCTGGTGCAGACATAGAAGGCGGGGCAGCGCCGGTTCCCCTCTGTACCCTGTCTGATCCACCAGGCTTCGAAAGCTGTCGCGCACCGCCCTGGCAAATGGAAAGCCCGAAAGGGCGAGTGAGCCCCTGGGTCCCCTATAGAGAAAGGTCCTGGGACGGTCAAAGATGTGCAGGTTCGGATGCGCGGTCCAAAGGTGGAGGGGGATGCTCGAGCGCTCGTGGTTACCCGGGACGAGATAGACCGGCGTGCCAGCCTGTGCGACGCGGACCAGGGGGGCCAGGGCCATGTCGACCAGGGCTGCTGGCACCCTGCTCCGGTAGAAAAGGTCCCCACCGTGCACCACTAGATCCACTTCGCCCTTCAGCGCAGGCGCCAGAGCCCTCTCAAAGTTGGCAAAGAAATCACGACCTCTGCGCCGCCTGTCTATGCGTGGTCGAAAGGGTAAATCGAATCCAAGGTGCGTATCGGCCACCAGAAGCACCTGGATTGCGCCGCGGCTCACAGTACACTCTGCCGCCAGCGCCTGCTGTGCCAAGGGTGGCTGGCCTCGCTGTTCATCTCATCCACGATCTCCTGATCTGAAGGTTGTGCCTCTGGGCACATCAACGCTTCTCCACGCCGTACCCTGTGCAATGCCTGTCTGCTCGACGCATTATATCACCGGCAGCGCTGAAGCTCAACTCGTCAACCGGCCCGGCAGGCATTGCCACCGGACATATATCTTGATATATATCCGTCACGTATACCTCGATACATGGACAGCGGTTGGCGGCTGTGATATCTTGAGATGGGCAGGCATGCGCCCTGCGCCGGAGCAGACGCATGCGAGCGTTCAGCTGAGGGAGTGGACAGCAGCGCCTCAAAGCGCAGGCGCAGCTGCCGGCCGGCCTCGGTTTGCCTTGCTGCGGTGGTGAATCCTTCTCGATCGGCCGCGCCTGGTCAGCCCTGACCGGCTGAGGAGGGATGGCCAGGGCCGCCAACCTGGTCACCTGACCAGGTCCAGGATTGGCCGATCGGCCAGGGGAAGGACCATCCGTTCAGCCGATGCGGTACCGGCAGGCTTCTGTTATACTGGCAGAGAAGCATGGGAAGCAGGTTAGTAGCCAATTCCGGATCGATGGAAGGGAAGGTCTCTTGTGGCAAGTGTGAACGTCAGAGAACTAGGGGAATCGATACTGGCCGCAGGTGCCATTGCGGGCGTCGTGGTTCTATCGCCCTTGCTCCAGTCCTGGTATCGTCGCTGGGGTGCGACCGAGACGGAGCTCCAACTCGGTCTACCCGGTGATCGGCAGGTACCCAATCCCAAGATCGAGACGACCCGGGCCATCACGATTTCCGCTCCCGCTGAGCGCATCTGGCCCTGGCTGGTCCAGATGGGCCAGGGTCGCGGCGGGCTGTATAGCTACGAGATGCTGGAAAATCTGATCGGCTCAGACATCCACAATGCGGACCGGATCCTCCCTGAGCACCAGGAGCTAGAGGTGGGGGACAAGGTTCGGCTCGGCCCGGAGGGATATCCTTTCTTCACCGTCACCGAGATCGTGCCCAATCGGGCGTTGGTCCTGGCCGGTGGTCCGCAGCCACCGGAAGACGATGCTGTCCAATGGAGTTGGGTATTCGTGCTCGAAGAGACGGACGGTGAGGACACACGGCTGATTGCCCGCAATCGCACAGACTATCCACCAAGCCTGCCCAACTGGCTCATTTGGCGCGTGTTTACCGACCCTATCGCCTTTGTCATGGAGCGCAGGATGTTGCGCGAGATCAAAAAGCGGGCGGAGCTGGCTGTGCATCCTACACGCCAGTCTTGATGATACATGGGACGGCTGGAACGTCACTAGATTCTTGGTGAGAGAGGGATGGCATGTTCTTTAGGTGGGCGCTCGGTATCTTTATGGTGCTGCACGGCCTGGTTCACCTGTGGTACCTTACATTGAGCCAGGGATTGGTCGAGTTCGAGGCGGAGATGGGTTGGACGGGACGGTCGTGGCTGTTCTCCGCATTCCTCGGGGACGCGGCGATGCGCTGGCTGGCCACCGCTCTCTTTGCAGTCGCGACCATGGGCTTTGTTGCTGGCGGGCTGGGGCTTGTCGCCCAGCAAGAGTGGTGGGAACCGGTCACGATCGTGACGGCAGCCATCTCTGTTGTGACGATCCTGCTGTTCTGGGATGGGGGAATGCAGATGCTGGTGCAGAAGGGCCTGATCGGTTTCCTCATCGACATTGCCATCCTCCTCGTGCTCGTCTTCCGGTAGCCGGCGACGCCCAAGTCGATGCCCGGCGTTGCCGGAGACTGCACTGGATAGGCAGCTGGCACCGTATGGATAGCTGAGAAGAAAGTGAGGAACGCGGTGAACGACGACTATGCGATTCGGGTGCGCAACCTGTACAAGACATTCGATGAAGTGCAGGCTGTGCGGGACGTCAGCTTAGACGTGCGGCCCGGTGAGATTTTTTCGCTGCTGGGCCCCAATGGCGCGGGCAAGAGCACAACCATCAGTATGCTTGCCTGCCTGCTGGAACCGACGGCTGGCGATGCCTATGTCATGGGCCACTCGATCCTACACGAGCAGATGGCCGTCAAGTCCTCTATCGGCGTGGTGCCCCAGGAAATCGCCCTCTACGAGGATCTGTCAGCGCGGGAGAACCTGAGCTTCTGGGGGAAAATGTATGGCCTCCGAGGCGAGAGGCTCCGGCAGCGCATCGACGAGGTTCTGGAGATCATTGGCCTGGCACAACGACAGAAAGGTCCGGTGGCCAACTTCTCCGGCGGCATGAAGCGACGTCTGAACATCGGCGTGGCATTGCTGCACCGGCCCGATGTCCTGATCCTGGACGAACCTACCGTGGGCATTGATCCGCAGAGCCGGAGGAACATCCTCGACAGCGTGCAGGAGTTCAATCGCCAGGGCATGACGGTCCTCTATACAACCCATTATATGGAAGAGGCGCAAGAGATCTCGGATCATATCGCCATCATGGACCAGGGCGAGATCATCGCCTATGGAACCCATGATGAGTTGGTCCAGATCGTGGGCGAGCTGGACCGCATCGACCTGACCCTGAGCACCCCACCGGGCCAGGAAGAGATCCGGGCAGCACTGATCCAGACATGGCGCCAGCTTGACAGAGTGCACCAGGTCTCGACTGCCGGTCATGAAACCATAACCACAGAGGCTGGTTCGCCTGCTGAGCAATCCCCTGACTTTGAGGCTGCAGTCGATCACAGCGGTCTGACCCTGCTGGTCGGCGACAGCAACCTGGTTCTACCCGACCTCTTTGAAACGGCCGTGGCGGTTGGTGCCCGCATCACCTCAGTGGACATCCAGGAGCCGAATCTGGAGGCGGTATTCTTGCACCTGACCGGCCGTGCCCTGCGTGACTAGCCACAGGGGCGGCGCCTGGATGGTCTCACGGGGGAGCCAATCGGGTTATCGACAGATGGGCCCTAGACCTGGGAGGTATTTGTGAAGGCTCTTGACATTGCCATGCGCGATCTGCTTCATACGCTGCGCACCCCTTTTACCTTGATCATGATGTTTGGAGCACCACTGTTAATCGCCGGGCTGCTGTTCTTTGCTTTCGGTAGCATGACTGGTGGGGGGGAGGACCTGGACCTGCAAACTATCCAGGTCACTGTTGCCAACCTCGATAGGGCCGAGGTGCAAGGCGGCGGATTCGCTGCCGGGGAGCTCTTGATCGAGTTCCTGCGCAGCGACGATCTGAGCGACCTCCTGGCAGTTGAGATCGTCGACGATGAAGCCACTGCCAGGGCCAACGTGGCCGGGCAGCGTGCCCACGTCGCCGTCATCATTCCCGGTGGGCTCTCTGCCGTCGCTACGACACCGGGGCAGGAGGCCACGGTCGTTCTGTACCCCGACCCGACACTGACGATAGCACCGGGTATCGTGCAAGACCTGGTCAGCCAGTTTATCGACGGCTTTGCCGGGGCCAAGATCACGGCCGAGATCACCGGCCAGCAGTTTGAGGCACGGGGTGTGCCGGCCGGTCCGGCACTCCTCCAGGGCGCTGCGACGCAGTACGCCGGGTGGCTCGAGACCACGGGGCATCACCAGGAGGGTGCTGATCCACTTGTGGACCTGCGCCCGCCGGCCACTGAAGGCGAGCCTGCCGAGCAGGACGCGGGCATCATTGCTGGGATCATGGGTGGTATGATTGTCTTTTTCACCTTCTTCGTCGGCGCCATGGGCGCCGAATCGATCGTGCGCGAGGAGGAAGAGGGTACCCTGCCGCGCCTCTTCACCACGCCCACACCCAGGACCAGCATCCTCGCGGGCAAGTTCACGGCGATTTTACTGGCCCTGGTTGTCCAGATTGCGGTCTTGCTCGTGGCTTCCTCGCTCATTTTTGGCATCACCTGGGGCCGGCGGCCCACGGTCCTCCTCGTGAGCGTGGCTCTGACCGTCGCCGCTGCCGGGTTTGGCATCTTTGTCATGTCCTTCGTGCAAAGCACGCGGCAAACGGGACCGGTCCTGGGCAGCGTGTTGACCCTGACCGGCATGTTGGGCGGCCTCTTTACTCAAGGCATCCCCAACATCCCGGAGCTATTCAATGTCGTTAACCTCGTCGTGCCGCAGGGCTGGGCTATGCGCGCCTGGGACCTGTCCCTCGCGGGTGCTGGTCCGGCCGGGGTTCTGTTGCCTGTTGCGGCCCTGCTTGGCATGGGGCTGTTGTTCTTTGCCGTTGGTGCGCTCCTGTTCCGCAGGCGCTTTGCTTAGGAGGTAATCAGTGCGTGCAACCAGCCTGGCGTTGAAAGATCTGTTGCAGATTGCTCGCGACTGGAAGTCAGCTCTGTTCCTGGTCGTGATGCCCATCCTGTTCACCTTCTTTTTCGGCCTGGTACTGCAGCCCGACTCACAGGCCGAGGCGGATGCCCGCCTGCCTGTGGGTATAGTGGGTCGCGAAGCGGGAGGGCAACTTGGTGCCCATCTCGAGCGCCTGCTCGCGGCATCGGAGGTGATCCGGCCGGTCCCGCTGAGCGAGGCCGAAGCGGACGAGGCTGAGGCATTGGTCGACGGAGGTGAGTTGGCTGCTGCCATCGCCGTGCCCGAAGGCTTCAGCCAGGCTGTCCTGAGCGGCCAAAGCCCGCGCTTCACCGTGATCGCCGACCCAATGACGACGACCGGCCAGGCGGCAAGTCAAGGCATCGAGACCGTCATCTCCCGGCTTCTGGGTGCCGTCCAGACCGCACGCATCAGCGCCGACGAATTCGCCGCGGCCCAAGGCTTCGAGACAGAGGGGGCCCGGCAAGCCTACCTGATGAGAGGGCTGGACCAGGCGGTCGCCGCCTGGGAGGAACCGCCGCTCACCGTCAGGCAAGAGCAGGCCGTAGTCTCGGGCGAGCCAGGCGAGTCGGAGGTGCCCGGCGGCTTTGCCCAGTCGTCGCCAGGCATGATCGTCCAGTTTGCGATCTTTGGCTTGATCACCTCGGCCATGATCTTGGTCCTGGAGCGCCAGGCAGGGGCGCTGAAACGGATACTGACGACGCCTACCAGCCGTGCTGCTGTGATCGGTGGGCATGTGCTGGCCATGTTTTTGGTGGTGTTCGCCCAGGTGCTCTTACTCGTCCTCGTGGGCCAATTGCTTTTCGGCGTGGACTATATGCGGGCTCCGCTGGCCACGTTGCTCATGGCGACGATCCTCGCCTTCTGGGCGGCCAGCCTGGGACTGTTCATCGGCTCGATCTCAAAGAGCCAGGAACAGGTCATCACCCTCTCGCTCATCGCCATGTTTCTCTTTGCAGCACTGGGTGGCGCCTGGTTCCCGCTGGAAGTGGCAGGCGAAGCCTTTGCCACGGTGGGGCATATCATGCCCACGGCTTGGGCCATGGACGGGTTTCAGAATATCGTGGTGCGCGGCCTCGGGCTGGCTTCAGTCCTGCTCCCAGCCGGCATCCTCTTGGCCTATGGGCTGGTCTTCTTTGGGTTAGCCGTATGGCAGTTTGGCTTTGAGACCAGGTAACAATCAAGATGAAAGCCCCCCTACCGCTTTCTCGTCCCGCGCGTGGAGCTGAGGTGGGGCTATCTAGGCGGATTCCTCTTCTATGGTGCTGCGCACCTCTGTGTCGTCGATCCTTTGCGGTCTGTTGTGTGTCCTGTTTGACGCAGGCAGGCTTTCCTTGTACAATACCTTCGCCGGCGCTAAGGGCTGGAAGGCAGCCAGGCAGCCGGCCTTGTATGGGCTAACATGCGACTGCGAGCACTGCAATAGCAGATCGGGGAGTGCTACTGCTTGTCGGACCTGAGAGAGGGGACTGTACTTCAGGCACGAAGCGGCAGACATCGTGTCCAGGCCGAGGACGAGGTCGTCATCTGCCAGCTTCGCGGCCGGCTCAAGCGCGAACAACTGGCCACAGACCTTATCGCTACGGGGGACCGTGTCTTGTGGCGGCCCACTCGCCCGGGAAGGGGTGTCATCGAGAAAGTCCTGCCCCGCGAGACTCAACTCAGCCGCCGCCGGCCGGGTCATGTCCAGGCCGAACAGGTCATCGTGGCCAATCCCGACCAGGCCATCTTCATCTTTGCCGTCCGTGAGCCCCTGCCCAACCTGCGTATGCTGGATCGGCTTCTGGTGCTGGCCGAGAACAACGACCTGCCAGCGATTGTCTGCGCCAACAAGGTCGATCTTGTGGATAACAAAGAGGACGCTCGCCAATTGTTCGCCGTGTACGCGGGAATCGGCTACCCGGTGCTCTATACCAGCGCCAAAACAGGGCAAGGGATAGAGGAGCTGCATGACCATCTTTGTGGCAACCTGAGCGTGCTGTCAGGTCCCTCAGGGGTCGGCAAGACGAGCCTTCT
>JAMJFU010000178.1 GCA_023544525.1 Anaerolineae bacterium | reverse complement strand
GAAGCCACACCCTCCCCGTCGGCCAGCCAGGTCATTGCCCTGGGAACCGAGACACCGGCCGGGGGTGAGGTCACGCCCAGTTTGGCACCTGCCACCAGCGAGGAGCCAACGGCAACCAGCACAGCATCGCCCCCGGCGACGCCTTCGGAGGAGCCCACCGCCACCTCAGAACCAGCAACCGACACTCCCCTGGCGCCGACCGACACGCCAAGTCCCACGCCTACACACACCCCGACCCCCACGACACCTCCACCGCCGATCACCTGTTCCTTTGACGCGCAAGGGACGTTTGCTGGCTTGTGGAACACGTACAAAGAGCAACTGGGCTGCCCCGCCTACGCCGAGCCCAAGGCGATCCAGGACGCCGAGCAGGCGCTTGAGAACGGCCGTATGTTCTGGCGCCAGGACAACGAGCGCATCTATGTGGTCTATGAACAGGGCTCGAGGTCGGGGACCTACCAAGACTATGCCGACCTGTGGTCGGAGGGCGATCCCGAGTATTCGTGCAGCGCCACGCCGCCGCCAGGGCTGGTTCAGCCTATCCGGGGCTTTGGTGCCATATGGTGTGATCTAGGGGCGGCCAGTGCGCCCATCGGTTGGGGCCTGAGCGAGGAAGCTGGCTTCTGGCCCGGCAACGGGGATCCCCTCGTCCAGGACTTTGAGCACGGCGTCATCTTTCGTGACAGCGACGGGACAACACAGGGGCTGGCCTACGTGCTATTCCGTGACACCGGCGAGTTCGAGCGCGTGGCCTACTAGGCCTCTACGCCGCGAGTCCGGCGGGGGGCCGGGCTAGAGTCTGATCAGAGTATCGTGCTCATGACCGCCACGAACGTACGTGAGCGACACGTCGCGCCCTGACGGCATCTGCGAGACGAGGCGATGTAGATCCTCGGCTAAGATGATCGGCTGACCACCCAAAGCGGTGATCACATCCCCTGAGCGCAGGCCGGCACGGGCTGCCGGTGTCCCGGGCCGGACCTTGCCGACATAGGCCCCGGAGGTAGGGATACCCGGCCGCTTTCGGGCCTGGGAACCAGCGTCGGCAACCGCAGCCCCGAGTTTGGGCCCCGGCCCGGGCTTGGCGCTTTGCAGGAGCTGCCGGAGTCTAGGCTGGTTAAAGCCGACGACCACCTGACCATCGACCGTGATGACCGGGACGCCCTGTTGGCCTGATACCTGCACCATCTCCATAGCCGCCTTCCGGTCGGCAGCCACGTTCTTCTCTATGAAAGGTACTCCTTGTCGCGAAAGAAACTCTTTCGCCTGATAACAATACGGTCAGGTCGGCGTAGTGTAGACGATTACTTTCATGATCCACCTCGATGTGGCCCCGCTGAAGCCAGCCCATCACCTCTTGGGCAAGAGGATGGCGTCGTGGATGCAGGCACCAGCACAGGCAAAGCACCCAAAGCAAAAGCCCTCGTCGACCGAGGGCAAGGAATCTTCCGTTGGCCGCCGGAATGCGTTGGCTGGACAGGTAGCCATCGGTGCGCAGTCGGCGCAGCGATGGCACCTGTCCGCATCCACCCTGGGAACGATTTCATCCCAAAAACCTGGCTTGCCTGGCACCCAGCTAGTCGACCTCCTCGATCTCGTAGCTTGTCACGATCTCGGCTGTCTTGGCCATCATGATTGCCGCTGAGCAGAACTTGGTATTCGATAGCTCGATCGCCCGTTCGACGTCCTTCTCTCTGAGCCCGCGGCCCTGAAGCAGATACCTCAGCTCAATGCGGGTGTAGACTTTGGGGTGCTCGTCAGCCTGCTCGGCCGAGACCTCCACCCGCAGGCCGGTCAGGTCGCGGCGCATGCGGTTCTTCAGAATGTGGACGACGTCCATCGCGGAGCAGCCGGCTGTGCCCACCAGCAACAGCCGCATGGACGGGATGGCTGTTCCGCGGCCGAAGCCGGGCGCGCCGTCGATCACGACGGCGTGCCCGGCAGATTCGGCCACGAACTGCATCCCCTCCACCCAGGTTACTTGGGTGTCGCTCATGCTTCCCGCCTAGTGTGCGTGTTCGTGCTCGTGATGGTGCTTGTGTTCGTGCTCGTGTTCATGCTCCGGTGGCGCCTCACCCAGGGCCTCTAGAAGCTTGGCCAGCATCATCGGCTCAGGCACAGCACCCTCCTGGTGGGTCTTTTCGTTGATCACTGTGCGCGGCACACCATAGACAGCATACTTGTTCGCCAGATGGGGGAACTCGATGGCCTCCACCATATCTGCCCGGATGAGGTCGCTCTCGATAGCCATCTGGTGGGCCAGCCTAACCGCCTGCGGGCAGTAGGGGCAGGTCGGTGTGACAAAAACCTGAAAATGCACCGGCTCGTCGATCTGGGCCAGGGCTTCCTTGGTCCGTGGCTGAAGGCCAGATTGGCCCTTGGAGACATCCATGATGTCCTCGACAATGCTGGTGAACTCGTAGCCAGACGGAATGCCGTAAAAGCGGATCCCATAGTCCGTATCCTGACCGTCCTCCGAGCGCAGGATGGCAATCGCCGGGATCTTGTCGATCCCATACAGATCGGCCGTCGCCTTGTCGGTCACAAAGTTATAGATCTCGGCCGTGATCTTGTCCGACAATCCAGAGATCTCTTCAACAATCTGGCGTGTCTCGCCACAGAACTGGCACTCGATCGTCTGGGTGAACATCACCAACTTGACGGGGCTCTCCAGTTCAGATTCGAACTCGTTTCGCAAATGCTCTGCGTCCTTTGCAGATATTAAAGCCATTCCCATACCTCCCTTTTCGTTCTCGGAATATCTTGGAAAGGGGACCTATTGGCCTCCTCTCTTTTTCGATCCATATTTACGGTGATGAAATGGGTCAGGATACGGGTTCTGCCGCCAGCTTTTCCTCTACCAGTGGCAATACCCGGTAGTAATGGGCTGACCCTGCTACCCGCAGCTGGCCATCGACCGCGACCAACGGATACAGCAGGTCGCGCTCTTCTACCAACCGGGCAACGTCAGCATACTCCTCCTGGCTACCCGCATCGGCCAGGTCGATGAACTCAACCCGGACAGCATCCCCGTACTTCATCGTCAGGTAGTACTCTGTGATACGCGTGGTCTCCGCCGAAGACCGGGCTGGCCCTCAGCCACCAGGGTGACAGCTCTCCCTGAGCCTGTGGCCGAATACTGTGATCTGCACCGTTGCCTTTTCTTCCACTTTGATTGTCCCTCCTTCAGGTTCGATTAGTCCCAATACCGCTTGTATACCATCGCGCAGGCCTGCTGGATCACCAACATGCCGTGTGCATGACAATATGCGATCGCCTTCGCTGACTCGGCCCCAGGCTGCATCCAAATGCGCGCCAGCCCCAGCCGGTGCGCCTCCTCTACTACCTGTTCAGTGACCTCCGGTGGCACCACCAAGTTGACAACTTCCGGCAACTCTGGTAGGTCTGCCAAGGTCGGATAGACGGTCACACCCTCCAGCTCGCCCCCCTTCGGGTTTACCGGATAGACCGTGTAGCCGGCCTGGCGCAGAGAGTGGAATACCCGGTAGCCGAACTTTTTCCGGTCCTGGCTCGCACCAACCACGGCCCAAACCCTCCGGTTCACAAAGTCAGCGATCAGGTCCTGGTCCTTCATGGCTGTCCCCTCCAGCGCAACCTCCTTTGGCGTATACCCCCCAGGGGTACCTTGAGCATTATAGCATGCCCTGTTGTGGCTGTCAAATCGGACGTCACGTAGTGCTAGATGCAGGCATCGCTCAGCATGCCATTTGACAAAAGCATCTGGATCGGCGTATACTGGGGGCGCGTCGGCAGTGTGGCCGGGCATTAGCTTTGTGGCAGCGGTTTCGCGCAAAGCTGGCATCGGCCGGTGCTCCAGGCACCGGCCGTTCTGGTCTGTGCAGCCTCCGCTCTGCACGACCAAATCGCAAGGAGGATAGAGCCATGACCGCTTTGATCGGAATCCGTCGAGAGGACAAGAGCGAGTGGGAGCGGCGGGTGCCTATCACCCCCAAGCACGCCGCCGAGTTGAAGCAGCAGGGTATCGAGGTCATCGTCCAGACGTCTGACATCCGGGCCTTTGAGGGCAGCGAATTCGCCGAGGTCGGGATCTCTGTGCAGGAAGACCTGTCAGACTGTCCCGTGATCCTCGGTATCAAGGAGGTCCCCAAGGACCAGATCCAGGCCGGCAAGGCCTATATGTTTTTCGCCCACGTCATCAAAGGCCAACCCTACAACATGCCGATGCTACAGCGCCTGCTTGACCAGGGCTGCACCCTGATCGACTATGAGCGTGTCGTCGATGAGAACAACCGTCGCCTCATCTTCTTTGGCTGGCACGCGGGCGTGGCAGGCATGATCGACACCCTGTGGGCGCTGGGCCAGCGGCTTGCCTGGGAGGGCATCCCCAACCCCTTCAGCACATTGCGCCTGACCCACGAATACCGCGACCTGGCCGACGCCCAGGCCGCCCTTGCGGAGGTCAGAGGCAAGATTCAAACCGAAGGCCTTCCAGCAGCCGTGACACCGCTGATCATCGGTGTTGCCGGCTATGGCAACGTATCCCGGGGGGTCCAGGAGATGCTGGATCTGCTGCCAGTCATCGAAATCGAGCCGGAAGAGGTGGCCCATTTGGCGGCCAGCGACGCCTACTCTCGGCATCATGTCTACAAGGTGGTCTTTCGGGAGCAGCACACCGTCGAGCCTGCCTCCCCCGAGATGGAGTTCCAGCTGCAGGAGTACTATGATCATCCAGAGAGATATCGAGGCACCTTTGCCCAATACCTGCCTCATCTGACCGTGCTGGTCAACGCCATCTATTGGACAGAACGATATCCCCGCCTGGTTACCCGAGAAGCGCTCGAAGAGCTCTTTGCGATCCAGCAGCCGCGATTGCGGGTCATCGGCGATGTGAGCTGCGATGTCGAGGGCGCCATCGAGTGCACCCTCAAGTGCACCGAACCCGGCGATCCGGTGTTTGTCTATGATCCCGAGTCCGGCTCGGTGCAGGACGGCTATAAAGGTCGCGGCGTTGTGGTCATGGCTGTGGATATCCTACCTAGCGAGCTCCCCCGCGAGGCATCGTCAGACTTTAGTAAGGTTCTCCTGCCGTACATCCCGGCCATCGCCCGTTGTGACTACAGCGTGCCATTTGAGGACTGTGAACTCCCTCCGGAGATCAAGCGGGCCGTCATCACCTACCAGGGCGCCTTGGCTCCTGATTACCAGTACATCGACGAGTATCTCTAGCGGCGCACGCCGGCACGACCATCAGTGTCCGGCGCTGAGCCCACAACCTATCACAGTCATTTGCGAGTCAACCAGAAAAGGAGAGTAAGCACAATGAAAAAGGTCCTTGTACTCGGAGCGGGGCTCGTAACCCGGCCCCACGTCCGTTACCTTCTGGATGTCCCCGAATTCGAGGTGACGGTTGCCAGCCGCACCGTCGAGAAGGCTGAGGAGCTGGTCAAGGGACATCCCCGCGGCAGAGCCGTCGCCCTGAATGTGCAGGACGAGGCGGCCCTGGAGGATTTGATCCGCGAGGCCGACCTGGCCGTCAGCATGCTGCCGTACGTATACCACCCCACGGTGGCCGCCCTGTGTGTCAAACACGGCAAACACATGGTGACGACATCGTACGTCAAGGATGCCATGGCTGCCCTCGACAGGCCCGCCCGTGAAGCGGGCGTAATCCTGTTGAACGAGATCGGCGTAGACCCTGGTATCGACCACATGTCGGCCATGCGGCTGATCCACGGGGTAGAGGCCAAGGGCGGCAAGATCACGAGCTTTGTTTCCTGGTGCGGCGGCCTGCCGTCCCCCGAAGCCAACGACAATCCCCTGGGCTACAAGTTCTCCTGGAGTCCCAAAGGCGTCCTGCTTGCCGGCCGGAACCCGGCCCGGTTCCAGAGGGACGGCGAGGTGGTCGAGGTTCCGGGCGATGAGCTCTTTGAGCACTACTGGCCTGTGGTGATCGACGGCCTGGGTGAGTTCGAGGGCTACCCCAACCGGGATAGCCTGCCGTACGCCGACCTTTACCAGATCGAGCCCGAGGATTGGATGTTCCGGGGCACGCTGCGCAACCTGGGTTGGTGCGACACCTTTGCGCGGATATCCGAACTCGGCCTGCTGGACGATTCCCCCCTCTCCGGCGCTTCCAGCCCGGCAGCCCCAGGTGGACCATCAACCTACCGCGAGTTCTTGGCCCGATTGTTAGGCACTGACTCCGGGACAGATCTGCGCCAGTACCTGGCCGAACGCTGGGATATGGCCCGCGACGCCAAGCCCCTGGCAGACCTGGAGTGGCTGGGTTTCTTCTCTGACGAGCCGTTGCCAGCCGGCGCCGAGAGTCCCGTAGACATCCTGACGGCCTGCACCAAGTCCAAGATGGCCTACCAGCCGGGCGAGCGCGACATGCTGATCATGCAGCACGAGTTTGTGGCCGAGTATCCGGATCGGAAAGAGGCCATCACCTCGACCATGATCGCCTTTGGCATTCCCTTCGGGGATACCTCCATGTCGCGGACCGTGGGCTTGCCCTCGGCGATTGCCACGCGGATGATCCTGCAGGGTGAGATCTCGGGCATCAGCGGGGTCCATACACCGGTGATCCCCGAGATCTATGAGCCGGTGCTGCAAGAACTGGAGACATTAGGCATAAGCCTTGAGGAAAAGGTAGAAGTGCTAGAAGCCTGATATCCACGCGATGGGCAAGCCGCAGCGATCGAGCGCACGGCTTCCCCATCACCCGCCGAGGTGGGAGATGGACACGCGAGAGTACATCGCCATAGAGGACCGGTACAATGCCCACAACTACAAACCCCTGGACGTGGTACTCACCCGCGGCGAGGGTGTCTGGGTAGAAGACGTCGATGGCAAGAGATATATGGACTTTCTTGCTGCCTACTCTGCGGTAAACCAGGGGCACTGCCACCCACGCCTGGTCAAGGTCATGGTCGAGCAGGCAGCCCGTCTGGCGCTCACCAGCCGCGCCTTCCGGAACGATCAGTTGCCGTTACTGGCGCGGGAGCTCTGCGAGCTGAGCGGCTACGAAATGATGCTACCCATGAACTCGGGTGCTGAGGCGGTCGAGACAGCCATCAAGGTAGCACGCAAATGGGGGTACGAGACCAAACGGGTCCGCGACGAACAGGCGCACATCATCACCTGCTATGGCAACTTCCATGGGCGGACCATAACCATCGTCAGCTTTTCGTCCGAGGAAGGGTACCGCGAGGGATTTGGGCCTTTTACCCCTGGTTTTGAGCTGATCCCCTATGGCGATATAGGAGCCCTGAAGGCAGCCATCAGGCCAACGACCGTGGCCTTTTTGGTGGAACCCATCCAGGGCGAGAGCGGCGTCGTGGTCCCGCCGGAGGGCTACCTCCGCGCGGCCCGTGAGATCTGTGACCAGCACAATCTTCTACTGATCACCGACGAGATACAGAGCGGGCTGGGTCGCACCGGGAAATTTCTGGCCGCAGAGCACGAAGGGGTGCGAGCGGACATGGTAACCATTGGCAAGGCCCTCTCGGGTGGCATGTACCCCGTATCTGCCGTCCTCGCCGACCGCGATGTGCTGGGCGTCTTGCAGCCGGGCGATCACGGCTCTACCTACGGCGGCAACCCGCTCGCCTGCGCTGTGGCCCGCGAGGCACTCAAGATACTGGTGGATGAAGACCTGATCCAGCGATCCGCAGAACTGGGCGAGTACCTGTGCGATGCCCTGCACCAGATCCAGAGCCCACACATCCAAAAGATCCGGGGAAAAGGGCTATGGATCGGGATCGTCCTCAAACCAGAGGCAGGGGGTGCACGGCGCTTCTCGGAGGCCCTCATGGAGTACGGTCTGCTCTGCAAGGATACCCACGGCAATGTGATCCGTCTTGCCCCGCCCCTGGTCATCACACGCGACGAAATCGACTGGGCAGTAGAACGCCTGGAAAAGGTCCTCAGCGTGTCCTGAGCCCGGGCACTCGCGCACTGTGGCACAAACAGCGGCTCCCCGAGATCGCACAGACCTGGGGAGCCGTTTCCTTGAGCAACTGGCACGCAGATCCCAACCTTGCCAGACCTGGCCGCCGCGTGGAACCTTTCGGGCCCAAGCAGCGTCTATAGGATCAGCACCACTCCAAAAAAGGTGCTTTCTCCTTTCTCCCTGGGCCGGGGAGAGGTTCGTCCTCTCCCCGGTCGCTTTTGCCTGAGGCTCAGGTGATCAGGCGCAGTCGCAGCGGGAGCAGTTCCACTTCGAAGCTGCGGGCGCCTACGCCATAGATCTCGCCGTCCACGTGGGCTATCCACGGTGAATCACTGGTGACTGCAACCCTGAATCCCTGCATCATGGTGATGCGTGGATCCTTCGTA
>JAMJFU010000177.1 GCA_023544525.1 Anaerolineae bacterium | reverse complement strand
CGGAAGTCGTCCTGACAGGCTCGTCTATGACCACCTGTGCGAAGCCCAAGGGCGTGTCCAGCACGACCTGATAGGTCGCACTTGCCGGTACCTCTAGCAGGACTACAGAATTGCCAGCACCGCCCTTGGCCACGCCACTCCAGGTGGCTGGGGGCAGAGAGATATCCTGGATGTTGAGGTTATATTCCAGGCGGCCCACGTTACCGGCTTCTGCTTCCAGCTTGAGGCGGTTCACCCCGGCGCCAAGATCGGCCGTCCACCAGAGCGTCTCCCCACCATATACCACGGGCGTAGAGGCCACCAGCGTCGCCCCCTGGTAAAGGTGAACTGCCAACCCATCACTCAGTTCTCCGGCCAGGGCCAGCTCAACGTTGACTGGTCCGCCTGCGGGCACGCTCAGGGGCAGCCACTCTTCTACGAAGGGGTTGCCGGTCCCTCCCAGCAGGCCTCCTTCTCTGTGGTAGGGCAGCGTATCGACAGCGTCATGCGGTCCAGAGACCTGGAGCGTCCAAGTGGTGGTAGAGGCAGCGGGGTCGGGCTGAATGCGCAGACGGTGAACGCCTGCGGCGACATAGTACCTAACAGCAGCGTTAGCCTCGGCCGTCTTCTGGATGTATTCATCATCTACCAAGAACTGGTAGCGGCCCGATGTCACGCCAAATCCGAACTCGTAGATCCCGCTAGCAGGGAAGTTCAGGCGGATCTCTGAGCGCCAGGTGCCAATGCCTAGCGACTCGCCCTCCCACACGACCGGCACGTCATCGGTTTCATAGAGCCGCACTTCATACTCCAGCTCTGGGCCACCGGCTCCACTGACATTCTGAAGCTCAAAGACGTTGTTGCCCGGCGTGAGCGTCAGAGTGGCCCACAGGGTCTCGCCATCCAATGCCACACCGGAGAAGATCGTGGCCCCCGTGCCGTCGGTAAAGTCCAGACTGATGGCTCCGTCACCTGGAGCATCCGGTACCCTGAACTTCAGGTTCACATCCCTGGTGCTGTAGACAGGGAGACCGGGAGCCTGAACTTCGCCGGGAACCAGCTCCCCTGTAGCGACAAAGATCTCGGCGTCGGGCGAGATAGCCCTGGCTGGTGCCGAGATACCACCTCCCAGGCCTGCCGAGACCAGGGATAGTAACAACGCCAGAACAAGTAGGCAAGACCCGATCTTCGCCGATCGCTTTCGCTGGTGCATGGTCCTTTCTCCTTTCCTTCCATAGACGTGCTGAAATCTGGTGCGAGGAGGTGTTTGGAACCAGGGGATTGGGGTATTCACAGTTGGACTGGCTTCACGGATGGTCGTCCTATGTTATGTCGCGCATGGCAACAGGCACTGAGGTCCGGTTCCTGAGTTCCTACCAACAGAAGCTACTTGGTGTCATCTTGTCAGAAACAGCGAGGTCCATAGTAGCAGTCATTTATTGACAAGTCAATAGCCCTGTAGTACCAGGTCGGGTATGGCTATCGGACGTCGGATACCGCGTGAATATCCAGGATATTCTGAGCAGGCAAGCCCTGGCTGCGATGTTGTGCCCCAGGTCCTGAGCCGTGAGCTGGAATCGCCGGCTGCGCCACAAGTGACCCGTGGTCAGGCAGCTCTAGCCGGCCCGGGCGGCGGGTCTGTCCGGCTACGGTGTCTGTGATGCGAGTATTGCGTCCGTCTTGTTTCCTGCCTCCGCGCGCCCGGGATGCGTCCCCTATCGCCGCCAAGTTGACACTGCTTTCGAATGTTGTTATGATCGCAGCAGCGCCCGGGCCTATGCTGACATCATCCGGGAGAATGCCATCACGCCCGAGATCGTGAGCGAGTACGCGCCGGAGCTGGCGGGAGAGGCAGGCATGTGACCAGGCTGCCAGGGGAGGGCGACATTAGCAAGCTTGAGCAGGACACAAGAGACGGAGCCCCGCGCTCCCGCGTCTCCTTTCTAGCACGGCTGAGCCCGGCCGCTGGGCGCGCCTTTTTGGCTGTGACCGATGCTGAACATCATGCGCCTGGCTCGGTTATCTGTCGCCAAGGGACGGAGGGCCAGGCGGTGTATGTGCTGGAGAGAGGGCGGGTGGCCATTCTGCGCGAGGTCGAGGAAGGGGAGCCAGTCATGTTGGGCTACCGCGGGGCCGGAGAGATTCTGGGCGAGATGAGCCTGGTCAGTCGCCAGCCACGCACGGCGTCGGTGGTGGCCGTCGAGGAGTGTGATCTGTTGCGGGTCGGGGCCGAGGCCTTTTCCAACCTCTTGAGAGAGCACCCGGGGATCAGCTGGGCGGTTCTGAGCGTGCTCAACGACCGCCTGCAGGAAGCCGACGAGGCCCGTACCAGCGTCCTGCAGGAAGAGCAGAACCTGGCCCGGCGGGTGGACCGGCTGACAGGAGAGGCAGAGCGCCTGGCTGAGCTGGCCCGGGTGCGGCGAGAGACGATCCAGCTCATAGCGCATGACCTGCGCACGCCCCTGACGGTAATCGACGGCTGCCTGCAGATGCTGGAATTGTCGCTTCCCGAGCAGGCGCTGGCACCCGCGGCCAAAATACTGGATCTGGCCGAAAGGAGCTCGCAGCGGATGATGTCACTCCTGGAGGAGCTGCTGGAGGCCGCCAACCGCGATTCTCTGGAGGCCGAGGTCGTGCGTGAGCCGGTCGATGTGGCGCGGCTGCTCTTGGATGCGGTCGAAGGGGCACGGGCTGGCGCCAGGGGTGCTCACCTCGAGCTGGCCCTTGAGCTGCCGGCAGGGCGACTCTCACTCCTGGGCGACCGCAGCCAGCTGCAGCGAGTGCTGAGCAACCTGCTGAACAACGCCATCTCGTACACGCCGGACGGCGGCCGCATCGTGGTAGCAGCCCGGCAGGTGGGGCAACAGATTGAGGGGAGCGTCACAGATACCGGTCCTGGCGTACCAGAGGAGCACCGGGAGCTGATCTTTGAGCGTTTCGTTCGCGTCCCGGGCGTGTCCGGTCGCCGTCATGGCTTTGGCCTGGGGCTGTACTACTGCCGCCAGGTCGTCAGGGCCCATGGCGGACGCATCTGGATGGAGCCGGGTCCGGGGGATACGGGCAGCCGTTTTGTGTTTTCGTTACCGGCGGATGGAGGGCAGGCGGATGACGGAAACGCTTGATTTCGCACTCGAACTGGCTCGCGAGGCAGGCCAGCTACTACGCAGGTTCACTCACCAGAAGCACGAGATCAGCCAAAAGTCGACAGAGATCGACCTGGTCACCGAGGCGGACCTGGCTTCGGAGCGGATGATCGTCGAGTCGATACGCCAGCGCTTTCCAGATCACACCATCCTCTCAGAGGAAGGCCTCGGTGACCTGCAGCAGATCGCCGGGGAAACGACCTGCCTCTGGCTGGTGGATCCGCTCGACGGCACGGTAAACTATGCTCACGGCTATCCCGCATGGGGCGTGTCCATGGCCCTCGCCGACCACGGGACGGTAACCCTGGCCGTGACCTATGATCCGCTGCGCGAAGAGATGTTCTGGGCAGAACGGGGCGAGGGCACGTGGCTAAACGGGCAGAGGCTGCAGGTATCGCAGGCGGATGGGCTACAACAATCCCTCGTCGCCACCGGATTTGCCTATAGACGTGCGACGCTCAAGGACAACAACCTGGCCGAGTTCAACGCCATCATGCCCAGGGTCCAGGGCATACGCCGGGCTGGGGCCGCCGTATTGGACATGGCCCATCTGGCTGCTGGCCGGCTCGATGGCTACTGGGAGATGCACCTGCAACCGTGGGACTGGGCTTCCGGCTGGCTTCTAATCCAAGAAGCCGGTGGTCTGGTGACTGACCTGCAGGGCAATCCCTGGGCCCTGCAAAAAGAGGCCATTGTGGCCAGCAACGGGGCACTCCACGAGGAGTTGCTGGATGCCCTGCAAACCTCGCGTCAATCGCAGGCGAGGGAAGCCTGATCGGGGATCAGATCGAGAAACTCCTTGAGGACCCTTGCGGTGGCCCCCCAGATGGTATAGGGTCCAAAGTCCCAAAAGAGCACAGGATACGTGCGCCCCTCGTATTCACGCTGCTCGACGCGTAGCCGGGACGGATCGCAGAGGAAGGCAATCGGCACCTCGACGACGGCTTCCACCTCACGTGGATTGAGCCGGTAGGGAAACGGGTGGGGGATGATACCCACGAACGGGGTGACGATAAAGTTGGTCACGGTGGGAAAATCGTCCAGCGAGCCGAGCACTTCTACCGTCTCTGGCGGCACCCCGATCTCCTCGTAAGTCTCGCGCAAAGCGGTGTCCATCAGGGTTTCGTCTCCTGGCTCGCAGGCCCCGCCAGGCAGCGAAATCTGGCCCTTATGATGCTCGACCTCCTGGGTCCGCTGCGTGACCAGCACGTGCCACTCTCCGTCTTTGCACAGGAGGGGAAGGAGGACAGCAGCGCAGACCAGGTCCTCCGCTTCGCTGGCCTCTGGCTGGCGACGAGCGAGCAGACCTCGGATCTGGTGCCTCAGGCCATTCCGATCTGCCACCGGTCTCCTCTAATCACCTTTCCGCCGGGCGATCACCAGGGTAAAGTCGTCGGACTGGGGGAAATCACCGACGTGTTCGGCCACCGCTTTGTCGATGGCACTGAGCAGCCCGTCCGCTGACTCGTGGCGGAATTGCCTGACCGTCTCGGCCAGACGTCCTCGCCCGAACATCTCCCGTTGCTCATTCGAAGCCTCGGTAATGCCGTCGGTATAGAGGATGAGCGAATCTCCTGGCTCCAGGCGGGCCCGGTGTTGCTCGAACTCCACCTGCTCGAGAATGCCCAAGGCCATGCCCGGCACCCGCAGCTCCTGGACATCGCCCTTTGCTGCCTGAACCCACAGCGTCGGCACGTGACCTGCGTTCACGTAGGTGATATCGCCCGACGCCGGATGCAGTACGACGTAGAACAGGGTCACAAATAGGCCAGTCCGGGCATCGGCCATGATGAGCTGGTTGGCACGGCGAATGGCGTCGGCAGGTGGGCGACCATCAATGGCCATCGTCCGCACCAGTGTCCGGGAGAGGGCCATGAAGAGGGCAGCCGGGACCCCCTTGTCGGCCACATCGGCAATGACCACGCCCAACCCCTGCACACCGGCCTGGCCTTCATCCCTGACGGGCAGGGGCACAAAATCGTAGAAGTCACCCCCCACCTGCCGGGCCGAGCGCCAAAGCGCCGCGAGCTCCCAGCCAGGTACGTCGGGGCAGGATTCAGGCAGAAAACTGGTCTGGATCCGCTTGGCAACCTGTAGCTCCTGCCTCATCCTTTCCTGCTCGGCGGCCTCCTCAAGGAGCCGGTCGTTCTCGACGGCGATGGCCGCCTGCCCGGCGATGCCGCTGAGAATGTTCATCCAGCGCTGGCTCAAACGCGGCCGGGTATCCCCGGACTCGACGATCATCACGCCCAGGATCTCGCCCTTACTCACCAGGGGCAAGGCCAGCGCCGAGTGGCTGTTGACGATCTTGAGAGCCTCTGAATCTGGTACGCGGTCCTCCAGGGTGACAAAATCATCCCCCTGCCGCAGGCTACGCACCAACGCATCGTCTTCTGCCAGGCGCAGAGAGCGAAAGACCTCTGCCTCTTCCGTTCCCAGGCCATACTGCTCCCCCGGCAGGAACGCTCCGCTGGCTTCATCCCGGACCAGGATGGCGATCATGCCCACGCCGACGAGCATGGGCGTGATGCGCACGACAGCCGCCAGCATCTCTTCCAGGTCGGTAGAGCGGCTGACGGCTTCGGCCACCTGCAAGAGGGCCATGGAAACGTAGGCTTCCTCCTGCTGTGCCCGGACCAGGCGGGCCGTTTGCAGGACCATTGCCGCCTGGTTGGCAATGCCCGACAGCATAGAGATCTCCCGCTCCTCAAACTGATGGGGGCGGTGTGCATAATCGACCAGCATCACACCCAAGAGCTCGCCTTGAGCCAACAAGGGAAGCAGGACCATCCGCCGGATCCCAAAGCGCTCCACCATCGATTCGGGCAGAAGCTCCGGCTGCTCGTCCAGGTCTATGAGCAATGGGCTCTTGTCCAGGCGAACCAGGTCCAGGGCAGGTACCGCACCCATGGGGAAAATGAGCTGCTCAAACTCCTCGCGCAAGCCCGCTGGCAGACCGTAGCTCTGTGCCGGCACAAACGACTCGGTATCGTCCACCCAGAGCAGCAGCGCGCAGCGATCCACGCCGGCCAGGATGGGCGTGAGCCGGACGATGGTGGTCAGGACCGCGTCCATGTCCGATATCTGGCTCATAGAGTCGGCCACCTGTAGCAGGGCGGTCGACAGCCACGCCTGCTGGCGCTCAGCCTGGTATAGGCGAGCCTCTTGGATGGCAATGGCGATCTGGGTACCGAGGGCCTCCAGACTGAACAGGTCGTCCGTGCAGAAGGCGTCCAGCTCATTGCTCTGGACGTCGAGGATGCCCACAGGCTCGTCCTCGAGCATCAGGGGGACGGCCAGTTCGGATCGGGTCTCCTCCAGCGCGTCGATGCGACGGTAACGGGGGTCCTGCGCCACGTCATTCACCAGGACATGCTCACCACGTGCGGCCGCCCAGCCAATGAGCCCTTGCCCCCACTCCACATCAAAGGAGACGTCCCCGGTCCCTGCACTCGCACTGGCCTCAAAACGCACGATCTCGCGCTCGCGGTCGACGGTAAAGATGCCGACATGATAGTAATCAAATGCGTCGCGGATCAGGCGCACGACCCGTTCGAAAAGCCGCTCAAGATCCAGAGTGGCAGTAACCTGCTGGCTGACCTCACCGATGGTCATGAGCTGGCGTGCACGTTTTCGCGCCTGCTCGTAGGCTTGCGCCTTCTGCATGGCAACTGCGGCCAGGTTGCCCATCGTCGAAAGGACTCGTAGGTCACTGTCGTCATATGCATTACGCCGGAAGGATTGGACAGACATCGTACCAACGACCGTCTCGCCGGCTATGAGGGGCACATAGAGAGCTGAGTGCGGCGGACGATCTGAAATGTACGCAGGACGGGCTGGCAATGAATCCATCTCCTGGCTGAAATCACGGACCAGGAGAGGCTGTTTTGTCTCCCGCATCCAGTTCACCAGGCCGACCCCCGGACTCAGTTGGAACCTCTGCTCCGGAAGCCGCTCCGCCTCCCGCATCCAGAGCTTGAGCACGTACTCGTCGCCGTCAAACAGCCCGAGGTGAAAGATGGTCGCGTCGGAAACCCGGCTGGCATACTCGTACATCAAGTCCGCAAGTGCATCCACATCCAGCTCGGCCTCAACGATGGCCCGGCCTACATCCTCAATGGTGGAGAGCTCGGCCACACGCTGCTCCAGGGCACTGCGCGTATCCGCCCAGCGCTGGGCGAGCAGCGAGACCGCAACAATCGCGATGGCCAGCAGTCCAAAAGCGAGCCAGTCTAGGCGCGTGTAGACAAGGGCGACGATCACGGCCGAGGGCAGCGGCAGTAGCTCGATCAGCATCGCCCTGGGAAAGGCATCGCGGCCAAACTGCCGCAGTTGTGCCGGCCCTCCCCGCATATAATCCCAGAGGGCCCAACCAAGGTGGTCCAGGGCGAACCAAAAGACCGAGAGAGCAGCAGCAGCCAGGGCTGCGCGGGGATCCAGGGCCGTGAGAGGCAACTCGGCCCCCAGGCCCAGGAACAGACTGCCACCAAGCAGGGCCATCCACGACTTAAGCCCAGCGTTGAATAAGGGGATGTCTATGAACTGGCGCCACTCCGACCGCCGGTGCCGGAGGGCGTTCAATACCAGGTAGACCGTCCCGCTAAGCACCGCCACCGCGGCGCCGGGAACCCGCCCTAGCGCCAGCAGGGCAGCTACGTCGATGACGCCGGCCAGGCTATGGACCATGGGTGAGCCGAGGTGAAAGCTGGAGCGCTGAACCAGGAAAGAGACCGCGGCAAAAACCAGGACAGCGATCCAAGACACGCCAGAGGGCCACCTATCCAGCCCAGCCACCAGGGCAGCGATGCCGGAGAAGCCAATCAAAAGGGCGTAGAGCGAAGGGAGCCAGCGGCTCAGCTGAGAGGGTCCTACAGCTTTGTCTGTCAGGGTATCCGAGTCACTGGTCTGCAACTTCTAGCCTTTTGATCATCAAGAGCTTGTTCCCGGCGGCAGGGTCGAAGCTGAACTGCACCCAGTCCATGACGGCTCGGACCAGGAAGAGACCCAGGCCACCCAGGGAGCGCTCCTCCAAAGGTGCGTCAACCTTCGGTTCCTCCACCTGGGCCGGATCAAAACCTTCTCCCCAGTCGCGAACCTGGATGATGAAAAAGGCCCCATCGTAGCTGTAGCAGGAGATCTCCATATCGCCGGGCTCTGACCCCAAATAGGCGTGGTCGACGAGGCATGCGCCAACGTCGTCGACCACG
>JAMJFU010000176.1 GCA_023544525.1 Anaerolineae bacterium | reverse complement strand
CCGGTGTGGGTGCGGATCCTGACCCTGATCGCCGGCCTGACCATCGCCGCGCTGGGGCTGCTGGCCGGCAGCCTGAGCATCATCCTGGGCAGTAGTGGCGACCCCACCGCAGAACTCACCATGATCACCACCGGCAGTGCCATCCTGGCCGCGGCCGCCGGTCTGGGCCTGGCCGTCGCGTGGCAGGCCTGGCGATCGATCCAGGGCAAGGGCTCTGCGCTGTTCCGCCCGCGTAGCGGTTGGCTACTGGTCCTGGCATTCCTCCTGGCTGTGGCGGCCGGCCAGGCCATCCTGTCCCTCGACCGGATACCAGCCCTGGCGTTCGCCCCCTTCCACATCCTGGCGGGGGTCCTGCCACCGCTGGCGCTGCTGGCGCTGGCCGGTCGGGGTTTGGGCGGGAAGAGCCGCTGGCGAGACGTCGTCCTGCAACTGGGCAGTGGTGGGCTACTGGCCACACCCCTGGCCTTTGCCGTGGAAATGGTGATCCTCGTAGGGCTGGCCATCGCCGCCGTCTTGAGCCTGGCGCTGCGCCCCGGGGGAATGGCGCTGCTCGAGCGGCTCCAGGCCCTGCTCGAGGCAGGACCGTGGCTTCCGGATCCCTCCCAACTGCTGCCTGCTGTGGTCTCGCCCTGGACGATCCTGATCGTGCTGGCCGTCGTCGCCGGCATCGTGCCCATCATCGAGGAAGCGGTCAAGAGCCTGGGTGTGGGCTTGATGGCCTACCGGCGGCCGGGACGCGCCCAGGCTTTCCTGTGGGGTGTAGCCGGGGGCGCAGGCTTTGCCCTGGTCGAGGGCTTGCTGAACACGGCCGGCGGGTTACAGAGCTGGACGCTGGTCATCCTCCTGCGGGTGGGTGGGACGCTGCTGCACGCTTTCACCGGCGGGCTGATGGGGCTGGCCTGGTACCAGCTCTTCTCACGGCGCTGGAAACGCGTCGCGGGACTCTATGCCAGCAGCGTGGCGCTGCACAGCCTGTGGAACGGCCTGTCGCTGGGCATCGGATTCCTGGGTGTGGGTGCCGGCGAGGGCGCGCAGCCGGTCGTAGCGGGCCTGGGCACCGCTGCCCTGCTGGGCGGCCTGATCGTGATCGCCCTGAGCATGGGCCTGGGGCTGGCCGGGATGGTAGCCTGGCTGCGCAGGCAGCGCCCCGCGAGTGGCGAGGCGGTGGCCTCCGGAGACCAAGCCCCACAGCCCGCAGACTCGCCGGGGGAAGCGCCCGGGACACACGGAGAGGATGCCCGTTCAGAGAGGAGATAGGCTTGCCAGCCCGCGTAGAGAGTGACGAGAAGTACGTCCTCGACCTGGTGGCCCAGGTCCTGGCCGAGCCGGATTACCGCTGGCAACACCGCTTCCCGACCCTGCTGGGCGATCCGGGCAAGGACGGCCGCCAGCGGCCGCTGCCGGTGGACGGCTATTTCCCTCGCCACCGGTTGATCGTGGAATACTGGGAGAGACAGCACAGCGCGCCGGTGGCCATCATGGACGAAGGCGACACGGTGAGCGGTGTCTCGCGCGGACACCAGCGGCGGCTATACGATCAGAGACGCCAGGCCTTTGCGAAGGCAAACGGCCTGCTGCTCGTAGTCCTGGACTACCGGGGTTTTGAGACAGACGAGCAGGGACGCCTGCAACGGCGCCCGGAGCGGGACCTGGTCGTGGTCGGCGAAGCCCTGCGCGCAGCGGGTGTGCTCTCTGAGCCGCGTCGCATGCAACTGGACATGGAAGGCTACCTGGCACAGGTGGCGGAAGGGTGCTTTGTCTGCCGCCTGGTCGAGGATGACCCCACATTGCCGCCTCACCACGTGATCTGGCGCAATAGCGAAGCCATCGCCTTCCTCAACCGCATGCCGGCGGTGTATGGATCTGTGCTGGTGGCCCCGGTGGAACACCGCGAGCAGGTAACCGGCGATTTCAGCCTGCAGCAGTACCTGAGCCTGCAGCGGGTCGTGCATGCCATCGCCGAGGCGGTGCGGCAGGCCCTCCAGCCCGAGCGGGTCTATGTCCTCTCCCTGGGCAGCCAGCGCGCCAACGCGCACGTCCACTGGCACATCGTCCCCTGCCCGCCGGGGCTGCCCCTCGAGGAACAGCAACTGTCCCTCCTGGATGCAAGGAGGGACGGCGTGCTCGAATTGTCTCCCGAGGAAGCAGAGGAGCTGGTCAGCAGGCTACAGGGCTACCTGCCCGGCTGGATGCGTGACCGGCTCGCCCAAGAATAGAAACAGCACGGGGCTCCTGGAAGGGCCCGTGCTGCAGCGTACCTGGAGTGTGCAAGCTACCGGACGACGACCAGCGCGCTATAGATAAGCAATTCGATGAGAAAGTTGCGAAGCAGGATCTTGACGTTGGGGTTCTTCAAAGCCTATGCCTCCTCACGATGAACAGCCTGGCGGTCACCGGCGTCGAGTCAACAACCCCACTGCGGCAGCCGGGTGGCCCGGGGTCCCGGCAGTCGAGGTATTGTCCCACAGGCGTGCCATATCGGAAAGTTGGGACGCGTGGGCGCGACGGGAGGCGGCTGAAGCCGCTACTACGAACGGGGAAGGCTGTGTGAGGGAGGATCGGATATTTGATCGGAGAGGTCCAATGTGGTATAATGTTGCTGCAATCCAGTCTGGGGATGAAATGGTTTCGACAGGGAAGGCTGGGCTGGGACTGCAAGCCGAGGCGCCTGGACCGCGTTAAAAACGGGCAAAACAACAAGTGCCAAACAACGCACTCAACCCGCTCTCGCGCTCGCTGCGTAAGCAGTAAACGCGATAGCCTGACCGCTAGACGGTCACGTCCGCCCTTTCCCGCTCCCGGGGGAAAGGCAGGCGGGCGACAGCAAACCGGGGGTGCAATCCCACGGACGCCGATAGGTGGGGTGACAGGCGGGACGACAAGTACCCGCATCGGCTGGCTTGGCAGGTAGCCTGTTGGCCGGGGACCTGTCCGGCGAGACACAAAAGGTCAACTAAGCTTGTAGTATGTCCTTGTTCGAGTTCTCTGGACGCGGGTTCGACTCCCGCCATCTCCACCTATCGAGAGGGGGAGCGGAAGAGTTTCTGCTCCCCCTATTCTTTTCGCCGGGCGGCCCGGACGGCGGGTTGCCCCACTGCAGACAGTGCCTGCAGGCTAGGAGCATCGAGGAGCTGAGAAATGGCAGCGATCACGCACATCATCAAGCGCACGGGCGCTGTGGTGCCCTTTAACCCCGAACGCATCACCAATGCCATCTACCGCGCCGCCGTGGCTGTCGGCGGCCGCGACCGGGAGACCGCAGAGAGCCTGACGCGCCAGGTCGTCAGCATCCTGGAGGAGGTCACGCCGGCGGGACGGCATCCGACGGTGGAAGAGACCCAGGACATCGTCGAGAAGGTGCTGATCGAGAACGGCCACGCCCGGGTGGCCAAGGCGTACATCCTCTATCGAGAAGAGCGCGCCCGGGGCCGGCGCGAGAAGGCGGCCCGCGGCTACCGCACCACGGGGAACATCCCCTGGCGCAAGATCTACGAGGTGCTGCGCTGGTCGGCGGACCACCGGCTGTACACCATCGACGACCTCAACGAGCGCATCGGCCGGGGGGAGTTTGCCCAGATCGTGGAAGAGTCGGACCGGGCGTACGAGGAGGACATCGATACCGCTGCCCAGGTCATCGAGGACCGCCGGCAGCAGGTACGCATTGCGATCATTGCCGGGCCCTCCTCCTCGGGCAAGACGACGACCACCATCAAGCTGGGAGAACGCCTGGCCGGGGTGGGGCTCAGCCTGGTCACCTTCCACGTCGACAACTACTTTTTTGATCTGGAGCTCCATCCCAGGGACGAGTTTGGCGATTATGACTTTGAGACGCCCCAGGCATTGGACCTGGCGCTGATCAACGAGCACCTTAGGCGGCTCGTCACCGGCGAGGAGGTGCGCATCCCCTTCTACGATTTCAAGACCGGCAAGCGCCAGGAAGGCGTGACGCCCATGCGCATCGGGCCGGACGACATCATCCTCATCGACAGCCTGCACGGCCTGTACCCGCCCATGTCCGAGGATATCCCGGACGAGCAGAAATTCCAACTGTACATCGAGCCGCTGCTGCAGATGAAGGGCCCGGACGGTCGCATGGTGCGCTGGACCGACCTGAGGCTGATGCGCCGCATGGTGCGTGACGAGTTGTACCGGGCCTACGATCCGCGGCGCACCCTGGAACACTGGCACTATGTGCGTAGCAGCGAGATGCGCAATATCATCCCCTACGCCAACTCTACCGACTATATCATCAACGGCGCCGTGCCGTACGAACTGCCGGTCATGCGGCGCCGGCTGCTGGATCACTTCCGGGAGTGGGTAGACGATTACGAGGGCGATCCCCTGCGCACGGACGCCTTTGAGCGCTCCCAACGGGTGGCCCGCCTGCTGGCAGCGGTGGCACCGATCGAGGAACGGGACGAGGAGGCCATCCCGCCCAGTTCTCACCTGCGGGAGTTCATCGGGGGCAGCAAGTACAGCTACTGATCACAGGAGCCTTACAGGGGCACAGGCAATTCAATGCGGCGCCGGTCCGCCCCACCCCAGCCCTGGCGGTCGCAGGTAGGCCCGAAAACCTGCCGTCGCAGGCCGCCGGGTCACAGGTCGCGGGCCTCCAGAAGCGCCTGGACCTCGGCCCAATCCTCGGGCGTGTTGACGTTTACGAAAGACAGGCGCTGGGGATCGAAGCGGTCGATCTCGTCATCCTCGACGTAGCGCACCCGCACCTCCCCGAAGAAGGCGATGATCTGCCGCCGGCCTGCCTCCAGGACCCTCTCTATGGGGCCCAGGCAGGCCTGGCTGTAGACGGCATGCAGGGGTTCGAGCAGGCCTTCGAGGCGCGGGATGACCACGTCGTAACCGGGCGCCAGGCCAAGCATGTAGCGCAGCAAAGCGACGTTCAGAAAGGGCATGTCGCAGGCCACGGCCAGGCTCAGGGGATGGCGGGCGACGCGCAGACCGGAGTAGATGCCCATGAGCGAGCCGACCCCGGGCCGGAGGTCGCGGACCAGACGGGCTTCCAGGCCCAGCGGCTCGTAGCGTTCGGGATAGTTGGTCACGACGACCTGGTCGTCGCTGAGGGGCGCCAGCCGGCGCAGGGTGCGTGCCAGCAACGGCTCGCCGCCGAGCGACAGCAATGACTTGTCGCTGCCGAGCCGCCGGCTCTGGCCTCCGGCCAGGACGATGACGCTGGTAGATTGCTCTTGATCCCGCTGGGCACGTTCAGTCATGGGCGCAAGTATAGCGCAAACCACCCACCGTGTCCAGTCACAGAGATGCGGTTCGGGGCGTCTATGGGGTACTACTTGCCGCGCGACGGGCCGCCGGCTTTGGCCGCCCAGCACAAAAGCGCTGGCGACCGAAAAACCATCGATCCCCAGCGCCTTGGTCCCAGTAATCGCCCGCAGGGCTAGGCTATTCGCCAGCCTCCACGCGCAGCCTTAGATACTCGACAGCCTGGCCTACCGTCTTGATCTGCTGGGCTTCCTCATCCGAGATCTCGCCGCCGAACTCGTCCTCAAAGGCCATGATCAGCTCGACCAGATCCAGGGAGTCGGCCTCCAGGTCCTCGCGGAAGCGTGCCTCCATCGTGATGTCTGCTTCGTCTGCTCCGAGCTGTTCGACGATGATCGCTTTGACTCGTTCATAATAGTCCATGGTTTTCTACCTCCTGGTGATTTGGTTTGGCACAGGCGCCACCGGCAAGTCTGCCTATTCTACCAAGTCTGGCTTGCCCTGTCAACTCGCTTGACATTCCGTGTTAGCCTTGGTAAGATGCGCAAGATCGGGCCACACATCGTACAACACCAGGCCACTGGGAAAGTTGCGGGGGGAGCATGTTGGAACAGCGAAAATCGGAGCATCTGCGCATCAACCTCGAGAAGGATGTTGCATTCCCGCGGCTCTCCACCGGCCTGGAATCCTACCGCTTCAGCCACAACGCGTTGCCCGAAGTCTCGCTGGAGGAGGTCGATCTGTCGACCACCTTCCTCCGACGCCAGCTGCGGCTGCCCTTGCTGATCTCTTCCATGACGGGCGGCACGGCCGATGCCCAGCGCATCAACTTCCATCTGGCGGAAGGGGCCCAGGCGGCAGGCATGGCCATGGGCCTGGGATCCCTACGGGCGGCCGTCGAGGCACCCCACCTGGCAGACACTTTCCGCGTGCGACACCTGGCGCCCGACATCCTGCTGCTGGCCAACCTCGGCGCGGTCCAACTCAACACCGGCTTTGGCGTGGATACCTGCCGCTGGGTGGTCGACCTGGTGGAAGCCGATGGCCTCATCCTGCATTTGAACCCCCTGCAGGAGGCCTTGCAGGTCGAGGGTGACACCGACTGGCGCGGCCTCCTGCGCAAGATCGAGCAGGTCTGCCGCGGGCTCGAGGTACCGGTGGTGGTCAAGGAAGTGGGTTGGGGGATCTCGGCCGGGGTCGCGCGGCGCCTGGCCGATGCTGGCGTCAGCGCCATCGACGTTGCGGGCAGCGGCGGAACCTCCTGGAGCCAGGTCGAGATGTACCGGGCACCGACGGAACGAATGCGGCGGCTGTGCGCCGCCTTTGCCGATTGGGGGGTGCCCACGGCCGAGGCCCTGGTCGAGGTGCGGGCCGCCCTGCCCGGCATGCCGGTCATTGCCAGCGGCGGCCTGCGCAGCGGGATGGACCTGGCCAAGGTCCTGGCCCTGGGCGCCGACCTGGGCGGATTGGCCGGCCCTTTCTTGAAAGCGGCGAACGCCTCAGCCCAGGCCGTGGCCGACCTGGCGCTGGAGATGGCGGATGTGCTGCGGACGGTGATGTTCTGCCTGGGCATCACCGACCTGCAGGCGCTAAAGGGCAGCCCCACCCTACGCTACGCTTCGGCCCCGCGAGGCAGTGAATGATGGATCTGGCCGGGGCCTATGAGCGTTTTCTGCCCCTGATCGAGGAGGAACTGCGCCAAGTCCTGCGGACCAGGCATCACAGCCTGGCCCCATACTATGGCATGATGCGCTACCACCTGGGCTGGGCGGACGAGCAGTTGCGGGCCATCGAGACCAACAGCGGCAAGCGGATCCGGCCGGTCCTGTGCCTGCTCTCGTGCGAGGGCGCCGGCGGGCTCACGTCGCAGGCCCTGCCCGCGGCGGCTGCGGTGGAGCTGGTCCACAACTTTTCGCTGGTGCACGACGACATCCAGGACGGGAGCCGCATCCGCCGGGGCCGCCCGGCGGTATGGGCCATCTGGGGCGCGCCGCACGCCATCAACGTGGGCGATGGCCTCTTTGTGCTGGCACGGCTGGCCCTGCATCGCTTAACAGCGCGTGGCGTGTCCCCCGACCGCTGCCAGGCAGCCGCCCTGGCCCTGGACGAGGCGTGCCTGGCCCTCTGTGAGGGCCAGTTCACGGACATGGCGTTCGAGGATCAGCTCGAGGTGGACCTGGATCAGTACCTGTGGATGATCGGTCACAAGACCGCCCGGTTGTTGGCCACATCGGCCCGGCTGGGAGCCATCGTCGCCAGCGACGACGAGCATCTGGCCACGCTGTACCACCGCTTTGGCCAGCAGTTGGGCATGGCTTTCCAGATCCAGGATGACATATTGGGTGCCTGGGGCGAAGAAGCAGTCACGGGCAAGCCCTCGGCGACCGACATCCGGGACAAGAAGAAGACCTTGCCCGTGGTCTATGCCCTCAACCAGCCGGGCGAGCGGGAGGCGGCTCTCCAGCTGCGGGCGCTGTACCGGCAGGAAGGCCCCCTCGACGAGGCCGCCATCCACCAGGTCCTGGCCATCCTGGCCCGGACGGGCGCCAGGGAATACGCTGAGGGGTTGGCCAGTGACTACTACCAGCAGGCGCTGGCGAGCCTGGAGGCCACCGGGCGTGAGAACGAGGCCCAGGCAACCCTGCGGGAGCTCGCGGGGTCGCTGCTGGGCCGCCAGGCCTGAGCCGAAGGCCAGCGCCCGGCCTTACAGTTCCCCACCCCGCAGGTGCTGGCGCACCAGGGCCAGCGCCTCGTCGCGGCCCTGCACCTCGCCACTGACCTGGGCTTCGCGCACCAGCTCCAACAGCTCGCCAATCTTGGGACCCGGCTCCAGGTCAAAGAGCGCCAGCAGGTCATGACCATCCAGGAGCAGGGGTGGTTCTACCCGCTGCGCGCGGCGGTCCCAGTAGTCGGCCAGCATGCGCTCGGCGAGCGCCACCAGGCGGAGCCAAGGATCGCCTGCCTCCCCGGGCGGGTAGGTTGCCAGGTGATCGGCCAGGGCATGGAGCAGGACGTCGACGCCTGCATCGCCGGTATCGCGGAAGAAGCGATAGACGGCACGGCTTGAGACACTGGCCTGGGCGGCCAGGAGCAAAGGACGCA
>JAMJFU010000175.1 GCA_023544525.1 Anaerolineae bacterium | reverse complement strand
CAAAAAACGGGATCCCTGTGTGCGGGATCCCGGATTCTCGACGAGGCTATAGCAGCCGGTCAAAAGTCCCGGTCCCTCGCGCGGCGAATGCGCTCCGCCTCGGCAAAGCCGGCGGCCAGGGCCTTGAGGTTGATCTCTTCGGTGCCGGCCGGCACCCGGTCGGCGACCGCTTTTTCCAGGGCTGCCCGGCTGACCACACCGGAGAGCCCGCCGATCAGACCCAGCCCCACCATGCTGGCCGTGATGCGGCGGCCCGTCGCTTCCTCGGCGATCTGGCTGACCGCCACCCGCAGCGCCCGGTGGCTCGGCATCCGGCTCACGTGGCCCGAGTCTACCAGGATCCAGCCGTCCTCCTTGACCTGCGTATAGAACTTGTCGCAGGCCTCCTGGCTCATGCACAGCAGAAAATCGGCGCTCATGACCTTGGGGTAGTCGATCTCGCCACGGGCGATGACCACTTCGGACCGGCTGGCTCCACCCCGGGCTTCGGGGCCGTAACTCTGGGTCTGCACGGCGTTGAGGTCGTCGTGGACCGCAGCCGCCTCGGCCAGGATCACGCCGGCGAGGATCATGCCCTGCCCCCCTTCGCCAGCGAGGCGGACCTCGTAGCGATCCTCGAGGTCCCGCCTTGCTTCCTGCCGCTGTGTCTCCATGATCACCCCCTATACCCAGCCGCGCCGGACCTTGCGCTTGCGCGGAGGCAGGGTCCCATGGGCTTTTTCGATGACCTTGTCGTAGAGTTCCGTGTATTCGGGACGATCGTCATCGCGGAACACGCCGCGCACGATCTGATCTGGGTCCGGACCTTCCTCGAGCCTGGCTGCCGCCTGCAAGGGGATGCTCTTGTCCTTGAGCAGCCGCATCATGGCTACCGGCGATTTGAGGTCGTTGGCCCGGCCAAAGGTCGTGTGGCAGTAGCTGACCGCTTCGAGGACCGCAAAGCCTTTCTTGCGCACGGCCTGCTCCATCAACTTGTCCAGCTCGGTGACGTGGTAGACGGTGCTGCGAGCTACGAACGGTGCGCCGGCCGCCATGGCCAGGTCGGTGATCGGAAAGGGTGGCTCGATGTGGCCATAGGGCGCCGTCGCCGAGCGCGCGTCCAGCGGCGTGGTCGGCGAGGACTGTCCCCCGGTCATGCCATAGATGTTGTTGTTGACGATCACGGCCGTCAGGTCGATGTTGCGGCGCGCGGCATGGATAAAGTGGTTCCCGCCGATGGCCAGCGCATCGCCATCGCCCATGACCACGATGATCTCCATCTCGGGCCGGGCCAGCTTGAGGCCTGTAGCAAAGGCCAGGGCCCGGCCGTGGGTGGTGTGCATGGTGTTGAAATCCATATAGACCGGCATGCGGCCCGTGCAGCCGATGCCGGAGATGATGGCCACATCGTCCTGGTTCAGCTCCAGATTCTGGACCGAGCGCACAATGCTGCCCATGACGATGCCGATGCCACAACCCGCGCACCACAGATGGGGGAACCTTTTATGGTGCCGCAGGTACTCGTAGGTGCCCTGGTCGTGTCTTTGCATCTAGCCCTCCCGCTGGACCCGCGCTGGCGTGGCCCGCCGGGTGAACTGCTCTGGCGAGGCGCGCATTGCATCCAGAATCTGTTCTGGGGTGACCATCTGCCCGTCTGCGCGGCCGACGCGCAGGACCTTGCTGCGGCCAACCAGCCGCTCCACTTCCAGGGCGATCTGGCCCAGGTTCATCTCGGCGACAACCACCCGTTGAGCGTTCTCGGCCGCTCGCTCGACTGCCTCCTCGGGAAAAGGCCACAGGGTCTTGAGGCGGAGCAGGCCGACCTTGCGCCCATAGCGGGCCCGGGCCAACTTGAGGGCCTGCCGGGCAGAGCGAGCCGTCGAGCCGTAGGCCACCAGGAGGACCCGTGCATCGTCGATGCCGTCCTCGTCCCACATGCAGATCTCGTCGCGGTTGTTGTCGATCTTGCGGAACACACGGTCGATCCAGGGCTGGATCTCGTCCAGGCGGCTGGTCGGGAATCCGCGCACGTCGTGCAAGAGGCCGGTGATATGATAGCGGTATCCTTCGCCAAAGGGCGCCAGCGGTGGCACATCGGAAGGCGGGTTGCCAAAGGGCTCGTACCACTCGGGCGGGACGGTGGGCATCTCGCGGTTGACGATCTGGCTGACGCCCACCTCGGGCAGGGCCACCTTCTCGCGCATGTGACCCACGATCTCATCCATCAGCACCAGCACCGGAGTGCGGAACTTTTCGGCAAAGTTAAAGGCGGCCAGCGTCAACTCAAAGGTCTCGAGCACGGTGGCTGGCGCCAGTGCGATGATGGGATGATCGCCATGGGTCCCCCAGCGGGCCTGCATCACGTCCCCCTGGGCAGGGCTGGTGGGCAAGCCGGTGCTGGGCCCGCCGCGCATCACATTGATGACCACACACGGGACCTCGGCTACGACCGCATAGCCGATATTCTCCTGCATCAGCGAGAACCCGGGGCCACTGGTGGCGGTCATGACTTTCAAGCCACCCACCGAGGCACCGATGATGGCCGCGATGCTGGCGATCTCGTCCTCCATCTGGATGAATTTGCCACCCAGCTTGGGTAGTTCGCGCGCCATAATCTCGGCGATCTCGGAGGAAGGGGTGATGGGATAACCGGCGAAGAAACGGCAACCGGCGGCCAGTGCGCCCAGCGCGCAGGCACGGTTGCCCTGCAACAGCTGCACCGTCACAGGTCACCTCCCGCCGGCAGCGCGCCTTCCTCGGCCAATTGGCTCAGCTCTTCGAGCTCCTCCACTTCTTCCTCGTCGAGGCGCCGCACGGTGATGGCCATGTCAGGACAGTGGGTATCGCACCAATGGCAGGCTGTACACCGCTCGGGGTGCGCCACCAGCGGGCGGCCCTGGCCGTTGACCTCGAACACACCGCGGGGGCAGAACTCGATGCAGAGGCCGCAGCCCTTGCACCAGGTGCCAAAGATGGTTACGCGCCCCCTGGGCCGTGTCTTATTCCCCTTGGATTCCTCAACGGCGGAGTTTTCCGCCGTTTCCTCCGTTGTCATCCGCCACACCTCCTACCAGGACGGCGGAAATCGCCGTCACTCGCGAGACTCACAACCATTGTACCACCAGCCAGGGCACCGTCAAGTTTATAGCCGGGACAGGTATGGCCGAATGCTCGACGCTGGCACACCAGCAGCCTGCACACCCCAACACGGCCCACTCCAGTTTGTCCAATGGCGGTGCACTGTGGTATAATGTACATATCTAAGACGGAAATTCTAATATACTTGTCCTGGTTATAGTGCACTTGAGCGCCATACGGGAGGGCAGTCTTGGACGATTCTAGATATGATATCGCTGTCATCGGGGCCGGCATCGTGGGGTTGGCCACGGCCATGGCCCTCCTGGAGAGAAGGCCCGGCCTGCGGCTCGTCGTGGTCGAGAAGGAAGGGCAGGTTGCTGCCCATCAAACCGGCAACAACAGCGGGGTGATCCACGCCGGCCTCTACTACAAGCCGGGCAGTTTAAAGGCCAAGATGGCCGTCGATGGAGCCCGGCGCATGATCGAGTTCTGCCAGGAACAAGACCTGGCCTACGAGCTGTGTGGCAAGGTGGTGGTTGCCACCCGGGAGGAGGAGCTGCCCCGGCTTGAGGAGCTCTACCGGAGGGGGACCGCCAATGGGGTGCAGGGCCTGGTGAGGTTGCGTGGCGAAGAGATCCAGGAGTATGAGCCCCACGCCACAGGCATCGCCGCCCTGTGGTCACCGAACACGGGCATCGTCGATTATTTGGCGGTGACTGGCAGATATGCCGAGATCGTGCAGGAGCGTGGCGGTGAGCTGCGGCTCAATACAGAGGTCACCGGGATCGACAACCGGCCCGGGGAGCTGGTCCTGGAGACCACACAAGGAGCGCTTCACAGCCGGACGGTGGTCAACTGCGGTGGCCTGCAGAGCGACCTGATCGCCAAGATGACGGGTGACACCCACGGGCTGCGCATCGTGCCCTTCCGGGGCGAATACTATGAGCTCGAGCCGGAGAGCCAGCGCCTGGTGAAGGGCCTGATCTATCCGGTGCCAGATCCGCGCTTCCCCTTCTTGGGCGTGCATTTCACCAAAAAGATCGATGGCGGCGTCGAGGCAGGGCCCAACGCCGTGTTGGCCTTTGCCCGGGAAGGCTACAAAAAGTCGGACATCGACCCTGTCTACCTGGCCAAACTGCTGGCCTTCCGGGGTTTCTGGGTCATGGCCGCCCGATATTGGAAGACGGGCGCGGCTGAAATGTACCGTTCTTATAGCAAGAGGGCGTTCGTCCAGGCACTCCAGACGCTGGCGCCAGAGATCGCCGTAGACGACGTCAAGCGGGGAGGCGCCGGGGTGCGCGCCCAGGCCATGGACAGCCAGGGCAACCTGCTCGACGACTTTAGCTTTATCGAAGGCCCCAGGGCCATACACGTGTTGAACGCCCCATCGCCGGCAGCGACCGCCTCGCTGGTCATCGGCGAAGCGATCGCCGACAAGGCGCTGGCAACATTGGAACTTTGAGCCTGAGTTATTGAAGGACTGCAAGGAGAAATCTATGGACTCTGCAACGGTCGAGATCAAACGAGGATTGGAGGGTGTGGTCTTTACCGAGACCCACCTCAGCGCCATCGACGGAGAGGCAGGCCAGCTCACCTACTGTGGCTACGATATTGAGGATCTGGCGGCGCAGGCCACCTACGAAGAGACAGCCTTTCTGCTGTGGTACCAGCGCCTGCCAGCCACGAGCGAGCTGGAGATGCTGTCCAACTGGCTGCGCTCCAACCGCCGCCTGCCCAAGGTAGTGTGGGGCATCATGCACTCCCTGCCCGAGTCGGCGACGCCGATGGAGGCGCTGCGCACCATCGCCTCCACGCTGTCCATGTTCGACCGGGCCTGCATCCACGAGGAGGTGGGGGGCTCTTCGTTGTGCCGGTCCGTCAGCCTGACGGCCAAGCTGCCGACCATCGTCGCCTCCTTTGACCGGCTGCGCGGTGACCGGCCGCCTATCGAGCCCCGGGACGACCTGGGACACGCCGCCAATTTTTTGTATATGCTGACGGGCGAGGAACCCGATCCCGCCAGTGCCAAGGCCCTGGAGACCTATTTCGTGCTGCTGGCCGACCACGGGATGAACGCTTCGACCTTTTCCGCCCGGGTAACGGCCAGTACCCTGGGCGATGTCTATTCGGCAGTGGTCACGGCGCTGGGTACCCTGAAGGGCCCACTGCATGGCGGCGCCAGCCAGGCAGCTATGGAGCAGATGATAGAGATCGGCAGCCCTCGAGATGTCGACGAGTGGTTCGAGAAGAGGATGGCCCGCAAGGAGCGCATCTTTGGCTTTGGACACCGTGTGTACAAGGTCGAGGACCCGAGGGCCAAGATCCTGCGCGAGATGGCCGAGACGGTGGCAAGACGCAGCGGCAACACGCAGTGGTACGAGATCGCCGCCCGGCTGGAAGAGCGGGTCCTGGCGCATCCGTATTTCGATGAGCGGCGGATCAAGACCAACGTGGACTATTACACAGCGCCGCTGCTATATGCCCTGGGCATCCCGATCGATCTATTCATCCCGATGTTTGCCATCGCGCGCATCGCGGGCTGGACGGCTCACGTGCTCGAGCAGCAGCACGACAACCGCCTGATCCGGCCCCGGGCCCTGTACGCCGGTCCGAGGGGCGTCGAGTGGCACGAGATGCTCGACCGCTCACCCATGGTGGAGGCCCAGCCAGACGCGCAGTGCGTCGCAGGCCGGCCGGCGAACTGCCCTGCCGCGCTACAGGTCCCGCCGCGGTTCTGGCCAGCGTAGGCGGAGGAGGCATCTGCGGGTGCCTGTCGTAGCAGGCCCTCGAGAAAGGAGTGATCCAATATGGCCCACCGTGTAACGCTCATCCCCGGAGACGGTACTGGCCCCGAGCTAGTCGAGGCGACACGCCGCGTCCTGGAGGCTACTGGCGTCGCTTTCGACTGGGATCAGCAGGAGGCGGGTGCCGACGTCATGGACAAGTACGGCACGCCGCTACCGGACATCGTCCTGGATTCGATCCGGGCCAACAGCGTGGCCCTGAAGGGGCCCATCACCACTCCCGTGGGCACGGGCTTTCGCAGCGTCAACGTTGCCATCCGCAAAGCTCTGGACCTGTACGCCAACCTGCGCCCGGCGCGGGCCATGGAGGGCATCCCCATCTGCCATCCGGATGTGGACCTCGTGGTCGTCCGCGAAAACACCGAAGGGCTGTATGCGGGCATCGAGCACGATGTGATCCCGGACGTGGCGGCAGAGTCGATCCGGATCATTACCCGGCGGGCCACCGAGCGCATCGTGCGCTTTGCCTTCGAGTACGCCCGGGCCAACGGCCGCCGCCTGGTGACAGCGGTCCACAAGGCCAATATCCTGAAAGCCACCGACGGGCTGTACCTGAAGGTGGCCCGCGAGGTCGCCCAGGACTATCCTGACGTAGAGTTCAACGACCGGATCGTGGACAATATGGCCATGCAACTGGTGCAACGCCCACGGGAATATGACGTCCTGGTGTGTCCTAACCTCTTTGGCGACGTCCTGAGCGACCTTTGTTCGGGGCTGGTGGGCGGTCTGGGCGTTGCCCCGGGGGCCAACATCGGGCACGATCTTGCTGTCTTTGAGCCCGTCCATGGTTCGGCGCCCAAGTATGCGGGGCAGAACAAGGTCAACCCCACAGCGACGATCCTCAGCGGGGTGCTGATGTTGCGCCACCTGGGCGAGAGGGCAGCTGCCGACCGGGTCGAAGCGGCAGTGCGCACCGTGATCCGAGAGGGCACGCACGTGACCTACGACCTCAAGCCGGCGCGCGACGACCCCACGGCCGTGGGCACGCAGGAGATGGCCGATGCCATCATCGAGGCAATGCAGTAGGTTTCACAGTCCCACTGCCATTGGCAACGGCCTCCGAGGTGCAGACCCCGGAGGCCGTCTTTCTTCCTAGTGGGACAGCTCAAAACTCACGGTCACGCGGGCGGTGACCTTGATCTGGCCCGGGGCCAGGCTGCTGTCGGCCAGGAGGCTGGCCCCACCTAGCTCCTGGATCACGTTCTGGGACATGCCTGCACTCCAGGTGGCGCCCCACCAGGCGTTGTAGCTGGACCACCAACGAGCCTGTTCCTCCTGGATGGTCAACGGCTCACCCACATCCTGGTCCAGCTCGCCGGATAGGGCGACCGCCTTTTCGCGAGCTGCCCGGATGGCCAGGGCCCGGGCCTCGTCCCGGTGCTGGCGTAGCTCCGTGGTGCGGAATTCGACGCCGTGCACATAGTTAGCGCCGGCCTCCAGCGCGCCGCTCAGCAGGTCCTCAAAGCGGTCGAGATCGCGCAGGGTGATGACCACGCTCTTGCGCACAAAATAGCCGATGAAATCACGCTCCTCGTAGTAGCCGTTGCGGTAGCGGGGATCGATGCCGATATAGTCGGTCTGGACATGCTCGGCGGGGATGCCCAGCTCCTGGGTGAGCGCCAACACCCGGCCTACGATGGCATCGTTTTGGCGCTTGGCGATGTCGAGATCCTTGTCCCAGGACTCGATCCCGAGGCTGAGGATCACTTCGTCAGGCACGACCCGGACCTCGGCCTCGCCGGTCACGGTCACCCGGCGTGGTTCGGCTGAGGCGGGCTGATCCTGCGTCCAGGCTGCGAGGGCCAGGATCAGGAGCAGGGCAAGGCTTCCGAGGGCGATAGTCCTTTCTTTCATGGCACGTTCCTCCTATGGATGGATAGGTTCCGACCTTTGAGGTCGTGCCTTGAAGGTAACCTGTGTCTAGGGCAGGACCGTGACAGGTGCGCGATAGATAGGCGGTAGAAGGAAAACAGGAAATTGAGCTCCGAGCCGGTCTTGTCGGCCGCGGGGAAGTATGCTACAATTGTCTCACAGACTGGCGCCGGGAAAACAGCTGGAGCACAGAATATGCCGGCTTGGGGGCCGGACTGCCCGGCGCCGGCCCTGGTTGCCGTGATCCTGTGAGAGACGCGGAGGAAATGAGTGATGGAAAGCACAATGGCAGCCATCGAGATGACAGGCATTATCGACGAGGATCGCCGGCTTCACGTCGCCGGAAGCCTGCCCGTGCCTGGTCCGATGAGGGTACGCGTCCTCGTCCTCTATCCGCTCACCGAAGATAGCGAGGAAGAGGAGTGGCTGAAAGCGGCAGCACGCAATCCGGCCTTTGCCACTCTTCACGATCCCGCCGAAGACATCTACAGCCTGTCTGACGGCAAGCCGTATCGTGATGAAGCATAAAGTGGTGCTGGTCCCGTTTCCGTTTGACGATCTGTCGAGCACCAAGGTGCGCCCCGCAGTGTGCCTTTCCGACCCCGTCGGCCCTCATCGTCACGTGATCCTGGCCTTCATCACCAGTCGAGTCTTT
>JAMJFU010000174.1 GCA_023544525.1 Anaerolineae bacterium | reverse complement strand
CGCATAGTGGCAGTCGTCCTAGTCGGCGCCCGCGGCGGCGAGGGCCGGTTCGCGGGCGGGGAAGGGCACGACGCGGCCTGGAGGGCCCTGGGACTCGAGAGCTAGGTCAGAGGCTGGCTGGAGAGGTTGGCGCAGGGAGCAGCCGGCACAGGCGCGGGGGTCGTGGATGGGCGAGACGCGGGCGGCACAGGCGGCGTGCTCGAAGGAGAGGTGGGGCGGGTCGTCGTCCCAGACCTCGGTGCGGCCGTTGAAGCGGACGATGAGGGGCGAGGGGGAGGAGAGGCGCAGGGAGAAGCGGAGGTGGCTGCAGTCGACGGCCTGGGCGGGGCAGTCGCGGCAGAGGTTGGGCGAGACCTCCGGGTCGCCCTCGACGACCTTGCTACAGATGATCTGCCCGTCCTTTGCCACCGCCCGAAATCCGCATCCACTCAAGGGCTTCGTTCGCCCCTGAGGTGCAGTACGTCTTGGAAGATCCGCTCCGTTTGAGGTCCACTCCGCGGGCCCTCGTCGCCGCGCCAATCGCAGTTCCCGAACCATGGCCCCCTCCACCCAACGATGATAGGACATAGAACATCTGTTCTGTATTCAGCATTATACCAGAACGCGTGTTCTATGTCAAGGGCGGAGAGGCCCCCGGGGAGAATTTTAAACTAGATTATGTTAGTGCTCAGGCGTACTGGCTGCGGGCCTTGAACTCACCCAACTCGTTGTGGAAGGCCATCCAGTCCGGCACTGCCACAACCAGTCCTTGTGCGTCGGGAGAGAGCATGTACTGGCTCATCCACAGGCGCAGCCACAGGCGGGACCAGGGGAGCTCTTTCAATTCGACGACGATGGCGGTGTGGCCGAGCACGGGGCTCAGAAAGTTCCGTCGTAGGAATCCCTGCTGCTGGAGGGGAAAGAGGCGAAATAGCTCGGCGGGCCGTGTCGCCTGTATTTCGCGATAGGGGATGTCCAGGTGATGAAATGGGAGCTGGATACGTAGGACTTGAGGCTGGCAACAGGCGTAGGCCCGAAGGCGGAACAAGAGGGTCAGGATCAGGACCCCTGCACTACCCACAAGGACGATGGTCAGATGCGGGCGGTAAGCCGCCACTTCAGGTGGGTCCAGGATGAGCAGGGTGACGCTCAGGGCTGTGATGATGGTAGTGGGCCAAAAGACCATCTCGTTGAAGCGTTGCTGGAGCAGCAGGGGATGGCGTCTTCCGCGCTTTGGGGGCGCATCGGCTGTGGAGCGACGTTTTGTTTTCATGGCTCTCCATCCAGGTGCTGTGCCACCGCGTCCGCCTGGCGTTGGCCTGTGCCGGCGAGGGCTCCTGGCTCTCATGCTTGCCAACGACCATTGCCGGTTTGCCTAGCCACGACGGACCCGGATCAGCCGGGTGACGACCTTACATTCTGATAGTAATCGCACAGATCGCGCAAAACACATTCCTCGCAGTGAGGGTTACGGCTGGTGCATACTTCCCGACCAAGGCGGATCACGTTGAGGTGAAACGAGTAGTAGTGCTTTTCGGGGATCAACGCCTCCAGTTCGCTGTGGGCCTCCTCGCGGGAGGCTTTTGGGCTGAGGAGGCCTAATCTCTTTGTAACACGGTGGACGTGGGTATCCACGGGAAAGGCCGGCATCTCCAGAGAAAAGAGGAGCACGATGGCCGCGGTCTTGGGGCCTACTCCCTTGATTGAGGACAGCCATTCCTTGGCTTCTTCCACTGGCCAATCTGCCAGAAACTCGAGATCCAGTTCACCTCGTTCCTCTGTGATAAAGTGCAAAGCTTCCTGGATCCGTGGCCCCTTCTGATTGGCCAGGCCCGCAGGCCGGATGGCATCGATAACCTCGTCTACTTTGGCGTCGCGCACTTGCTCCCACGAGGAGAATCGCTCTCGGAGGCGTTCGAAGGCCCTGTCGCGGTTCGTATCGTTGGTATTCTGGCTGAGGATTGTGCTCACCAGCTCTGGGACGGGGTCAAGATGGCGCCGCCACCTTGGCTCGCCAAAGGTCTCCAGCAGCCGTTCCTGGACAATCTTTGCCTTCTTACGTCGTTCCATCGAATGCCTCCCTTGCATTGTACCCGACCTCGACGGAACGGTCAAGTGTCCGTCTGTCTCCAATCCGGGTCCAGTAGCCAAAATTACGAAGAAATGCGTGTTTTATGGTATAATCAGATTCGAGAAGGATGTTAACTTGGAATTAAGGTAGGATTGATCGATTTATGTCATAAGAGGGTAAGCTACGGATGATTGCGGCTACTATAGAGTGGAACATAGTGTATAGACCCAGGGTCCAGCAAGAATCATCCCTAAAATACTCCCTACGGTGTATTGCGACTCAGCCTTGACCATGTTAAACTGGTTTTGACAGGTTAAGTAGGTTACGTTCGGTTTACGCCGTGCATCGATCAATCCAAACTGATAGGAGGGAAAAACGTGGACGAAAAGAAGCTTCTTACAGCTAAAGAGGCCGCCAACTACTTACGCATCAGCCTATTCACTTTACGCAAGATTGAGCAGCAGGGGCTCATCGTGCCCTACCGCACGCCTGGTGGTCACCGCCGCTACAGCGTGGAAATGCTGAACGAATATCTCGAGAACAGCCGGATCCCGCCTGCGTAATCGATACTGGACAGCGGAAGGACAGGCTACCAACCTGGCCCTCTCTCTGGCCAGGACCTGTCGAACATCTGCAGACGGCCCCGAACCCTGCTCCCCCGTGAGCAGGGTCTGGGGCCGTCTGGCGTGCAGGAAGGGAACGCCGTTGGGTTGATTTTGCAAAACCTGCCTTCTGTTGTATAATCCTTGTCAAAGGGCTGAGAGCAGGTCTCTCAGTTTTTTGTTCCTGGTGGGCCCTGAGGCACCATGCTTCAGGCGCTCTTTTTTGCTGTTTACGGCGACGTTGTGCAAGATGCTGACTTGGATTGAGGGAAGACTATGACGCAACAAGAGACCTTTTTGACCGCTGAAGGCTTTCAAAAACTCGAAGAAGAACTACACCACCTTAAGACCGTACGCCGACCGGAAGTCGCTCAGGCCATTCATGAAGCCAAGATGGACGGAGATGTCTCGGAAAACGCCGGCTACGATGAAGCCAAGCGCCAGCAAGCCTTCCTTGAGGGCCGGATCATGACCGTGGAGGCCATGCTCAAGAATGCAGTGATCATCGAGACCAATGGTCCCAGTGACAAGGTCAACCTTGGCTCGCAGGTCACGGTCCAGGAAGATGGCTATGACCCAGAGACCTACATCATCGTCGGTTCTGCCGAGGCTGATCCTGGTGAGGGCCGGATCTCCAATGAATCACCGTTGGGCAGATCACTGCTCGGTCGCCGTGAGGGTGAGCGGGTCAAGTTCAAGGCGCCCGGCGGCACGGTCGAGATGGAAGTGCTCCGCATCGAGTAGCTCTACAACGGGTCCCCGCTGACCCCGGGCTATGGCCGCCCGGAAGCAGTCTGCAATTGCACGGATTCCCATCATTGGTGGAGATTGCCATGTCTGAAGAAGAATTGAGTGACCAGGAACAACAGCGCCGGGTCAAGCTAGCCCGGCTCCGCGAGGCAGGAGTTGACCCCTACCCGGCACGCGTAGAACGGACGCATACGGCCGCCGAGGCAGTTTCCGCCCTGGAGGGCAGGGCAGAAGGCGAGGCTGTTGTCGTTGGGGTTGCTGGTCGCCTCGTGAGCATGCGCGTGATGGGCAAATCCTCGTTCGCCCATATTGAGGATGACAGCGGGCGCATCCAGCTCTACGTGCGAAGTGATGTCTTGGGCGAGGAGGCCTACGAGCTCTTTAAGCGGGACCTGGATCTCGGCGATTTCGTGCAGGCCAGCGGGGAGACATTCTACACGCGGACAGGGGAGCCCAGCGTGCGGGTAGACGAGCTACGGCTCCTGGCCAAGGCCCTCCAGCCCCTGCCTGTGGTCAAGGAAAAGGATGGCCAGGTCTTTGACGCTTTCACCGATAAGGAACAGCGCTACCGGCAGCGCTATGTCGATCTGGCGGTCAATCCCGAGGTGCGAGAGATCTTTAAGACACGGGCCCGGATCATTTCGGCCATCCGCCGTTTCCTGGATGAACGAGGCTTTCTCGAAGTCGAGACACCCGTGCTCCAGCCGATCTACGGCGGGGCAGCGGCCCGGCCCTTTGTCACCTATCATAACCAGCTCAAGCAGCAGCTCTACCTCCGAATCTCGGATGAGCTCTATTTGAAGCGGCTGATCGTGGGTGGGTTTGAGAAGGTCTACGAAATTGGACGGGACTTTCGCAACGAGGGTGTATCTTTTAAGCACAACCCAGAGTTCACTCAGATCGAGTTCTACAAGGCCTACGCCGATTACAGGGACGTCATGGAGCTCGCCGAGCAGATGGTGGCCTATGCGGCCCAGGAGGCCCTGGGAACGACCACCATCACACACGAGGGGCAAGAGATCGACCTGAGCCCGCCCTGGCGGCGCTGGAAGCTACGAGATGCCATCCGGGAACTCACGGGCATTGACTATGCGGAGCACGAGGATGCAGAGAGCCTCTACCAGGCGATCGTGCGCATGGGCGGCACGCCCGAAAAAAAGTCCACCTGGGGAAAGCTGATCGACCCGACGCTGATCAACTATGTGGAGTCGAAGCTCATCCAGCCCACATTCCTGTACGATTACCCGCTAGAGGTCTCACCGCTGGCCAAGAAAAAGCCGGGTGAACCCGACATAGTAGAGCGATTCGAGTTCTTCATCGGCGGTTTTGAGCTGGGCAACGCTTTCAGCGAGATCAATGACCCGCTGGACCAGCGCGAGCGGTTTCTGGCCACGAGTGAGGCCTTGGCCGACGGAGATGAGGAAGCCCATCCATTGGACGAGGACTATGTCCGTGCCCTGAGCTACGGCATGCCGCCCACCGGCGGTTTTGGCATGGGCATCGATCGCCTGACTATGCTTTTGACCAACACCGATTCGTTGCGGGAGGTCATCCTCTTTCCACATTTGCGGTCCAGGGAGTGAATCCTGGCCGGCATGTGTCCGGCAGGCCCTCTGGGCCAGGCCCGCTGGCAGGTTAGCAGCCTGCCGCATCTGAGCCGTACGGCGGGGCTTCGGATGCCCCACGTGGCGCGAGGACCAAAAAAAACGGGACAGGGCAACCCTGTCCCGCTTTGAATACCTGTTGAGTCAGCGGTCCCGTTCTGGGCCCGGCACCTCGAAACGGTAGCCAACACCACGGACCGTGCGCAGGATCCGGGGCTTGTCCGGATTCTCCTCGACCTTTTCTCGCAGCCAGCGCACGTGCACGCTCAGGGTCCGGGTATCCCCAAAGTACTCGGTCTCCCAGACTTCTCTCATGATCTCCTGGCGGCTGAGCACCTTGCCCGGATTGCTCATAAAGAAGGCCAGGAGTGCTGCTTCCTTGGGCCGCAGCTTGACTTCTTCGCCCTTCTTGAGCAGGGTCTTGGTATCAGGATCCAGGGTCAAATGGGCGATCCGCATCTCGCGGCGTGTGAGGTGTTCTGAGACCTTTTTGACGCGGTACAGCAGCTTGCGCGAGGTGAAGGGCGGTGTCATGAACGCTTCCGCGGAACCCCCAGCGCTGGTATGGCCTTCCGGCAGGAGCAAGATGGTCGGCATATAGTCTGAGCGCGAACGGACGCTCTCGGCCACCTTGTAGCCGTTCGACCCGAAGGATGCTACGTCCAGGACGAGGAGGTCTGGGCGAGAGGCACGGATGCGACTCAGCGCCTGGCGCTGGGTCCGCGCGGTCGCGACATGGTAGCCCTTGCGCTCCAGGCTGGGCACGAGCAGATCGGCAGTGGACACATCCTTTTCGACAAGTAGGATCCTCAGGCTCATGGGCGACTATCCTGTTGGGACCGAAGAGACCGGTCCTTTCGTGGGTTGGTATCTGCCCGGCGCCATCTCGTACGCTTCAGCTGGGGCATCTTCCGCACCGGGTGCTGACCAGGTCCAGCCACCGGCCCCGTGCTGGGTCGTGCCGTCTCTGGGGTCTCTGCCCGGACACGCTGGTTGATTATACCTGAAGATCCGTTTTTGTGCAACCGGCGGAGGAGACCGTTTTTGCCACTGGTGTCAGGTTGGCGGGGGTTGTTGACCTTTCTCCTTGTTCATAGTATAATCAGCCAGTTTCCTGCCCGCAGCGCCATCCCGAGATCTATTTCCGGCAGCAGACTGTGAGTGAGAGGCTATGGTTGAGTCAAAGCTGATGGTGGTCATGCCGACCTATAACGAGGCCGAGAACCTGCCGACCATGGTTGGCGAGCTCTTAGCCTTGGATTTGCCAGGCCTGGAGATCCTCGTCGTCGACGACAACTCGCCGGATGGCACAGGCCAGGTTGCCGACGATCTGGCGGACCGCTACCCAGAACAGGTCCATGTCCTCCACCGGTCGGGCAAGCTGGGTCTGGGCACGGCCTACCTGACCGGTTTCCGCTACGCCCTTGATCATGGCAGCGACTTGATCGTGCAGATGGACGCGGATTTCTCCCATTCACCTCGCTACATCCTCAGGTTCTTGGAGGTCATGGACGACTATGACGTGGTGGTGGGCTCACGGTACGTTGCCGGGGGCCAGTTGGATGAGCGGTGGGGATGGTGGCGCCAGTTCTTGAGCTGGTGGGCCAATAGCGTCTATACGAGGCTCATCTTGGGGCTGCGCGTCAAGGACGCGACGGCCGGCTTCAAGTGCTGGCGACGGGAGACCCTGGAGGGCATTGGTCTGGATCGGATCCGTTCCAACGGCTACGTGTTTCAGGTAGAGATGGCCTATCTCACCGAGAAGCTCGGCTATCGTTTTTTCGAAGTGCCCATTTATTTTGAAGATCGGCGCATCGGCCGGTCCAAGATGACGGCGCCGGTCAAGATCGAGGCAGCGCTGCGCACGTGGCAGATCCGTTGGCGGCACCGCAAGGCGCAACGCAGGAACTCGGCATAGGCCTGGGCACCAGCCTGGCTTGCGGCTGAATTCCGACGCAGGGAGTTGCCTCTTGCGATCCAGAAAATGGCTCCAGGATTTCGGCGTTATCTGCCTGCTTCTGATCCTGCCCCTTATACTCTTTTGGTCGGTGACCCTCGGCTCGCGCACCCTCCTGCCAGCCGACAACCTCTACCAGTGGGAACCTTACCGCTCCTTTGCCCAGGAACAAGGTGTTACCCTTCCGCCCCACAATGAGCTACTGAGCGACCTGGTCCTGGAGAACCTGGTCTGGAAGCAGTTCATCGTAGACTCACTAAGGGCCGGCGAGGTGCCTCTTTGGAATCCCCACCTGTTTGCAGGTGCGCCCTTTTTGGCGGCGGGCCAGCACTCGGCATTGTATCCCCTCAGCATCCTGTACTACACCCTGCCCCTGACTCGTGCTTACGGATGGTTTACCGTCCTGCAGCTTTGGCTGGCAGGCGTCTTTATGTATGCCTTTGTGCGCGTGTTAAGGCTAGGGCGCTTCCAAAGTCTTGTGGCTGGCATCATCTACCAGCTCAGCGCCTTCTTTGTCGTCAGTGTCGTCTTCTCTATGATCATCGCTGCGGCGGCCTGGCTGCCCTTGTTACTGGCCGTGGTCGAGATCATGGTGCGCAAGCAAGAGGAGAAGGGGACTGGGCCGTTTGTGCCCATCGTTTACGTGGTGCCGGGTGCTGTGGCCCTGGGTATTCACGTCCTGGCGGGCCATCCCGAGATCCTGGTCTATACCCTGCTGGTGTTGGCCTATTATTCGGCTACCCGCCTTGTTTCGATGTGGCGGCGGCAGCGTGCCTGGAGGCCGGTGCTCCGCCTGGGGTTGTGGCTGGGGGTCATGGTTGGCCTGGGCCTGGGCCTCGGCTCAGTGCAGCTGATCCCGATGTTGGAGTTGGTGACCCGTAATTTCCGCGAGGGATCGGTCACCCTGGCCGATGTTCGTGGCTGGGCCTATCCAGCGCGGCAGGTCATCACCTTCCTCCTCCCCGATTTCTATGGTAACCCAGCGCACCACGGTTATTGGGACCTGGTCAGCCGGCAGTGGGTAGCCGTGGATCGTGTCTTCTGGGGCATCAAGAACTATGTCGAGGCAGGTAGCTATGTAGGCATCCTGCCGCTGCTTCTGACCGTGGTGGCAATCTTGTCGGCCGCCCGTCGCCTCTTGCGACGGCTGGGCTCCAGGCTTAAGCGCCAGGGCGCGGCGGGTCACGGCACTGATCTGTCCCAGAACGGCGAGGGCGCCCTCGATACGGCTCTGGCGAGGTTCGACCGGCGTCCTGTCTGGATCTTTGCCTTGTTGGCCGCCGCCTCGCTGCTGTTTGTCTTTGGGACGCCACTGTACGCGCTGCTGTACTATGGCCTGCCGGGCATCAAGCAGCTTCACTCGCCCTTCCGCTGGGTGTTTCCCTACACGCTCAGCATTGCCATCCTGGCCGCATACGGTGCGCGGGAGCT
>JAMJFU010000173.1 GCA_023544525.1 Anaerolineae bacterium | reverse complement strand
GGCGATCTCGGGACGGCTCCCCTAGGCTTTCAGGACCGCCAAGACCTCCTGGCTGTGCTCCTTGGGCTTGACCTTGGGAAAGACCTTGATGATCTTGCCCTCCTCGTCGATCACATAGGTGGAGCGGAGGATGCCCTCGTAGGTCTTGCCATACATCTTTTTCTCGCCCCAGGCCCCGTAGGTTTCGGCGACCTCATGGTCAGGATCGCTCAGTAAGGCAAAGGGTAGTTGGTACTTGGTCTTGAACTTGTCGTGAGACTTGATGCTGTCGGGACTGACGCCCAGTACGGCGGCGCCGGCAGCGACGAACTCGCTGTAGTCATCGCGGAAGCTACAGGCCTCGGCGGTACAGCCCGGCGTGTCGTCCTTGGGATAGAAGTACAGGACGACCTTCTTGCCTCGATAGTCGGACAGGGTTACCTCCCCGCCGCCGTCGGCCGGCAGGGTAAAGTCGGGTGCGGTGGTGCCTTCTTCTAGCATCGTGCGCCTCCTCAGTGAGATAACCAGGCGTTGCCTGGACAGGGTCATTGTAGCTTTCCTGCGCGCAAGGGTCAGTAAGGTGTAGCACATCTGGAGAGTGTTCACCAACGGCGAAGGACGGGTCTACCTTCCTGGAAGCAAGGCCCCGTCCGGGGAGCGAGCGGATGTATCCAAAGGGAATGGACCTGCCTGTCTCCGAGGTGCGGCAAGCTTCCAGGAACGTGATGACCAACCCTGGGGGTTTCGGGGGCGAGTTGACAGATCCTGGCTTTTGTGCTATCATCGCTCAAGTTTTGGGAGGAACGCGATGGCAGGGGCTCTGTTAGCGAGCTACACCACTACTACTGGCACACCGGCCACAGGCCGGTGCTTCGCGCTGCGGAGGGTTTGCCAGAAGTAGGCCATCGGGCACAAAGGACCTGTAGAGCGTGAAGCGACCGGCTTCACGCTCTTTTTGGATACAGGGGACGCCGGAGGGGGTTATGGCCACGCTCGTGATGAAATTTGGCGGCACATCGGTCGGCAGCACCGAGGCGATCGATCAGGCGGCTGCCATCGTGCTGGAACAAGACAGGGACTGGGACCGGCTGGTGGTGGTCGTGTCGGCCATGAGCGGTGTGACCGATGCCCTCACCCGTGGCGCGCTCAGGTCCGCCCAGGGTGATACCGGGACCTACCGGGCCACCGTGACCGACCTGCGGGCCCGCCACTATGGCGTGATCGATGCCCTGCTCGCAGCCAGTGGCGAGCGTGCCGATCTGCTGGGGATCGTGGACCGGCACCTGGAGGAGTTTGCGGCCTTTTGCCACAGCGTGCACGTGCTGGGCGAGGTGACGCCGCGGGCCATGGATGCCATTACCTCCCTGGGCGAGCGCATCAATGCCCGCGTGCTGGCTGCCGTCCTGCGGGCGCGAGGTGCTGACAGCGAGGCGGTGGATGCCACCGAGCTGATCGTGACCGACGACACCTTCCAGGACGCGGTGCCCCTGATGGATGCGACCCGGGCGAAGGCTCCGGCCCGGCTGGAGGCCCTCCTTGAGCGGAAGGCGACCCCCATCGTGACCGGCTTTGTGGGAGCCACGGCCGGCGGCGTGACGACGACGCTGGGTCGCGGCGGCAGCGACTTTAGCGCGGCGATCCTCGGCGACTGCCTGGACGCAGACGAGGTCTGGATCTGGACGGACGTGGATGGGGTGATGAGCGCGGATCCACGCCTGGTGCCGGACGCGCGCGTCATCCCGGTCCTATCCTACGCCGAGGTGGGGGAACTGGCCTACTTTGGCGCCAAGGTCCTGCACCCGCGGACCATCCGGCCGGTCGTCGAACGCGGCATCCCGCTATGGGTCAAGAACACGTTCAATCCCTCGTTCCCCGGCACGAGCGTGGTGAGTGAGCCGGAGAGCACGCCGGGCACGGTGAAGGCGGTGACCGCCATCACCGGCCTGAGCATGGTGACCGTCGAGGGGCGGGGGATGATGGGCGTGCCCGGCATCGCGGCGCGCACCTTTGCCGCGGTGGCCAGCCAGGGGGCGAGCGTGCTCATGATCTCCCAGGCTTCCTCCGAGCAGTCGATCTCTTTCCTGATCCCCACGGCGGCCGCGCCGCCTGTGATCAAGGCCATCGAGGCCGAAATGGCCCTGGAGCTGGCCCGCCGCGACGTGGACCGGGTCTGGTCGCTGGACCAGGTGGTCATTGTCACGGCCGTGGGAACGGGTATGCGGGGCACGCCTGGGGTGGCGGCCCGCATCTTTGGGGCCCTGGCCGGGGGCGACATCAACGTAGTCGCCATTGCCCAGGGCTCTTCGGAGTGCAGTGTATCTTTTGTAGTGAGCGCCGAGATTGCCCCAGAGGCGTTGCGGCGCATCCACGAGGAGGTGATCAACAATGTCTAGAATTCCAGTTGCCATCCTGGGCGCCACGGGCGCCGTAGGCCAGCGGTTTGTACAGCTGCTGGCGGACCACCCCTGGTTCGAGATCGCAGCCCTGGCCGCATCGGAGCGGAGCGCAGGCCGGGCCTTTCGCGAGGTAGCCAAGTGGGTGATCCCCGGCGATCCACCACCTGGCCTGGGCGAGATGCCTGTCCAGCCGCTCGAACCGGACCTGCCGGCGCGGCTCGTGTTCTCGGCGCTGCCGGGCAACGTCGCCGCCGAAGTGGAACCGGTCTTTGCCCGTGCCGGCTATGCCGTCTGCTCCAACGCTTCGGCCTACCGCCAGGCGCCGGACGTGCCGCTGATCATCCCCGAGCTGAACGCGGATCACGTGGGCATGATCCCAGACCAGCGCGCCAGCCAGGGTTGGCCGGGCCTGATCGTCACCAGCCCGAACTGCACGACCACGGGCATCTGCATCCCGCTTAAGGCGCTGGACGAGGCCTTTGGCGCCCGGCAGGTGGCCGCCGTTTCGATGCAGGCCATTTCCGGCGCGGGCTATCCCGGGGTGCCGTCGCTGGACATCCTGGGTAACGTGATCCCGTACATCGGCGGCGAGGAGGAAAAGATCGAGGAAGAGACGCGCCTGCTGCTGGGACGCATGCAAGGGGGGCGCCGGGTGAAGGCTGAGGTCGTAATCAGTGCCCAGGCGAACCGGGTGCCGGTGCTCGACGGGCACACCGTGTGCCTGTCGGTGGGCTTTGAGTCGCAGCCCACGGTGGAGGAGGCGGTCGCGGCACTCGCCGGCTTCCGCGGTCCCGAGGTGGTACGCGGACTGCCCAGCGCGCCAGAGCGTCCTATCCTCGTCCGTGCGGAGCCGGACCGTCCGCAGCCCAGGCGTGACCGGGATGCCGGCCGCGGCATGGCGGTCACGGTGGGGCGCGTGCGCCGCTGCCCGCTGCTGCACCTGAGGCTGGTCAGTGTCTCGCACAACACGGTGCGGGGTGCGGCGGGCGGATCGATCCTGAATGCAGAGTTGTTGGTGGCGTCGGGGTACGTCGGCGAGTCCGGGAGTAGGTAGTGGGGATTAGAGATTAGGTATCGGGTATTGAGGAGGAGTATGGCCCATGAAGAACCACGGTCGTGCGTCCGTGCACGAATTCCTGGGCGATTTCATCGTCTATCGTAACCTGGTCCCCATGGATGGCAGGCTGCCGCCGCTGCGCCGGATCTGGGAGGCGGCCGCCGTCGCGCAAGGCGTGATCCCTAGGAAGAGCGAGCCAGCCTATGCCCGGGTCATCGCCCACTTGTTGCGTGAGGCCCGCCAGTTGGGGGACGCCCCGGGCGCGTTGCAGCGGCTGGTCTATGTGGGGGACACGCGCCTGAACGATGGCACTGCCTTTGCCAACCTGTGCAGCGCTGGCGGCTGGCCCGGCCTGGCCTTCATCGCGGCCGAAAGGGACGGCCCTCAGCAACTGGAGTTCGTGCCAGTGACTACAGCCGGCGGCGAGGCCGCAACCATGTGCCTGTCCAACCGCTGGGCTGCCCTGGCCGGCTTTGACCACTATTGCCGGGAGCGAGGCTTTGCCATAGGCCCTGATACGGCAGTCATCGTCGATCTGGACAAGACGGCGGTCGGCGCGCGGGGCAGGAACGACCAGGTCATCGACCGGGCGCGGGTCGAGGCGGTGCGGCGGACGGTGGGCGGCTTGTTGGGCACGGGCTTTGACCAGGAGGGTTTTCAGCGGGCGTATGACCTGCTCAACCAGCCCGACTTTCACCCCTTCACCGCCGATAACCAGGACTACCTGGCCTACGTTTGCCTCATCCTGGGCAGCGGCTTGTATGGCCTGGATCCCCTGGTGCGCCGCATAGAGGCAGGCGAGATGGGCAGCTTCCGGCAGTTCATCGAGGAGGTCGACAGCCGGCGGAGCGGCCTGTCCCTGGACCTGCGGGCCATTCACCAGGACATCGTCGAGCGGGTGCGTGCCGGAGATCCGACACCCTTCAAGGCCTTTCGCTACAACGAGTACCAGACGACGGTGGAACGCATGGGCTGCCTGGACGACGGGGCCGCGGCGGAGGACATGCTCCAGGACGAAATCGTCATAACCCAGGAGGTGCGGGCCATGGCTCTGGCCTGGCGGGAGCAAGGGGCGCTGCTCTTTGGCCTGTCCGACAAGCCGGACGAGGCTTCGATCCCATCGACAGAGCTGGCAGCCCAAGGTTACCAGCCGATCCACCGCACGGAAACCCACGCGGTGGGCGAGTGATCAAGGACGTGAGCCCATGAGCTACCATAGTTGGCTGGAGTGCATCCGCGGCTGCGGCCGGCGCTACTCGATCTATGACGTGATCTATCGCTGCGAGGACTGCGGTGGCCTGCTGGACGTCGAGCACAGTGTCGACGACCTGCGTGATCGCAGCGCCGATGAGTGGAAGGCGCTGTTCCACCGCCGCGTGCGGAGCAACGAGTGGCCCTACGGCAGTGGCGTGTGGGGCAAGAAGGAGTGGGTCTGCCCGGAGGTGGACCCCGAGAACGTCGTATCGATGTACGAAGGGCACACGAACCTCTTCTGGGCCGAGCAGTTGGGCAAGGAGGTCGGCCTGCCCGACCTGTGGGTCAAGCTGAGCGGCAACAGCCACACCGGCTCCTTCAAGGACCTGGGCATGACCGTGCTGGTCTCTGTAGTGCGGCAGATGATGGCCGACGGCTCGCCGGTGCGTGCGGTGGCCTGCGCTTCCACAGGCGATACCTCAGCCGCGCTGGCTGCTTATGCCGCTGCAGCAGGCATCCCGGCCATCGTCTTTCTGCCCCGGGGCAAGGTCTCGACCGCGCAGCTGGTGCAGCCGCTGGCCCACGGGGCACTGGTGCTGGCCCTGGACACCGACTTTGACGGCTGCATGCGCATCGTGCAGGAGGTTACCGCAGACAAGTCGATCTATCTGGCCAACTCGATGAACTCGCTGCGCATGGAGGGCCAAAAGACGGTGGGCATCGAGATTGTGCAGCAGTTCGACTGGGAGGTCCCGGACTGGATCATCATCCCGGCGGGCAACCTGGGCAATGTCAGCGCGCTGGGCAAGGGCCTGCTCTTGATGCGGGATCTGGGTCTCATCGACCGGCTGCCGCGCATCGCCTGTGCCCAGGCAGCCAATGCCAACCCGCTCTACCTGAGTTACCTCAGTGGTTTTGAGGAATACCGGCCCGTCCAGGCTCAAAAAACGCTGGCCAGTGCTATCCAGATCGGCGCGCCGGTCAGCTACGAGCGGGCGGTCAAGGTGCTGCGGTCCTTTAAGGGCGTGGTGGAGCAAGCGACCGAGGATGAGCTGGCCGATGCGGCGGCTCGTGGTGACCGGGCCGGGCTGTATGCCTGCCCGCAGACCGGTGTGGCGCTGGCGGTCCTCTTCAAGCTGATCGACCGGGGCGAGGTCAGCCCGGAGCAGCGGGTGGTGGTCATCTCGACGGCCCACGGGCTCAAATTTACGTCGTTCAAGGTGGGCTACCACGAGGGCACGCAGGCGGCGGTCGAGGCCCGTTACGCCAATCCACCGCTGGAGCTGCCTGCTGATGTGGATGTGGTCAGGCGGGCCATCCAGGCGCGGATTGTGGTGGGGGCTGGGGATCGGGGAGCAGGGACTGGATATTAGAGATTGGATATTGGATATTGGGGATTGGGTATTAGAGATTGGGGAGAGCGGTGGCCAGGACGTCGATGGCCCGCAGGTAGTCGTTGACGTCGATGCGCTCGTCCGGGGTGTGGTCGAAGGCCGAGTCGCCTGGGCCGTAGGCCACGATGGGGCAGCCCCAGGCCGGCCCGACGATGTTCATGTCGGCGGTACCGGTCTTGACCTTGAAGCGGGGGCGTCCCCCCTGGGCGCGGATGGCGCGCAGCATGGCCCGCACCAGCGGCGTATTCTTTTCGGCCAGGAAGGGCGGGTCGCTGGGATAGAACGTCAGCCGGGCCCCGTTACACCAACTGCGGATCTCGTGCTCCAGCTCCCCGGTGTCCACCCCTTGGGGCAGCCGCAGGCCAACGTGCATCTCCACCCCGTCGTAGAGCCCATCGCCGAACGTGCGGAACTCGCGTAGCGCGGGATCGAGGGTCTGAAAGCGCCCCGACTGGCCGTCGTTCTGCGCTGCGGCATGTGCCACGAGGCGGTTCCAGAGGTCTATGGCCTTCTCGGCCGGGCCCGGGAACTCGCCAGCGCTGTGGCCGCCTGGCTGCTGCAACTGGTAGCGAAAGCTCATCATGCCCTTGTAGCCCAGGGTCACGCCCTGCCAGTCACTGGGCTCGCCGATAATGGCATAGTCCGGGGCAGGCATACGCTCGGCCAGGTGGCGAGCACCCCGCCCGTGGGATTCCTCCTCCACAGCCCCGATCACCACGAGCTTGGAGTGGTGCAGTTGTGGGGCTACGCGGGCGGCGGCGGCCAGAAAGGCGGCCAACGGACCCTTGGCATCGACGGCGCCGCGGCCGTAGAGCAGGTCTCCTTCCCAGCGTACGGGGATGTGGCCCGGCACGGTGTCCATGTGGCCCAGCAGGACGATGGTCCTGGGGGCCGAGGGATCGCCGGCGGTCCCAATGGCATTGCCAGCCCCGTCGATCCGGCTCTGGAAGCCGAGGTTGGCCATTTCATTCACGAGGAAGGCGGCCACCTCCGACTCTTCTCCCGACGGGCTGGGGATGGCCAGCAGATCTTTGAGAAAGGGTACTGCTTCCATGTCAGTCCTCCAATACTTCTCTGACTTGCTCGAGCACCGTGTCCAGGTCCTGGCGGCTGATGACCAGCGGCGGCAGAAAGCGCATGACGTTGCTGCCGGCGGTCAGGGCCAGGACGCCACGTTCGGCCAGGGCCGACAGGTAGGGTGCGGCGTGGGTCTTGAGCTCCACGCCGGCCATGAGCCCCAGGCCCCGCACCTCGCGGATGACCGGTGCTTCGATGCCCCGAAGGCCCCTGAGCAGGTGCTCGCCCAGATCTGCGGCACGCTCCGCTAGGCCCTCTTCCTCCAGATAGCGGATCGTGGCCAGGGCAGCGGCGCAGGCCAGGGGGTTGCCACCAAAGGTGGTGCCATGGGCTTTCTTGGGCAGTTCCCCGGCCCGCGGGCCGAGGAGCACCGCCCCCATGGGCAGCCCACCGGCCATGGCCTTGCCCAGGCACAGGAGATCCGGCTCCAGGCCATGGTGTTGGCTGGCAAACATCCGTCCCGTCCGTCCAAAGCCGGTCTGCACCTCATCCACGATAAACAGCGCACCCCGCTCGCGGCACAGGGCCTGGACACCGCGCAGGTAGTCGCCGTCGCCGGGGATGACCCCGCCTTCCCCCTGGACCACCTCGAGGATGACCGCGGCAGTGTCGCCGTCCAGTGCCCGCTCCACCCGTTCCAGGCGATTGTAGGGCACGAAGCCAAAGCCGGGCACCAGCGGCTCGAACGGCTCGCGGTATTCCTTGCGCCAGGTGGCCGACAGGGCGCCCAAGGTCCGGCCGTGGAAACCGCGCATGGCAGCCAAGAATTTCGTCCGGCCCGTGCTGATCCGGGCGAATTTCAGGGCAGCTTCGACGGCTTCTGCCCCCGAGTTGCAGAGGTAGGCCCGCTGCAGCCCGGTTGGTGCGATGCGCGCCAGCTCGGCCAGGAGGCGGGCCCGCGGGCCGCTGTAGAAGCCGTTGGGGCAGGTCACCAGCGTGCGGGCCTGGTCCGATAGCGCCTGGGCCACAGCAGGATTGGCATGGCCCACGTTGGCCACGCCCTGTCCGCCGATGCAGTCGATGTACTCGTTGCCATCGCTGTCCCAGACCCTGGCTCCCTCGCCGCGCGCCAGGACGATAGGCTGCTTGGCGTACAGGCCACAGCCGTGGCGTTCCTCGAGGCTGATTATCTCTGCAGTGCTCATCAGAACGGTGTCCATGATGCTGGTCCTCTCCTACTGATAGCTGGCCAGGCTCATTGGATGACGGTGCCCTGGCCGGCGAGCGCCTGCTGGAGCGGATGGGAGACGCGCCCGTCGGCGATGACGACCTGGCCCACACCCTGCTGCAGTGCTTCCACCGCGCCCAACAGCTTTCTCTTCATGCGGCCCTGGGCAAAGCGGTC
>JAMJFU010000172.1 GCA_023544525.1 Anaerolineae bacterium | reverse complement strand
TGGAATCCGCCCTGGAGGAGTTGGACTTGGGCGGGAAGCGATGGCCTGACGAGGTGCGTCAAGCACCAGGGTACTTTGCAGGCAATCGGCAGCGTATGCGCTACGATGAGTTTCGGGCCGAAGGTTATCCCATTGGGAGTGGCACTGTGGAAAGCGGTATCAACAGCGTGGTCCACCACCGGATGAAGCGTCCCGGGCGGGGCTGGGAACGGGTCAATGGACAAGCGATGCTGGCCGGGTTGAGCGAACTGCACAGCAGTCGCTTTGATCGAGCCTGGCAGGGCACCCTGCCATTGGCCGCGTAACGGCTCTCCACACTTCTGCGCTATACTCCCAGCCGTCCACCGTGGCTGTCCGGAGCCTTGTGAGGCGCCGTTATTTGACAGGTACCAACCGTTGTGCTACCATTAAATCGGAGTAGTTCAGTCAAGTAAGCATGGGCAGGTTGGGATGATCCGGAACCCGCGTCGCTGCGGTTGTCGAGTTGATCCAGGCTGACCAAGCGTTGACGGAGAGGAATAGAAGTGACAAAGACGATCGCTGTTGCGGGCAAGGGGGGTACAGGCAAGACCACGCTGTCTGCTCTCATTATTGACTACCTGACCCAGAATCGGAAGGGTACGGTGCTCGCTATCGACGCCGACCCGAGCACAAACCTGAACCTGGCGTTGGGCGTGCCGCTCTATGATACGGTCGGTGATGTCCGCGAAGAGACGGCCACGGCTGTCGGCGGGCGCGGGATCATGGCTGGCATGAGCAAGTGGGACTATCTCGACATGCGGATCAACGAGGCCTTGGTCGAGGAGGTGGCCTTCGACTTGCTGGCCATGGGGCGACCTGAGGGTCCCGGCTGTTACTGTGCGGCCAACAACATATTGCGCACGTCAGTGGACCGCATCTCGGGCGCGTATGACTATGTGGTCATTGACAACGAAGCTGGCCTGGAGCACCTGAGCCGGCGCACCACCCAGGATGTGGACCTGCTGTTCATTGTTTCCGATCCGACATTGCGCGGCATCGTTGCCGCTGGTCGGGTGGCTGAATTGCTGGAAGAGCTGAATACTGCAGTAGGTGAGGCCTACCTGCTGGTGAATCGCGTGAATGGCGAAGAGCTGCCCGAACCGCTCATGAAGGCCATCGAAGAGCAGAATCTGAAGCTAGCAGGCTTGCTCCCGGCAGATCCGGGCGTCAACGAGTTGGACGCGGTAGGCAAGCCGATCACCCAGCTGCCCGCCGATTCGCCCGTCCGCCGCAAACTGGAGGAGATCCTGGCTTCGCTGAATGGTGGGTTGTGAAGGTCCCCGGCACAAACGCCGGTGAGGACAGGTTGGTGGGGCAAGTGCCATGAGAGAGGCGTTGCTCTACGATAAGCTCGATGGGGGACGGGTGCGCTGCAATCTGTGTGCCCACCGCTGTCTCATCGCCGAGGGCAATAAGGGCGTATGCCTGGTTCGGGAGAACCGCGGCGGTCGCCTCTACACCCTCGTCTACGGCATTCCGCTCTCCCAGGCTGTCGATCCAATCGAAAAGAAGCCCCTCTTTCACTTTTATCCAGGTAGCACCGCCTTCTCTATCGCGACCGTGGGCTGCAATTTCCGTTGTGCGTTTTGTCAGAACGCAGACATCTCTCAAATGCCGCGCGACCGGGGCAAGATAGCCGGGTATCAGGCTTCCCCTGAGGAAGTCGTCCAGGCAGCCAAGCGACACGGCTGCCGGTCGATCGCCTACACCTACACAGAGCCCACCATCTTTTTCGAGTATAGCTACGAGATCGCTCGCCTGGCCCACGAGGCAGGGATCGCCAGCGTCTATGTCACCAACGGTTATATGACTCCCGAAATGCTCGAGCTGTTCCAGGGAGTCACCAATGGCCACGAGCCGTGGCTCCACGGGGCCAATGTGGATCTGAAGGCCTTTCAGGACGAGACCTACCGGAAGGTGTGTGGCGCCCGTTTACAGCCGGTGCTCGATTCCCTCATCAAGATGAAGGAGCTGGGGATCTGGGTCGAGGTGACGACCCTGGTCGTGCCCGGTATGAACGATTCTGAAGCGGAGCTGCGCGATATCGCCGGATTCATCGGCGCCGAGCTGGGCCCCGAGACGCCCTGGCACGTGAGCCGCTTCCATCCCGACTACATGATGCGCGACCGTGGGCCGACTTCAGCGACGACCCTGCGCCAGGCTTACGAGCTTGGACGTGCCGCCGGCCTCCATTACGTCTATGTCGGTAACCTGCCTGGGGCTGGACTGGAGGATACCACCTGTCCGGCCTGCGGCAAGAAGGTCATCGAGCGCTGGGGTTTCCAGGTTATGGAGTATCGGATTCGGGACGGTGCCTGTTCTAGCTGCGGTGCCTTGATAGACGGCGTTGGCATGTAAGATTGCCTGGGTCGCCGGGCAAGTGACGTTCATCTGGGCGTGTCCCTGACCATGCGGCCTTGGCCGCCTTTCCTTCGAGTCTTTGCCTATGCGAGTTCTCTTTGTAGAGAAGCAAATCGATTACGAACCTTTGGGCCTGCTCTACCTGTCCAGCGTGCTGCGCAGTGGCGGCCACGAGGTCCGTCTGGCAGTCGCGTCGGATGAGGATCCGGTGCGGATGGCTCGCGCGTGGAGGCCTGACGTCGTGGGCTACAGCGTCTACACAGGGTCCCAGGCCTACTACCGGGATCTGAACCTGCAGATCAAGGACGCCGTAGACACGGTATCCGTCTTTGGTGGGCCCCATCCGACCTATTTCCCCGAGTATGTTGAGGAGCCGGGGGTGGATGCGGTCTGCATTGGCGAAGGGGAAGGTGCCATCCTTGACCTGGTGGAGGCCTTGCAGGCGGGACGGCCGCTGACGGCGATCGAGAATTGGTGGTTCAAGCGCAACGGAGACATTGAGCGCAACCCGGTGCGCAACCTCGAGAATAACCTGGACCTCTTGCCCTTTCCGGATCGGGACCTGCTCTACGAAACGGACGCCTTCACGCGCCAGAGTGGGATCAAGCATTTCATCACCAGCCGCGGCTGCCCCTACGATTGTACCTATTGCTTCAACCATGCACTGGCCGAGATCTATCGAGGGCGGGGCCGGCGCCTGCGCCAGATGAGCGTTGGGCGGGTCATCGAAGAGGTCAAAGGTGTGCAGTCGCGCTACCCGATGCAGTTCGTCGTCTTTCTCGATGACCTGTTCATCGTCTACGAGGACTGGCTGCAGGAACTGGCCAGCCGGTTTCCACGCGAGGTGGGTCTGCCCTTCTTCTGCAACGTGCGGGCCAACCTGGTGACCCCGGCCAAAATAGCGCTTCTCAAACAGGCCGGCTGTGTGAGCGTGGGCATGGGTCTGGAGACCGGCGATCCCGAGCTGCGCAATGAGTTGCTCAAGCGCAACCTCTCAGACGCGCAGATCATCGAGGCCAGCCGGCTGATCCGGGAAGCCGGCATCCGCTTGTTAACAACGAACATGCTGGGCCTGCCTGGCGGGAGCTTGGAACTCGACCTCCAGACCCTGGCCCTGAATCACGCCTGCAAACCGGCCTATGCCAATGCCTTCCTCTACCAGCCCTATCCCCGGACCGAGCTCGGCGAGTATGCCCGGCAGCACGGCCACGTCGAGGGCTCACTGGACGACATCGACCCTTCAGCCTGGGAACGATCCGTCCTGCGCTTCTCCACGCCTCAGGAGAAGCGGCAGATTGAGAACCTCAACAAGCTGTTTGCGTTGGCCGTGGAATGGCCAAGGTTAACCCGGTTTGTGCAGTGGCTGATCCGCCTGCCACCGAATTCACTGTACCGCCTGGCATACAAGCTATGGAAAGGCTATGCCATCAAGGGGCGGATCCACCCCTATAGTCCCTCCGCCACTGAGTATGTCCAGACGGTGCGCCGGTTCATGAAGTTCGACTGAGACGGAGCTACACCTTGATCGTCTTCCAGCGGCCGCTTCGGAAGCGGAAGAAGTTGATAATACCCCGCAGGCTAAAGTCGAGGGCCATAGCACTCCAGGCCCCCACCAATCCCCAGCCCAGGGTCAGTGTCAGAAGATAGGCCGCAGGCAGCCGCACAAACCAGATGCTGCCTCCCGTGACCAGCATCGGAAAGCGCGTATCCCCGGCGCCGCGCAGCGCACCGGTAAAGATCATGCTGGCCGCCAGCATGGGCTGGACCAGCCCCACCACCCGCAAGGGCATCGTTCCCAGGGCAATGACTTCCGGCTCATTGGTGAAAAAGCCCATGACCTGTGCTGGGAACATTACGATGGCCAGGCCGATGACGGTCATTAGCCCGGCACCCATCCGGTACGCGACATAACCCCGCCGCTCTGCTCCTTCGGGATCCTCCGCGCCCAGCCCCTGGCCGACCAGGGTCGTGGCCGCCAGGGCGAACCCAAAGCCTGGCATAAAAGAGATGGATAGGGCATTGATGGCCACCTGCTGGGCGGCATAGGTGACCATGCCCATTTCGGCCAGGATCCGGGCAAAGACCATCTGGCCAGTGCGCATAAGGACCTGCTCCATGCCGGTGGGCAGTCCCACGTGGAGGATGCGGCGGATCATGTCCCAATCGGGCCGTAGTGAGTCCAGCCGCAGGCGTATTCCAGCCTGGCCCCGTAGCAGGACGGAGAGGGCCAGCAGGCCGCCCACCAGCCGGCCAGTTGCGGCCCCCAGGGCAGAGCCCACGACCCCCATCCGGGGCAGGCCAAAAGGCCCGTTGATGGCCGTCCAGGCTACGGAGACGTTGATGACGTTTACTACGAGCATGATATAGAGGGGGGTCCTTGTATCACCGGCGCCGCGCATGCTGGCATTCCCGACGAACATCAAGGTTGAGAAGAAAAAGATGCTCGAGACGATCCGCAGGTAGTCTGTGCTAAGCTTTACGACATCACCCTCGGCACCGAGGAGGACGACAGCTGACGGGGCGAATAGGAGGCCGAGGAAGGTGGCTACTACGCCGATACCGGCCGCCAGAAGCATGGACTGGCGCAGGACCTGGTCAGCCCGTTGTGGATCCCGAGCGCCGATAAAACGGGCGATCAAGGCGGTTGACCCGGTGGCGATGGCTCCGAAAAGCGTCATGGCCATAAAGATCCATTGGTTGGCCAGGCCGACCGCGGCCAGCGGGGAGGCACCCAGGTGCCCTACCAGGAAAGTGTCTACGATGCCGACCATCATGCTCAGCAACTGCTCGCCCATGGCCGGCAACGCCAGGCGCAGGACGTCACGCCGGATCTCCTGTTGGGCGGGCCGAACCTGGACGAGGCCGGCCAGCCGGCGTCGGATCGCTATCATCCCAGGACTTTCTCAGACGCGGGCGCGCAGGCGATCGGCCAGCCACAGCAGCAGTTCGCCGTTGACAGAGTAATACTTGGCGTTGCCGTCGGGCCGGACTCTCAGTATGCCCGCCGCCGCCATCAGGTTGAGATGGCGGGAGACCGCTGGTTGCGAGATCTGTAAGCGGTCCACGATCTCTTGGGCATACATCTCCCCTCCTTGGAGCAGGGCCACGATCTGAAGCCGGGTCTCGTCGGCCAGTGCCTTGAGAGGGGGATAGAGGGAGGTTCCATCGCTGACCCACGGCCCTGCCGGCGTCGACCGGCAGTTGTAGAATAGGACCATCTCCTGGCCTGCATGGGCATAGGCGACGTAGGGGCCGACATAGTACGACGGCACAAAGAGGATCCCGGTCATGGCTGGCAGAAGCTCACCGACCCCGTTGGGCACCAGCCGGCCCGTGACCGCCAGGAAGATGTCTTCGAAAGCGGAGCTCTGAGGTTGCGCCCGGTGATAGAGCACACTGCGCTCCATCAGTGGGCGGGTGGCCTCGAACTCGGCCTGGTATACCTCGTGCCAAAAGCGATCCAGGGCGGTGATGGTCCGCTGCTTCAGTTGTTCGGCATCCGCCAGTAGGCCAGCGACGATCTCGGGGGCCACCTTCGACTCGATCCGCTGCAGATACGCGCTCCACGCTTCGGGCTGGGCCGGCAGGTCGGCCAGCTGTGAAGGCGCAGGTGGGTCGTCGGCACCTCGAGCCAGGGCGCGCAGAGCGAGGAACTGGTAGTGGATCGCTGGCATCGCATCGAGGTGAGCGCGGAAGCGCGGGTAGTCCATGCCGGTGGCTCCGGCTGGCAGCCGTCCTATGAGTTCTGAGGTGAAGCGCTGATAGCTGCCCGGAAAGGTGATCAGCAGGCAGAGCTCCGAAAGAAGGTCAACTGGCACTTGATTACGGACTGCCCAGAGGCGATCCGCCAGTCCCTCAAAGCGAGGAGCGGCACAGACCAGGCTGGCTGTCGCCAGCAGGCTGTGGGACAGCGAGACAACATACTGGATCTCCAGGGGGGATCGTGCTTCCACCAGACCGGGCATCTTCGCTCTCCTATCGCAATATAACAATATGATTATATTGCATAGGGTCGAGTTTGTCAAATTGCCGCGCCCGTTGCATTGCTGGCCGGATGTGGTATAATAGCGCCGCCCTTCGACGGGTGGACCGCGTGGCGCACTGATGCTGGGCAGGCTCTGGATGTGGGAGAGGGGTGGCTCCGGGCAGGGTTCAGTGTCGCGAAGGTTAGTGCTGGTATGGGGTCATGCGAGGTAGCTCAGATATGGGACGGCGAGTCGCTGCGCAGGAAGGAGATAATCTTCTGGTCGGCAACGCCGAAGGCATAGGCGTCGAGCTCATCGAGCGTCACCCATTGCAGGTCGAGGCATCCGAGGCACTTTGGCGACCCGCTCAGCCACCTGCAATCAAAGGCGTAGAGCGTCATGAAAAAGTGGGTAAAGACGTGCTCGATCGTGACCAACAGCTCACCGACCTGTATCTGGATGGCTAGCTCCTCGCTGATCTCCCGGTGGAGGCAGGCTGGCAGGGCCTCACCTGGCCGGCGCTTGCCTCCAGGAAACTCCCAAAGGCCACCCAAGAGGCCATCCAGAGGACGCCGGGTGATCAGCACGTGGTCGTTGTCATCCCAGATGACACCAGCGGTCACGTCCCGGTGTGGCCGGTGGCCCCGCGTCGCGCGGATCGGAAGCTCGTTCTGGATGCCTTCTTGCTGCGACCGGCAGCTGCCCAGGAGAGGACAGAGGAGGCACTGTGGAGTCGTCGGTGTGCAGATCATGGCCCCCAGATCCATGAGCGCCTGGTTAAAGTCGCCTGCCTGGCCGGAGGGCAGCATCGCCTCGGCTAGCTCGGTGAGCCTGCGCTGGGTATTGGTGCGCCCTGGATCGTCGTCGATGCCGAACAGGCGACACAGCACACGGCGCAGGTTGCCGTCGAGGGCGACGGCGTCCTGGCCAAAGGCGATACTGGCGATGGCGGACGCGGTGTACTGTCCCACGCCGGGCAAGCGCGATAGGTCCTCTGATCTGGCCGGTAGGCGGCCATTCATCTCCTGAACGACCCAGCGGGCCGCTCTATGCAGGTTTCGAGCGCGAGCATAGTAGCCCAGGCCTTCCCAGGCCTTGAGGACATCGTCGAGAGGGGCCTTGGCCAGGGCCTCCAGTGTGGGAAAGCGTTGTAGAAAGCGCTGATAATAGGCGATGACTGTCTCGACGCGGGTCTGTTGGAGCATGATCTCGGCCACCCAGATGGCGTAGGGGTTCTGATCGTGCCGCCAGGGCAGGTCACGGCGGTGGCGTTCGTACCAGGCTAACAGCCTGTGGCCAATGATGGCTAGGTCGTCGTTTGCCTCTACATCGTCGAAACCGCTCATAGCCATGGTAATATACCGTGGAATGGGACGAGAGGCAAATTCAAACGAGCGTTAGGTGAGTATCCCGCAGGGGCGCCAGCCCTCGCGAATTGGGGTGAGGTCTCTATGTGGGCATTTGTTGGACTGGGTCTGAGTTTGGGCTTGAGTGCGGGCATCAGCCCTGGACCGCTGCTGGCGTTGGTCATCGCCGCGTCGGTGCGGAACGGGTTGTCAGGAGGGCTCTGGGTAGCGCTGGCCCCCTTCATTACGGACCTGCCGATCATCGCCCTGGCGGTGTTGATCTCTGGCAGCCTGCCGCCAGAGGCGCTGGTCTGGGTCGGCACAGTGGGCGGGTTGGTGGTCATCTGGATGGGCATCGAGGCTCTACGCTCCGCCCGCCGGGCAGTTCTGCCCGAGGGCACGGGCAGTTCCAGCGATTCCCGGCGTGAGTTGTGGCGGGGCGCGGTGGTGAATGCCCTGAACCCGCACCCATATCTCTTCTGGGCAACCGTGGGTGGGCCAGCTTTGGTGAGCGGTTGGCGGAGCTCACCCATGCACGCTTTGGCTTTCTTGGTACCTTTCTACCTGCTTCTGGTCGGATCCAAGATGGTTGTTGCCTGGGTGGTCAGCCGGCAGGCCGGAGGGCTCTCCCTGACCTGGTACCGGCGTGTGTTGGCCGGCTGTGGAGCTCTGATGCTGCTGATGGGCGGGCTGCTCATCTGGCAGATGTGGCGCGGAGGTTGATATGGCGTTCGCCTCGCCAAGTCCGGAGGTATGTGCATGAAGATTGAGATCGATGGGGC
>JAMJFU010000171.1 GCA_023544525.1 Anaerolineae bacterium | reverse complement strand
AGTCAACATCCTCTGGGACACCTGCCTCTCGACAGCGGTCAGGATCCTCTGTCCATTCTCTGGGCAGATAGAGCCGCTTGTCGACCAAAGCATGTCCTTGCTCAGAAACATAAGCCAGAAAAACGCCCAGTTGACAGTTGGCGACCTTACCCAGGGTGCCACAGTATTGTCGAGCCACGCCGACCGATTTCTTGCCCTTTTTGGGAAATCCCGTTTCGTCCAGGACGAAAACACCGTCAGACGAGCTCAAGAGCTGACCGACATATTCTTGAAGTCGGTCAATGACCGGTTCATCCGACCAGGGCGATTCGGTCAGAAAACGCTGCAAACTGCGTGGCGTGGCGCCCTCCACTGCTTCGGAGATGTTTTCGGCATTGCGCCGGTCGGTTTGCTGCACCAGCAACCCACGCAAGTACTGCTCGCTCCGCTGCTGTGCCTCTTTACGCCCGAACAGCGAGGCGAATTCCTGATGAAAGGCGGCGAAGGATGCCGCGAGACGCTCAAATTCGATTTGATCCAAGATTCCGTTCCTCCATCTATTAGCGTCAAAGCTATCGGAGGATATTATACCAGAAAAACCGTCGTTGTAGTACTAGTCTCTTCGCGATCAGGGTCGGATACTGTACCCGCCCGTTGTCGTAGAAACGAAAATAGATCCTCAAGATTGCCAAAGCCCTGTCGCTGGCCAGTAAGGGAGCTTTCGAGAGATGCCAGCCAGGTCGGTCTGCTTTCTGTGCGATCCAGTGCCTCGTCGACCTGGTGAAGCATTTGGTTGTGATCCTCCCGCCACAGACGCAACAGGTACGAGAAGTAGTTTGGCTGTTCTTGGTCCATCATCAACACCTGTGTTCAGGCTGGCCACAGCATAGCAGACGGCCGTGAAGAAAACATCAAAAGATCGTCAAAAGAAGGCCGGCAAAAGGGGAGGCGCAAGAATGGCTGCTCTATCCATTCGTCTCTTTGGCCCATTTGAGGTCGAGCTCGACGGCGAACCGGTCACACGCTTCGTCACAGACAAGGCGCGAGCGCTGCTGGCCTACCTGGCCGTCGAGGCGGATCGGCCGCATCGACGCGAGGCCCTGGCCGGGTTGCTGTGGCCTGAGGTTCCCGAACCAGCGGCCCGTGGCAGCCTGCGCACGGCGCTGAACAACGTCCGTCAGGTGGTCGGTGACCGTGCGCGGCCATCGGATCACGCCCCATCTTCAGAGCGTGAGGCCGACCTACCCGTTCTAGACGTCTCCTGGCAAGAGATCCAATTCAACCGCGACAGCGACGCCCGGGTAGACGTGAGGGTGTTCACAGGACTGCTGCAGGCGGGAACCCTCCGGTCAAGCGACCAACCCCTCGGCCCGCTAACCAGCCAGGACCTGGAAGAGGCTGTTGGCCTCTATCGGGGAAGCTTTCTTGAGGGCTTTTCCCTGCCCGATAGTGCACCCTTTGAAGAGTGGGCGCTGCTCAAGCGGGAGGAGCTGCAGCGCCAGATGCTCTGGGCTCTGCAGCAGCTCATCAGCCACTACGAGCGCAGCGGCGAGATCTCGCGCGCCCTGCCACACGCATGGCACGCGGTGGAGTTGGACCCATGGCGGGGTGTTGCCCAACGCCAGTTGATGCACCTGCTGGCGCTCGATGGGCAGCGGGAGGCGGCCCTGGCGCAGTACGAGCAATATCGCCAGCTCCTGGCGGAGGAGCTGGGGGTGGAGCCCTCCGAGGCAGCTCGGGATCTGTACGAACTGCTGTCGACGGGCGACTGGCCGGACGGCGCACCGCTTCCAGGGGCTATGCCCGGGCGCGAGGTCACTATCGTCGGACCCTGCCCCTATCGTGGCCTGGCGGCCTTCCGAGAAGAGGATGCGCCCTTCTTCTTCGGGCGTGAGGCTTTTGCCGGGCAGCTATTCGAGGCTGTTCAGCGTCGGTCTCTGGTGGCCGTCGTCGTCGGCTCGTCGGGCTCGGGCAAATCCTCGACCGTCTTTGCCGGACTGCTACCCAGACTGCGCGCTGAGGCCGATTGGCTCATCCTGGATGCTCGGCCCGGGAGCTACCCCTTCCGGGCTGTGGCAGGAGCGCTCACTTCGGACCTGGAGTCCGGCCTCACAGAGACCGAGCGTCTGCTCGAAACCCAGAAGCTGGCCACCGCCTTGCAGCAGGGCGAGGTGGACCTCTATCACGTAGCGATGCGTGCACTGGAGGTGCACTCGCAAGCCAGGCGGCTGCTCTTGATGGTCGACCAGTTCGAAGAGCTTTACACCCTTTGTCCTGAGCCGGACCGCCAACGCCGCTTTCTGGAAGTGCTGCTGGCGGCTGTCCAGGCGGGGAGCGGGCAACGCCGCTCACCCATTGTCCTCCTTCTCACTCTGCGGGCTGACTTTATGGGCCAGGCACTGGCGCACCGCCCCTTTGCCGACGCCCTTCAGGATGGTTGCCTGCTCCTGGGCCCCATGAACCGGGAGGAGCTACGGACCGTCATCGAAAAGCCGGCTGAGCTGCAAGGCGCCGCCTTTGAAACCGGCCTCGTGGAGCGCATCCTGGACGACGTCGGAGATGAGCCCGGCCACCTGCCCCTGTTGGAGTTCGCCCTGACCCTCCTCTGGGAGCAGCAGACCTATGGCCTGCTGACCCACACCGGGTATGAGGGGATCGGACGGGTGGAGGGCGCACTGGCCCGCTACGCTGACGAGGTATACGGAGAACTGGACGAAAGTGAGAGAGACCAGGCCCGGCAGGTGTTCGTGCAGATGGTGCGGCCTGGTGAGGGGACGGAGGATACGCGGCGGGTGGCGACTCGTGCCGAGCTGGGAGACGTGAAGTGGGCCCTCGTGCAGTTCCTGGCGGATCAGCGGTTGGCGGTGACCGGGCGGGACGAGGCAGGAACTGAGACTGCAGAGGTGGTGCATGAGGCACTGATCCAGGATTGGGGGCTGCTGCGGCGATGGATGGAAGCGGATCGCGCCTTCCGCACCTGGCAGGAGCGCTTGCGGGCAGCGCTGCGAGGATGGGAGGCGAGCGAGGGAGACGAGGGGGCACTGCTGCGAGGCGCGCCGTTGGTAGAGGCCGAGGCTTGGCTGGCGGAACGGCGGACTGAACTAGGCCCAGCAGAATTGGGCTACATTGAGGCCAGCATCACCCTGCGGGAGCAGCGGCAGGCAGAGCGCGACCGGCGGCGCAGGCGGATCGTGACCGGGTTGGTGATCGGATTGGTGTTCGCCCTGATCCTGGCGGTGCTAGCGGGGCAGCAGTGGCAGCGCGCTGAGGGCGAGGAGTGGGAAGCTTTGCGGCAGGCCAGCATCGGCCTGGCATCGCAGGCGTTGGCCGAGATCGATGGTAGCTTTCCAGAACGGGCCATTCCGCTCGCGCTGGAAGCTCTGGAAGACTATCCTTACACCTGGCAGGCGGAGAGGGCATTGGGTCAGGCCGTGCTGGGGCATCGGCTCCAGCTAGTCCTGGCCGGGTCCACCGGGGACATCTACGCGGTAGCCTGGTCTCCCGACGGTACCCGGATTGCCGCGACAAGCGACGATACCGCCATCGTGTGGGATGGGAGCACAGGTCAGCGGCTGACCACGCTATCGGGCCACGAAGAGGGTGTCTACAGCATATCCTGGTCGCCCTCCGGCGAAGCCATCGCGACGGCCAGCGACGACGGCACGGCGCGGATATGGGTTGCAGCAACGGGGGAAGAGCTCTTCTCGCTCTCAGGCCACGAAGGTCTCGTCTACGCAGTGGTCTGGTCGCCCTCTGGAGATCGCGTTGTCACCGTTGGCGACGACGCCACAGCGAGAGTATGGGATACAGCAACCGGCAAGGAGTTGCTTGTGCTCGCGCATGAGGCGCCAACGATTGCCGCTGCCTGGTCGTCTCTGGGGAGCCAGGTCGCTGCAGGTGACGTCTCGGGCGGGGTCATCGTCTGGGATGGCGCGACCGGGGAGGAGCTCCTGGTCCTCGATGGGCACGAGGGAGCCGTGAACGACGTGTCCTGGGCACCCTCCGCCGATCGGATCGTCACAGCTAGCGATGACCATACGGCCAGGGTGTGGGACGCATCGACCGGCGAGGAGTTACAGGTGCTGACAGGTCACAGGTACGAGGTCTGGCGCACCCGATGGTCGCCTGCTGGCGACCGGCTTGTAACCACGGCGCTAGATGCCAGCACACGTGTGTGGGATCCAGCCACGGGCGAGGCGGTCCTCTCTTTCGACCCCGGCGACGGTATCCACCTCTATGCCGACGTGGATTGGTCCCCCAGTGGAGAACAGGTGGCGACGATGCGTTCCAGCCTGGGCAGCGTCACGGTGCTCGACGTCGAGACCGGCGTCCAGGTCCTGACACTGGCGGGTCACATGGCCAAAGTGATGAGCCTGGACTGGTCGCCGACGGGACCTCTGATCGTGACCGGGAGCGAAGACTATACAGCCAGAGTGTGGGATGTATCACCCTGTACCCAGGTTCTGGCTGGGGCTACGGACGTGCTGTTCGCTGTGGCCTGGTCGCCGTCGGGCGACCGGGTGGCGGCGGCAGGCCTCGATGGGACGGCACGGATTTGGGATGTGGCAACCGGCGAGCAACTACTGGCCATGAGAGGCCCGGCGGAGATGGGGGGAGTGATGTGGTCGCCCTCTGGTGATCTCCTCGTTACCGACCCCTGGTTCGCGGACCCGACTGTCGTGGTGTGGGATGTGTCGCCATCATCACCGACCTACGGCCAGGAGCTGTTCGCCATGGAGAGCCATTATGGTGGGATCGGCAGGAGTTGGTCGCCGATCGACGATCGCTTTATCACCACGGGCTTTGACGGTACGGCACGGATCTGGGACGCGACCAGCGGGGAGGCGCTTCTGACCTTCGAAGGCCACGGCGGCAGAGAAGTAACGAGTGCGGACTGGTCACCCGATGGCAAGCGTATTGTCACATCGTGTGGAGATGGCGACGCCCTCGTCTGGGACGCTACTGCCGGCGAGGTACTGCTGACACTGCACGTCGAGGAGGCCAGTTGGATGACTCGGGCCGCCTGGTCACCAGATGGAAAGCGCATCGTCACCTACAGCGAGGATACAACGGGTGGCCGGGTCTGGGATGCGAGCAACGGTGGACTGCTCCTGACATTCAGCGGTCACACAGCATCGGTTTTCGGGTTGGATTGGTCCGCGACGCGGGAGCGGCTGCTCACCGTGTCCAACGATGGCACGGCCAGGATCTGGGATGCCGGCACCGGCGCCGAGCTGCTGTCATATTCGTTTGGTCCACAGCTCACAGAAGGGGCGTGGTCGCCTGACATGAAACAGATCGCGCTAAGTGCCGCTGATGGCAAGGTCAGAATCGTCGATGTGCATTGGAATACGACGGATGAACTGATCGCCTATGCGCGAGAATGCTGCCTCATGCGCCAACTGACCGCTGACGAACGGGAGCTATTCGGCTTGCCATCGCGCTAGGCGGTCTGCGAAAGCGACTGCAATAGCGGCTCGCACCGGAGCAGCGCCAGCGCTGGTTCCATCGGAAATCTCGCCCTCGTGCGCTATCCTCAGGGCCTCATCAACTGGCACAGGTCGCATCTCCATGGGTTCGGTGGGTTCGCGATGGGCTTCGCCCAAGTCGGTTTTGGTCTATCAAGAACAACAGTGCATCTCACGGCAGGACCCAATAATCTGGCAAGTGCACCGATTATCTGAGCAACAACTCCGCGTCACTCCATGGGCTCGCCTTGTTGGGAGCAAAACCGCTACCCTTGGTAACAAGCGCAAGGCAGGGAAACAGATTCATGATTGGTTCACGAAGCGTTTCTAAACACGAGACCTGAAAGAGACCCGGGCGTTGCTTGACGAGCTGGCGTAATCTCTGTGTCCAGCACCAGGCGGGCGGTCAGCACCAAACCACTGGTGCGGGTTTGTACATTGCGTACACCACTTCGAGAAGATGCTTTATGACAACTCGCAACTGGCCCGCGTCTACCTTCATGCCTGGCAGGTAACTGGCAACGAGTTCTTTCGCACCATCGTTGAGGAAACCCTGGACTATGTCGCGCGCGCGATGCGTGCACCCGAGGGGGGATTCTACTCGACGCAGGACGCCGACAGCGAAGGGGAGGAAGGCAAGTTCTTTGTGTGGACGGTGGACGAGATCCGCGACCTGCTCGGGAAGGAAGCGGACGAGTTCGTCGAGGCGTACGGCGTGAAGCGCGGCGGGAATTGGGAAGGGAAGAATATCCTCGAGCTGACGGGCACGCTGGAGCAGCGGGACAAGCTGGCCTGCGCCCGGGCAAAGATGGCAGCGTCCGGTGCTCCCCTCAGACCGACATCTCCCACATGTCGGGCGCTGTAACCTTGGTCTCGAAGAGCAGCAACGGCTGAGAGAGGAACGCTCTCGTCCACGAGAAAGTCAAGCATAGGCAGCGGTGGCTTCACGTTCAAGGGGAAAGACCCGCTCCTCGCTCACAGATCGTGCCGCATAGTCCAAGCAGGCGAGGATGTCTTCGTGCGTGAGACCATATTCCGCCGCAACCTCCTCGTACGTCATCCCGCCGGCCAGAGAGCCAACCACAATGGCGACAGGTACGCGGGTTCCGCCAACCACGGGCTGACCATGAACGACTGTCGGATTCACCACAATCCTATCCACTTGCACTCCCTCTTTCTACCTCAAGGCGTACGACTCACTCGTGCACAATTGTAACTGGTGTTGACGTGGGTGTCAAGCTGCATCGCACCCGTCAATTGGACGCCTCGGAAGTGCTTGCGCCTATGCCACAAGCTTGCGCAGATGCAATCCTCCACTGGTGGGGGCATGATGAGCCAGTATCCGCTGGGCTTTGGCCCATGGCTTCAGGCGCTGGCATTTGCCCTCTCGAGGCCGGGAGAGATCGCCATTGTCGGTGATCCCGAGAACGCTGACACGCAGGCTCTGCTGAACGTCGTTCGCAAGGGCTACCGCCCCTTCCAAGTTGTCGCCCTGGGAACACTCAATCGGCAAGATGCCCAGGTCCCGCTGCTGCAGGATCGTAGCATGGTGGATGGGCAGGCTACGGCTTATGTTTGCCGCAATTTAGCCTGCCAGGCGCCGGTTACTCATCCAGGGGTCCTACAGTCGCTGCTGGAAGAATAATGATGGAACAGCTGCGCGCCAACCACCCAGACGCAACTGACGAAGAACCGGGACGTGTTGCCTGCTGAGTATGGTCTGCCTCTGGAATCATCGCAAGTCTCTGTCTTTGATTCTGCCTGGCTCTGTGCTATAATCAATATAGTTCTACCGCATCGAACAACGGAGTGGCGATGATCAGAGAGCTGCGCAACAAAATTGCAGATGGTCTGTTCGAGTTCTCAGAGCACGCGGTTGACCAAAGCATCATCCGGCACGTAAGCGTCCAGGAGATCCGCGAGGCATTTGCGAATAGCCAGGTCATCGAGGACTATCCTGACGACAAGTATGGCCCAAGTTGTCTTGTACTCGGGTTCACGGTGGAAGGCAGACCTTTGCACATTCTGTGCAGTCATCCATCACGCCCGCTAGTCAAGATTGTCACTCTGTATGAGCCCGAGCCAGATCAATGGATCGATTTTCGGACGAGGAGACCGTAGCATGGTGACGCACGAGTGGAAAGAGACCTTTGTTGACCAGAAAGTGACCTACACGATCGAATTGGATGGCAAGTTCATCATCGTAGAGAACGTGCCAGCCAGAGTCTGTGTGGAAACCGGTGAGCGGTTGTTTGCGCCGGAGACTGTGGAGCGGCTGCAGCAGACAGTCTGGGACCAGCGAAAACCACACCGAGTGATCGAAACACCAGTATTCGAGTTTGCCAGCTAGGCTTGTTCCACTGCTGTAGGACCGACCTTGTCTCGGACGCGACCCTGAACTTCTTGGCAGCCCAGCAGGATCTTGGTGCCGATCCCACCCTCCCCAAATCCGGTGTGGTGCTGAACAGGATCGTGCTGGGCGAGTTGATTCCTACGCCCCACCCCGGATGCCAACACCAACCTCGCTGTCAGGACCATCCCTTCTGTACTGGTTTGTACATTGCGTACACCACTTTGAGAAGATGTTGTACGATGTGTCGCAGTTGGCTCGAGTCTACCTTCACGCATGGCAGGTGACTGGCGAGCCCTTCTTCCGAACCGTCACGGAAGAGACATTAGACTACGTGATCCGCGAGATGACAGATCCATCTGGCGGGTTCTACTCGACACAAGATGCCGACAGTGAAGGCGAAGAGGGCAAGTTCTTCGTGTGGACAACCGGCGAGATCCAAGAAGTCTTGGGCGACGAGGCAGATGCCTTCATGTCCGCCTACGGTGTGACTCGGCACGGCAACTTCGCAGGCCAGAACATCCTCGAGTTTGTGGGCGATATGAATCAACGAACTGCTCTGGCCGTGGCTCGCCGCGCGCTGTTCGAGACGCGAGAAAAACGTGTGCGCCCAGCTCGCGACGAGAAGGTCCTGACGTCGTGGAACGGTCTGATGCTGGCCGCTTTTGCCGAGGCGGCGCGGGCTC
>JAMJFU010000170.1 GCA_023544525.1 Anaerolineae bacterium | reverse complement strand
TGCTAGCCGCACGCTTTGGATGGGGACGACCTTTGGGCCATCTCTTGCCCCTCCTGATCCTCGGGTGGAAGGCAGCCTGCACCGCATCCCAGGTCTCACGGTCAATGAGCGCCTCATGGGCACCTTCGACTTCTGTCTCCCCGCACTTGCGGATGCCGAGGTAGGTCTTGTTGCGGAAGAAGTGCACATAGCAAGTTCGATTCTTGAAGATCCTCGTCGCGTCGTGGATCTCTTGGTAGGTTGCCTGCTGTGCCTTCATCCGGAACGCCTGCTGCACTCTGGGAGCCAACTCCGGGTCCGGCACCCATCGACTGGCAATATCAGGCTTTCCGTTTCGTTTGAAGCCGACCTGCTCCTTCACCACCAGATATCCTCTGGGCGGGAATCCCCCTGGTGCGAATCCATCGACCGCCAGGTCGTGCAGTCCTCGCTTGACGTTCCGGCTGAGATCCTTGAGATAGCGCTCGTTCTTCCAGTCGATCAGCGCTTCGACCACGAGAGAGAATTCTCCATCCGGAACGTCGTCGGTCATGGAGTGAAGCACATAGCCTCGTCGTCGTAGATCGGCTTTCATGAACTGGGAATCGAGTTGGTCGCGCGCCAGTCGGGAGAGGGACCAGAAGATGATTCCCTCCACAGGCTGGGGTTCCTGTCGCGTAAGGAAGAAGAGATCCTCCAACCCCTCGCGCCCTACCGTCGTAGACCCGGGTCGTGCCTCATCGGCGAACACGTGGACGAGCACCAGGTTGTACCGACGGCACAGTTCCTCGATGGCGCGACGCTGGGATGCTACACTGTCTTGTTGTTCATCACCGCCGCTGTCTCGACAATAGGCCCAAACCCGATCTCCGGCTTGAAAAGGACAGGTCCCTTTCTTCATTCTCCCTCGACCTCATCTCTGATTCATCACCTGAGTGACCTTGTTCGTGTTTCGACTGCTGCTTTCTATGAAGCGTCCAGCCCTCGTACCATGTGGACTGGCGCGGTAGCACCGACAATCTGCATCATGGATCTCCACCCGGAAAGCCGCACTGCCCGGCCCTGGGCCGAGGCATACACTTCTCACTCCAAGCGGGAGCTCTAACCCCCTTACTGGGCAGCTTGAGGCAGCTCCTGTTCTTCATGCTTCTCCTGACCACCTACGTCAGGCTCGGAGCTCCCATTCTTCCCTTTGGCTCGGATCGCCGCTGCCAGAGCCTGGGCAACGACTTGCAATGCCGCTGCCTGAGCCATCTGCAGGTCGGCATACTTGTCGGTTCCTTGTTCAGTTAAGGTGTAAGTAGATTTCTTGGATGAGCGCATCAAACGGTCATTATCTGGCTACTGTGTCACTGGCAAGGCACGGTGCTCCGCTCAGGTCTCATGGAGAGTTTCAATGGAATTCTGTCACCCCCGTTCCAGGCACAGGGCGCCTCACTGGTTGGGACGCCGACCACCTGTGCGTACGCGGCAGGGGTATCATGCATCCCCTCTCAGCCGCCGACGCAGGGCTTGCGACGATTTGAAAACGGGTATCGGTCTACTGTCCACGGTGTAGTGACCCTGCCCACCGAAGCGCGAGAGCTCTCGGCCTGGATAGTCCTGGACGGAGAAACGACCAAAGTCAGAAAGGGCCACTGTGTCCCTACATGCCAATGCATCGGCGATGACTTCAAAGACGGCATCCACCGCCTCACGCATCTGGCTCCTACTCAAAGATGTCCGTCTGGCCGCTGTGGCCACGAGCTGTCTCTTGTCCATCGTGTCTCCTCCTCTGTCTTTGACTGTTGGCCCACTGCTCGACCAATTCCAGGGCCTGGTCAGATAGATCTAATTCAGGGTCTGGTGGTAGTCCAGACCGTCTGCTCTCGGACTGGGTCTGTGCGGGTCGAGGGACCGTCAACGGTTCCTTGGGCTGCACCCAAACCAGTTTCCAGTCCCGGCGCTGGAAGAAGGGCGTCAGCCTGGCGTGAAAGATGGCCTGGTTGGCGCCCTTGCGTCCAGCATAGGCGGCAAAGATGGTGGCGTGTCCCTTCGCTGGGCGGATGATGTCGTCGGGCAGGAGCAGGGCGCGGCTGCGCAGGCTGGCTGTGGCGCTGTCACTAGCGTAGTGTCCGGAGCGCGACAGGGAGGCGACGGCCAGGGTCTGCTGCCCGCTCAGCCTGCTGAAGAACTCGGCCGTTCGTTGGTCACAGCCACCAAAGACGATCTTGGTGGCCAGGCCAGCCATCAACTGCTCAGCTTCGCCCCGTCCCGGATAGATGTGGTCGAACTGGGCCAGGGACTGAGCCGCGGTGAGGATCGAGATACGTCGCTTGCGCACCATGTTGATGTCACGGACCAGTGACTCGAGGCGACCCAGGGCTGGGAACTCTTCCAGGATGAGGCCCACCGGAATGGGCAATGCGCCACCGCTCTTCTCCCCCAGGTCATCCAATCGCGTGGTCAGCACACGCAGCAGTGTGCCCAGGTAGGGACCGTAGGCCTCCATGTGCCGCCGAGCAGAACGCAGAATCACCACGGTAGGGAGTGTCGTCATCTGAACTGCCAGATCCAAGTCGGTGTTTTCCGTGATCGCCCGGATGGCAGGGTCGGCCCACGGAGCTAGCCCGACGTTGAAGGTGGTGGCCATGATGTTCAGGGCCAGCTTGGGCTCCTGGGTGCGCAGGGAGCCGGTAAAGTCAGCCGCCAAGTCTTTGACTCCGGGTATACTGCTATCGGCCAGCTCAGCGGCCATCTGGCGCAGGTCCTGCCGGGCATGTAGTGCTCGGCCCAGACTGGAGAAATGCAGGGCACACGCTGCGAGGAGGTTGGTGGCTGCCCTGGCCCAGAACGGGTCGCCGCGGCCGTAGGCCTCTGAGAGAAGCACGGAAGCCATGGACTTGGCATCGGCCACGTTATCCACCCAGTCGCAGAGGTTGATGGCGCAGCTGCCAGCCGGATCACTGGGGTTGTGGACGATGACGATGTGGCCCGTGGTGGCCGAGATGCGTTGGATGTAGGGTTGGAGCTCACTCTGGACGTCCGTCACTACCAGGCTGTGCCCATCGCGCATCCGATCGGCGATGGCAGGCAGAATGACACCCTGCGTCTTGCCGGATCCCTGGGGGCCAAAGACCGCGACCCCCCGGGCGATATCCTCGCCACTTAGGCAGAAACGGGCGCCTAGGCGCTGGTCTTTTGCGCCCCAGAATTGACCGTGGAGCGTCCAACCCCATGGATCGTGTCGCTTCCAGCGATGAAAGGTCCTGGGCTGGCACAGGTGGGCACTGCCCAATGCCTTGGCCTGGTCCTCGTCCCGTTCTAACTGCCGCCGGGGCCGCTCCCCTGGATTCTCCTGGAAGGCCATGGCGTAGAGGGCGTAGCACAGCACCGCTGCTAGTACCACGCTGGCGGCGGTGATCTGCTCCCACTTGCGGAAGCTGGCGGGTCCGACCAGGTCCCTGCCCAGATCCTCGAGCTCCCCCCACCGGATCGCGTGGGTCGGCTTGTCCAAGCCAACCAGACCGACGACCAGGCCTGCAGCCAGACTGACCACAGCAAGGGAGAACAAGACCGCGCTCCTCGATCGCCGGAACAGCAAGAGTGCCAGAGCGGCGAGAAGGAGAGCCCCTGCAGCGATGATGATGGGTGGATAGAAGGGCAGAGCACCCCGGAGCTTCAACAGAAGTTCATGGAGCATCAGGTGCTTATCCCTTCGGTTCCAGAATCTTGTCCAGCTCCGGGTGGCTGGCCAGATTGGAGATGCGCGAGATGACCTGCCTGCTGTCCTGACCTCTCTCGGTCATCAAGATGATCATGGCCGCCAGTAGCAACTTGCTCAGGTGGCGCAGCTGCCGGAGCAACTGAAACTGCATCGTCTCCAGACGGCTTATCACTGTACGGCCGAGGCGACTTCGGCTACCCAGGAGGTCCTCCTGCACGTCCAGGTATTCCCGGATCGCCTGGCGGATGACATCGTTCACACTGCTGCGCTGGCGGTCAGCCATCAACGCCACGAACTGGTACATCTCTGGTGTGACCTGGAGCCAGACTCGCTTGGTGTACCGTCCCGTCTTGGTCATCGAGCCTCCGTGGAGCGCTCGGGCGCACCTGCGGAGTACCGCTTCCTTTGCGGTGCGGAGCAGGAGCCGAGCACATGGAACAGGATGCGGTCCAGGCGGAGGCCCGAACAGCAGGCCCCGGCTGCCTGGAGTCGCATCGGCATGGGTGCTTGAGGCAGGTGCCCCAGCACCGGGCAGCTGTCCCCCATGTGTGCGAAGCCGCATGGGGATGGGGGTTGGGGGCAGCGCCCCCACAAGCGTTTTAGCTTGCTACCGGACGCGCTGCACAGCGGGGCCTGATGCACCTGCCACGTACCGCTTGCGGTAGAGGCAGCAATCAGGACCCGCTTAGGCGCGTCGGGGGACGGCTTCATACCTGAAGTGATCTCTGCCTCTGTCACGTCTTGTCCTCCACAAGGTAGATCTTTGGCTGCCAGGGCTGCCCGTTCAGGTCGGGGTCGCCACCGACAACCCGCAGTCCATACTTGGCCTGAAGGTCAGGCAGATCCTCGATTCTCACCCGCTGCCCTTCCCACGCTGCCGGAAAGAGAGGAACTTGCGCCTCGACTGGCGTTCCCGTCGGTTCCCCGTCGGCGGCAAGCGCGAACTGCACCCAGGCACGGAGGTCCCCACCGGCCAGGTAGAAGTCAGTCACGTCCTTTCCTGCGAGCGGCACAATCCGCTGCGCATGTGGGCATATCGACTCCCACCTGGCTGCGCCCTCGGCACCGGCAGCATCGGTATCGTAGGCCACCAGCAGTCTCTGCACACCGAGCAGGCAAGGCACCCAGGCATCGGGCAATCGGGCCGCTGCACTACCCAGCGTCACGACGCCGACCAGATCCCCTGTTTCCTGGTGCAGCAGCATGGCGTCGAACTCGCCCTCGGTGACCACCACCGTATCGTAGCCGTCGATCGTGTCTGCACCGAACAACGCGATCTGTCCGCCACTGACCTGGCTGTACTTGGTCTGAGCGTTGGCGCGTCGGATCTTCATGTACCAGATCCGGCCAGCCACGAGGCACGGGATGACGATCCCACGTGGCACCCAAAGCCCACAGAGCTTCTGGTCATCGGGATTGAAGCCAAGGCACCAACGCCTGACCGTCTCACTGGCCAGACCGCGCCGGTTGAGCCAGACCCGCGCCCTTGTCCCACCATCCGACCATAGGACTGCCTGGCAGGCGCTCACCACTGCCAGCGCCCGCTGCTGCCAAGCCGTTGAAGGCGCTGAGGACTCACTTTGTGGAGGCTGAGCCACGTTCCCTGAACTGAGCACCAGTTCCATTGAGCCCAGCCGTTGGCACGCTTCCTGAAAGCTCAGCCCTTCTCGCTCGCGCACCCAGTCGATGGCATCGCCTGACCTGCCGCAGCCGAAGCACTTCCAGCGATTGCCGGCCACGCCCAGACTGGGCGTTTTCCGGTCGTCGTGGAACGGGCAGGTCCACTTGAGCCAGCGACCCTCACGGCGGACCGGCTGCCCCAGGTCGCGTTCAATCAGCGCCGCCACGTCTACTCGCTCCAACAATGTCTTTGTATCAACCATACAGCCTCCCGAATATACCTGTCACCCAGTACTGTCTGGTTGACGGATTGACAGGTTGACACGTATGCTTGACCTAGTCACGCTTCTTCACGTTGTCCAATCAAGCGTCAAGAATCTGTCAAGTTGTCAACCTGTCAAACCTGTCGTTTGACGTGACAGATTCTCGGTTGACACATAGCCGCAAGCCGACGGCCCGCGGGCGGGCTTGATCTCGACCTCGCGGATCAGGCCGTCGCGCACCAGACCAGCGACCGCCAGGTCGAATTCGGCCCGCCGCAGTCCCAAGGTGCGATAGATGCTTCGGGCCGTGATCCCGCCAGTGCGTGCAGCGAGGATCATCTGCAAGATCCGGTCCTCCTTGTTGTGCTCCTCGACCACGCGCCTGTTGGACAGGGAGTCGAGCAGCCGATGGGCGCTGGCCCGCCAGCTCTCGGCGATCGTCTGGCCCCGGGCCCAGTGGGCCAACGAGACGACTGGTACGGGCACGCTGCTGCTCTCAGCCCAGTCGAGCGTGGCCAGGATGACGGCTACCTTGAATGCCTGGCTGGGCAGCCGGCCGTATACGCCCCACAGTCGTTTGTCTGGCGCTTCTGGCGAGGTCAGGATGTCGCGGATCATCGCCCGGGCATAGGCTCGCCAGGCAGCGTGCACACCATCAGCCAGTTGTACATCGCACGTTTGAGGGGCTGCGGGATAGACCGGCTTGGGCAGCTTCTCTTCCGCGAGGCGCCGCAGCGTTCTCGTCAGGGCCTGGGGCGGATCACAATGGCCCGGCTTGGGGCTGCGCCAGGGTGGCAGCTCGCTAGGGGTCAGCAGCGCAAAACGCGGCCACAGTCCTGACCCCCAAAGGAAATCCAGATCGGTGCGCATCAGCGCGGCAGCCGTGGTGCTGCCCAGGAAGGACAGATAGGTGTTGTGGGCGACGACCTTGCCCGCGCCACGGGTGAGTTTCTCAACCTCGGGGTCGCAGTCAGACAGGCGGAGCAAGTAGTAGGGCAGGCCGGCATTGTAATCTCGCTTGAACGAGGAGAACAGCGAGGCAGCCTCGTCCAGCACGATGCCCCGTTGGGCGGCAAAGTTGCGCCGCTCGGCCCACAGGCTGCGGTCTTCTTCCGGAAGGTCCTGCAGGCCGAGGGGCTGTCGACCGGCAAAGTCGTCCAGAAGCGCCTCCGGAGAGAACTCGCTGACGGCCAGCAGATGGGGGAAAACTGAACGGGCGAAGCGCTTCGCGATGTTCAGGCCTGTCGTCTTGGCGTAGATGGTCGTATCGCAGATCCAGAGCACGAGCAGGTTGGGGAACAGATCATCGTGTCGCAGTCGCAGTCGCACGCGCCGCGCGATGGCCACGCTGCCCAGCCACAGTCCGGCCGATTGGTGCAGCTCGGGCGGGGTCAGGGGAGAGACATCGCAGGCGAAGGAGACGTAGGCATCCAGCCACTGGCCTGCGTCAACCATTCGCGCCTCCAGTTCCGGTGCAAGGAGCGCCGCCTGAGGCAGGTCCGGGATGACCGGGCCAGTCATCTCTGGCAGACTTGTCGGGGTGCTGTCAGCGCGGCCTTGTAGGATAGCCCGGCCCGCCTTGCCCACCTGGCTGCGGATCTGCGCTGACTGATCGTCGGGCAGCTTGGATAGGAACTCCTCGAAAACAGCCAGTCGATCACCGCCACTGGCCTGGGCGATGGCTTCGGTCAAGCCTGCCCACGGTTCAGCAAGAGTGCCTGCTTCGATGTCGGCGGCCTGTGCCCCGGCAAGCAATCGGGCTACTGCCCAGGCCGCGTCGCGAGTTCCGCTATCTTGGCTCATGACACCCCCGGCACTCTGTATCCAGGTGGTAAGCGATGGCCTGGTGCTTGAGCATCTGCCGCCGGAACCTGGCTGCCACCTCTAGAGGGCTGGTTCGTCTGGCCGTGTGCCACTTTCGCCGCGAGCGCTCGGCCTTGGCGTAGGCGTCATGCATCAAGCCTGGTAGCGACGACGTGACGATCGAGCCTGGGGACTGGCTGATGAGGACAGTTGCCCTTGCTTCAGACATGTGGATCCTCTTTGCTCTGACCGACGTCTGGAACTTGGGCTGGTGACCACAGGCCGCGGCGCTCCAGCTCCAGCCGCAGGATGTGGCGAAGCTGGTCAGGTGGCGTCCGCAGCTCCGTCATGGCCGTCTCGAGCAAGGCCGCATACTCTGGTTGTTCAAGGATGACTGTCAATCGGTTTATCATGGTGCACCTCCCGTAGAAACGAAAAACGGCGACGTGCCTGGTCAGCACATCGCCATTCTAGCAGGCGGGACATCCCGGAATCAATATCCGGGATGTCCCAGCTTATGTCCTTTTTGTCCCTATCGGAGGTGCATTTTGCGTAATTGTCTGGCCGTGGGCACGATCTTCTCGCCGTAGACCTTGCGCATCGCCGTCAGACGATTGCGAACCGTTTTCTCGCCCATGTGGAGGCGACCGGCTATCTCCGGTACCGTTAGGCCCTGCCACCATAACTCAAGCGCCTGGCGGTCCCACCCATGGTCCGATACCTGGGTCCAGGGTTCAGGGTCTGGGGACCAGGCAGGCTTCGTCTCCCTGGCTTCCTGTGGCGTATCCTCGACTTGCGCCTCTGAAGCTTCAGCGAAGCGATCCCGTAGCTTGTATAGCTCGTTGACGAACTGGGGGAAGATGGCATTCCTGGCGTGGGGGGCATGGCATCGCACCAAAAGATGGACCTGCTCATCCCGCACCCGCGTAACGTACAGACGGATAACGAGCCTGGGCCAGGGGAGTATGTGCACCTTGGGTAGCCAGTAGACGTGCTCAATGATCCTGCACATCCGCCGCTCGCTGCCCAGTCGCGTGCAACGGCCAAAGTAGAGGAGCCGCACGCCGTGCTTCCTGAAGGGCTGCTGCCAGGAGAATGGGCCCGTGTCCTTGAGAACCGAATAGGTCCGCATCAGCTCCAGGAAGCGGTTCATCCCGATGTTGATATGCAGCTCGGCGACGTCCTCCATCTCAAGCTTCCCTCAGCGCAG
>JAMJFU010000016.1:5009-34633 GCA_023544525.1 Anaerolineae bacterium | reverse complement strand
CTATGACGCGGCAGTTGCCTTCTATGAAGGTGTCTTCGGTCAGCCAGGCTATGTCGAGGGCCCGCACGCCAGGGGCTGGCCCATCGGCAGCGGCTGGTTGACGCTACTCAAGGGGGCAGACGGCAATCCGCGGAACGTCGAGATCACCTTCGAGCTCGAATCGATCGAAGAGGCGGAGGCCTTGCAGCGGGACTTGATTGCCGCGGGGGCACAAGGACCGGCGCCATCCGACCAGCTGATGTACCGGCCGGTGCGCAGCTGCCCGGTGGTTGACCCCTTTGGACTGGAGATCATGGTCATCGCTCCACTTGCGGAAGCTGGGGCAGCTGGCTAGCCGGTTGCTGGAGGCGTCGGGGGATGCGGTCCTTCGACAGCATTTCTGAAGATTTGAGAAGGAGGAAAAGATGAGCCGCGTACGGGTTTTGGTAGGTACACGGAAGGGCGCTTTTGTCCTGACCTCGGACGGCAAGCGCCAAGACTGGGACGTGAGCGGTCCCCACTTTGGTGGCTGGGAGATCTATCACGTCAAGGGCTCGCCCGTCGACCCGGATCGCATCTATGCATCCCAGACCAGCGACTGGTTCGGGCAGGTGGTCCAGCGCTCGGACGACGGCGGCCAGACGTGGGAGCCGGCGGGCAACGAGTTTGTCTACGATGGCGCCCCTGGCACGCACCAATCGATTGACGGCACGCCCCACCCCTGGGAGTTCACCCGGGTCTGGCATCTGGAACCGTCGTTGACCGAGGCCGACACCGTCTATGCCGGCGTGGAAGATGCCGCCCTGTTTCGCTCGGTCGACGGCGGGCAGACGTGGCAGGAGGTCGCCGGCCTGCGCGGGCATGGCACGGGGCCCCAGTGGCAGCCTGGCGCCGGGGGGCTGTGCCTGCACACCATCCTGCTCGACCCGGTCGATGCGGGCCGGATGTTTGTCGCCATCTCGGCGGCGGGTACCTTCCGCACTGGCGACACGGGCAAGACGTGGCAGCCGGTCAACCGCGGGCTGAACTCTGAATTTCTCCCCGATCCCACGGCCGAGATTGGGCACTGCGTCCACCGCATCGCCATGCACCCGTCGCGCCCCGACGTGCTATTCATGCAGAAGCACTGGGACGTCATGCGCAGCGACAACGCCGGTGATTCGTGGCACGAGGTCAGCGGCGACCTGCCCAGCGACTTTGGGTACGTCATCGACGTGCACGCCCACGAGCCGGACACCATCTATGTCATCCCCATCAAGAGCGACTCGGAGCACTATCCTCCTGAGGGCAAGCTGCGCGTCTACCGCAGCCGCACGGGCGGCAACGAGTGGGAACCCCTGACGAATGGTTTGCCGCAGCGCGACTGTTACGTCAACGTCTTGCGCGATGCGATGGCGGTCGATGCGCTTGAGCCGTGCGGGGTCTATTTCGGCACCACGGGAGGCCAGGTCTATGCCTCGGCCGATGCCGGGGATCACTGGGCGCCGATCGTCAGCAACCTTCCCAAGGTGCTCTCAGTGGAGGTTCAGACTCTGCCATGATCCGGGTTGTGCTGCCTTACCATCTGCGCATCCTGGCAGACATCGCTGGCGAGGTGCAGGTTGAAGTCGAGGGGCCGGTCAGTCAGCAGGCGGTTCTCGACGCCCTCGAGGCCCGTTACCCCATGCTGCGCGGGACCATCCGCGATCAGGTCACCCAGCAGCGCCGGCCGATGATCCGCTTTTTCGCCGGAGGGCAGGACCTGTCCCATGAGCCGCCGGACGCCCCCCTGCCCGAGGCGGTCGCGTTGGGAGCGGAACGCTTCGTCGTCGTGGGGGCCATCTCTGGCGGATAGCGTGCCCACCATAGGGGCAGCCGGCCTGGCCCTCATGAACGAGGAACGCAACGCTGCCTGCTTTGGCTCGACAGGGGCAGCCTTTGGCTGCATAATGGGATCGTTGCCGGGCACACCAAAATCCGTCGTGGTCCTCGCCACACCATCTACGGTACGCACGGCAGATTACAATTAAGGCACCCGCCAGGCTATGTTCGGCCTGGTCACTTGCGTCCAGACACCGGGCGGAACCCGCTAAACCTCTTCGATCCAGGCAACCGTTCGGTGCGCTTTCCGGCCCACAATGTGGTGTAGGAGGAGGCTGCAAATGCGTGAAGTCGTGCCTGACGTCTATGTCATGGAGGGCGTGCTCGGTTCCAACGTCTATGCGCTCGCTTCAGACAGCGGCGTAACGCTCGTGGACACGGGTGTGGGGGGGCAGGCCGACCGGATTCTGGCCCAGCTACAGGCCAGGGGCTATTCCCCGTCCGACCTGAAGGCCATCGTTCTTACGCATTGTCACGGGGATCACGCCGGTTCCGCAGCGCAGTTGGCGCGCCGCTGTGGGGCGCAGGTCCTGGCTCATCAGGATGAGGTGCCCTACATTGAGAGGACCAGCCCGTTGCCGACGGATTCCGCTGTCAAGCGATTCATGAATTGGCTGGGCGACGCCATCCTGTTGAGGAGGGATGCCTGCCATATAGACCGACCGTTGCAGGATGGCGATGCGATAGAGGCCCTGGGCGGCATGCGGGCCGTCCACGCTCCAGGACATTCCCCGGGCAGCCTCTGCCTGTACCAACCAGAGCGGCGGATCCTATTCTGCGGCGATGCCCTCTTTAACGCCCACCCGATCACAGGCAAGCGTGGCCTCGGTCTGCACATGCGCCTGTTCACGTGGGACAACGCGTTGGCCCGAGACACTGCTCGCAGGCTCTCGACGCTGGCAGTTCAGGTGCTCTGCTGCGGCCACGGCCAGCCCATCCTGGCCGGCGCAGGCGAGCAGATGAGAGCGCTCGTCGGCGATAGGGGCCAGTAGCGTGCCGTCCCGGCCGCTCGTCGAGTTGGTCGAAGAGATCGCACCCCGGCCGATCCTCTTCATCTCTGGTAATGAAGAACCAGAGACGTTCATGAACCGCCGGCTGCGTGAGCACGGCGGCCCGGCGGCCCAGTTGTGGGAGTTATCCGACGCGGGCCACGTCGGTGCCATGTTCGTCCATCCCGAAGAGTACAAGCAGCGAATGCTCTCCTTGTTTGATGCCGCGCTGCTAGGCGGGAGTTAGGGAGGTCAGGCATGTTCGAATTGCCCGAAGTTGTGACCTTGGCCAGGCAGATCCATGAGGTGCTGGTGGGAAAGACGATACAGCGGGGACAGTTGGGGAACAGCCCCCACAAGTTCGTCTGGTACAACCGGAGCCATGAGGAGTTCGAGCGACTGACACAGGGCAAGACCGTGGGAGGGGCCCGGGCCAGGGGTAGATGGCTCTTCATCGAGCTGGTCCCCGGCTACACGTTGGTGCTGGGGGAGTGCGGCGGTAAGGTGCTGTATCATCCCGCCGGGTCTCAGGTGCCCAAGAAGTATCATCTCTACATAACCTTCAAAGATGGCTCCTTTCTGACGGCCATGACCCAGATGTGGGGCGCTATGGAGCTCTATGAGCGTGGGGAAGAACAGGATCGGCAGTACGTAAAGGATATGAGGCCCACGCCGGTAGAGCCCGCGTTCACCTTTGACTACTTCTGTCGGCTCGTGGACGATCCTCCAGATGGCAAGAAGCGAAGCGCCAAGGCGTTGCTGACGCAGGATCAGGTCATTCCAGGCCTGGGGAATGCGATTGCTCAGGATATCCTCTTCCGAGGCCGCCTGCATCCCCGGCATCCGGTTGCCGATCTGGACACAGAGCAGAGACGCGCGTTGTATCAGGCTACCCTGTCCACCACCCAGAAGGTCATTGAGGCAGGCGGCCGCTACGACGAGTACGATCTCTACGGCAACCCGGGAGGATATGTGCGCCTCATGGACAAGAATGCCGTCGGGCGTCCTTGTCCGGCGTGCGGCGGTGACGTGATTAAGATCCAATACCTGGGTGGTGCGTGTTATTTCTGTCCAGACTGCCAAGCGTGAGGAAACGCCACCCGCAAAAGGGCATTCATCCCAAAGGCCGCTTCCCACTGGCCAGGGATCCACTGCTGGGGGTATCGCCCCACGTACGGTCCGCCACAGTGTAGCAGACATGTTCCGGGGCATATCCAGGCATCTCGATCACCTGCAGTCAGGCAGTGGTTCCTCTGATTTGACAGATTCCCCGTTCTGTTTTATCCTCCTGGCAGTCCAGTCCCGTCAAGCAATCTGGAAGGGTGCATCTACGGCTTATGGTCGGGGGGACCTCCGCGTACGCCATTCGAAGAGCAGTCTACCGGACCGGTATACCCGAATTCAGGGCGCAGCCTGCGCTGCGCCGCCAGCAGCGGCAACGGCGTCGTTTTGAAGGGACGAGGTATCGATGGAAGCCAGTGTCAAACTCGGTCGCATACTGGGCATCCCTGTCGGTCTCCATACCAGCTGGTTCCTGGTCTTTGGCCTGGTGACCTGGTCACTCGCCGTAGGCTACTTTCCGGCGGAGCATCCTTCTCTGTCCACAGTAGCCTACTGGGGCCTGGGCGCCGTGACCAGCTTGCTGTTCTTTGGCTCTGTCCTGGTCCACGAATTGAGCCATTCAGTCGTTGCCCTGCGCCACGAGATGCCGGTGCGAGGCATCACCCTGTTCATCTTTGGGGGAGTGGCCCAGATCGGCAGGGAGCCACCTGACGCCCGCGCCGAGTTTCGCATCGCCATCGCCGGCCCGCTGGCCAGCCTGACTTTGGGCCTGGGCTTCGGCGGATTGTGGTTGCTCGACCAGGCCGTCCCCTATCTGGCTGCACCGAGCCTGTGGCTGATGCGCATCAACCTGCTGCTGGCTGCGTTCAACATGATCCCCGGCTTTCCCCTCGATGGTGGCCGGGTGCTACGGGCCATCGTCTGGCATTTCACCGGGGACTTTCACAAAGCCACAAGGGTCGCCACGTTCGCCGGCCAACTCACGGCCTTTGGCTTTATCGGTGTGGGGCTGCTGACCATGTTGAGCGGCAACTTTTTCAACGGCCTGTGGCTGGCCTTTATTGGCTGGTTTCTGCAGAATGCCGCTGCCTCCAGCTACGCCCAGGCCAACCTCCAGCAATCGCTGCGTGGTGTGACGGTCTCTCAGGTCATGACCCGCGACTGTCCCCTCGTGCCCGGCGGGATGTCGCTGGCAGAATTGATCGACGAGCAGATCTTGACCGGGGGACGGCGTTGTTTTTTTGTGGCCGATGACGATCGCCCGCGCGGCCTGCTGACCCTGACAGACGTGAGCCGCGTGCCCAAGGCCGATCGGTGGCAGACTTCTGTGGAGCAGGTTATGAAGCCGTGGGCACACACCGTGCGGGTCCAGCCCGACACGCCGTTGATGGCGGCGCTGCAGGCGATGGACGACGCCAACGTCAACCAGGTGCCGGTCGTCCAGAACGACGAGATGGTGGGTATGCTGTCGCGGGAGCAGTTACTCCGCTACGTCCGGGCGCGCGCTGAGCTCGGGCTGTGACAAGGCGGCTTCCGCGATGGACGGGAATCCTCCTGCTACCCCTTCTGGCAGCCCTGTTCCGCACCTGAGGCCGAGCCGCAAATGACGCCCGAGATCGCCGTCGTCCTGGGCACGATCGTAGTGGCCATCATGCTCTTTATCACCGAGCGGCTGCCGATGGAGCTGGTGGCGCTGCTGGTGCTCGTCGGTCTGGCCGTGAGTGGCCTCCTCACCCCCGCCGAGGCACTCTCCGGGTTCAGCAACCCGGCGGTGGTCACTGTCTGGGCGGTGTTCATCCTCAGCGGGGGCATGGCCCGCACCGGGGTGGCCGGTTTGTTGGGGCGACAAGTGCTGCGCCTATCCGGTCACCGCGCAGGCAGCAGTACCAGCACACCCCCGCTACTTTTCGCCCTCCAACTGCCACTCATAGGTAGGAGGGCGACATGGATCACCAGCTGGCTTACCGAACAATCCGACATCCTGTGGGCAGCGTATATCCCTTGACAAAAATTAACTCCAGGTGCATAATATAGGCGTCGGGTATCCAGTCTCAACTCGTTCTCTCATCGAGACGCCAACTTCTACAGCCGAGCTCACAAACAGTGTTCCAACGCTCAAACGTTCCAACGCACCACCGTTCGATCCATGGAGTAGCCATGAGCGCCTTGCCCGTTCCCTTGGGGCAGCCAGACACACCACAGTCCTCTCTTCGGGTCTACCTTCTCGGACCCCCGGCTGTTGCCTGGCAGGGCGCGGTCCTGACCATCCCGCGGCGTTCGGTGCGGGCCCTGTTGTACCGCCTGGCCTGCGAACCCAAGCCGGTGAGCCGCGGGCATCTGCATCTGCTCTTCTGGCCCGACGTGCCCGAAGCCAAGGCCCGTCGCAACCTGAGCCATCTCCTCACCCATCTGCGCCGGGCGTTGCCGCTGTCCCAGCTCCTGATGACTACCAGAGATGAGATCTGGTTGGACCCCGGTCAGACCTGGTGTGATGTCCTCGAGCTCCGGAGCGCAGCCCTCAACCGCGCGACGGATCTCCCGTTCCTTCACCACCTTGCCAGCCTCTATCGGGGTCCCTTTCTGGATGGGCTTAACTTGCCGGACTGCGCCGAGTTCGAACACTGGTGCATTGTGGAACGCAGCGCGCTGGAGCACCAATACCTGAAGATACTGGAGCTTCTCGTGGAGCGCTGCACTAGCAGGGGTGAGATCAGCCAGGCGGTCAAGTACGCCCAGCAGCACCTGGAAACCGACTGCCTGTCAGAAGCCATGCACCGGCGCCTCATCCAGCTCTATGCTGCCTCCGGGGACCGCCACCTGGCGCTGCAGCAATTCGAGCGCTGCTCATCGATCCTGGAATCTGACCTCGGCGTGGACCCCCTGCCCGAGACCGAAGCTGTTTATCAGGCGGTGCTGCGCGGCCAGCTCCGCTTTCCAGGGCCGCCTTCTCCTTTGCCCCTGCCGCAACTGCCCGGCGCCGACGCCCCATTGTTCGGCCGCGAAGAGGAACTGCGCCGGCTGGAGGACGCCTTTCTCGGGCTTCAGGCGCAGCAGGGCAGGGTTGTTCTCATCTCCGGCGAGCCGGGAATTGGCAAGTCGCGCCTGATGCAAGCCTTTGCGGAAGGGCACGAGGGGGAAGCCTACGTGTTGTATGGCCGTGGGCATGCAGCTGAACAGACCATCCCCTACCGGCCCATTCTGGCGGTCCTTCGGGCCATCCTGGGCTTGGGGGAGACGGCAGCCGCGCGACAGAGTACCAGGGCCTCGCCGGCGTTGCCTGGCAGGCCGGCGCTGGATTTTGTCGATACCATGTGGCTGTCCGAGGTGTCCAGGCTGCTCCCGGAGATGCACGCCGTCTACCCTGACCTGCCCTTGCCATTGACCGTCGAGCCGGAGAGTGCCGGTACCCGCCTTTTTGATGCCCTTTGCCATCTGATCCTGGATTATGCCCGGTCTCGGGGCCGGGTCTTGCTCTGTCTCGACGACCTGCAGTGGATGGACGCCAGCACCAGGGCCTGGCTGGTTCATATCGGGCGCTTCCTCGGGCAGGACGCTTATCCCCTTCTCATCCTGGGCACATACCGTGGCGAAGATGCCGCCGACCTCCTCGACCTGCGCCGTACCCTGGCCCGGGCAGGCGTGTTAGCCGAACTCAAGCTCTCGGGCCTGGCAGAGGCTGATGTCCTTGAGTTGCTCCGCCACCTGGTCGGCCCACGAGCCGGGGATGAGCTGCTCGGCAGCCGGCTCCATCAGGCCACGGGCGGCAACCCCTTCTATCTGATCGAGACGGTGCACAAGCTCATCGAAGAGGGGAGGCTGGAGGATCACTTCCAGGAAGCGTCTCATTTCCCCTTGTCCGATACGGTTCGGGATGCGGTCCAGGCACGCCTGCAGCGCCTGAGCCCTATCGCCCGCCAGGTATTGGAGGCGGGGGCGGTGTTGGGACAGGCCTTCGAGTTCCAGTTGCTGCGGGCAACCGCGGGGCGGAGCCACGCCGAGATCCTGTCTGCGCTGGACGAACTGGTGACCAGGCTCCTGCTCGTGGAGACGCCGGGCCAAGTCCGCTTCCTTCACGATATCACCCGCCAGCACGTCGAAGAGAGCCTGGGCCAGGCCCGCAGGCAAGCCTTGCACCGGCGCGGCGGCCGGGCGTACCAGCGCTTCCATCCGGATGAGTTCCCGGCTCTGGCACACCACTTTGAGTCTGGAGGCGATCTGCCCAAGGCCGTGGACTACCATGGACGGGCTGCCCGCCAGGCACAGACACTGTTCGCCTGGCGGACGGCCGAGTTCCACCAGGAACGGATGCTGGCCCTGCTGGCGCGCATCGATCCGGGCTGCGACCGGCCCGACCTGGTCCGCCTGCGGGCAGAGATCCTAGCCGAGAGAGCACATGCCCGCTATCTCCAGGACAGACAAGCTGGTCGCGATGCCGACCTGGCAGCCCTGGCCGGCCTGGGCCAGGCAAGCGACGATGACTACGTGCGCTTGCTGGCCCTCCTGAACCGGCTGCGCTATCTGAACCTGGATGGCGACTACGTCGGGGCAATCGCTGTGGCCGAGGAGGGTCTGGCCCTCCTCGCCGCTTCTCCTTCTCTGGCCAGGGACGCAGACGAAGTGAACGTGGCACGACCTCGTCTGCTGGCTCAGCTCGGCTTTGCCTACTACTTTCTGGGCAGGCCGCAGGAGGCACTGGCTGTGTTGGAAGAGGCCTGGCGTCTGTGCGGCGAACGTGCCGATCCCGAGGCCTGCGGGCGCATCCTGCACATCCTGGGCTACGTGCACTTTCATCTCGGCGACAATGCCCGCGCCCTGGAATGCCAACAGCGGGCCTATGCCTATCATTCAGAAGCGGGCGACTGCAACCGTATGGCCTGGGACCTGATCGACATCGGTGCATTACATAAGAACATGGGTGATCTGTCCGCGGCTACCCGTTTCCTGCAGGAGGGGCTGGAACTGGCCTGCCGCGTCGGGTCGCAACAGGCCAAGGCGCATGGCATGGCCCATCTGGGAAGCATGGACCTTGACGGGGGCGACTATGCGGCCGCGGCCGCCCACTATGAAGTGGTTCTGGGGATACAGCAGGCGACCCACAGCGAGCACGTCATCGCGACGGCGGAGGCCGGCCTGGGGCTGGCCCTCTGCCATCTGGGCGAGTACGTGCAGAGCCGCTACTGGCTGGAGCGCGCCCTGCAACGGGCCCGGGCGACCGGCCACCGGCGGCGCACAGCCGAGACTTTGATCCAGCTCGGCCTGCTGGACCTGGCAGAGGCGCGTCTGTCCCTTGCTCGACGGCACCTGGGAGAGGGCCTGTCGGTTGCCCGGGACTGCCAGGCTGGCGAATGCCTGGCTGCCGGGTTGGCTGGAATGGCCGGCCTGGAGAGGCGGTCTGGTCATCTGCGGCGCGCGCTGGCCTTGGCTGATGAAGCGGTGGGCATCGCACAGCAGATCGACCTGGCCGGCTGTCAGATGTGGGCCGAAGTAGAGGTGGGCCGGGTCCTCCTGGCCCTGGGCGATCTCTCCTCGGCCCTGGAACACACCCAGCGCGCCGTCCGCCTCGCCCCGCAAGCGGGCCAGGCCTGGATCGGCGGCGAGGCAGCCTGCCGGGTACACGCCCTCGTCCTGCGCGCCCTGTCCCAGGATGAGGCCGCTGCCGTCTACGAACGACGCGCCCAAGATGCCATCCAGGCCAAGGCCGCCCTCATCCCCGACCCAACCCAGCGCCGTACCTACCGATCAAGAACCGACCAACCCTAAACCCCACTACCCATGCCTCCCTAATAACTGCCCTCGGCTCCCTGCCACCTGCTCTCTGCGTCCCGTCCACTAACCGACCACCCACTGCTCACTACCCACGGATCCCTGCACTTTGTAGCCGTATCTGTGCTGAGCTCTGGCCGGGCCAGAAGAAGCCATCAAACCCGCGTGCTCTGGGACTGGGCACCGTAGTTCCGACCATCGTTCCGTACCATACGTCCAGGTCACCCGCATGTGGTCTCTGGACAGCGCAGGCGCGCGATGTCAGTATCGGCAGCAACAGGCAGATTTGGGGCAGGAAGTGGCTGTTAGGGGCAGGCGGATCCGGAGTATACTGACATCACCAGGAGCACAACGGGGAAAGGAGCTGCGCGACCCGGACCGGTCACATTATGCTGACAATCGTTTCTGTAGCCAGTTTGTAGCCACCCTTATGCTAATCTGTTGGCAGCCAGGGCAGCAACTATCGCAAAGTGAGGTGGCAATCCAATGGACAGAATCGAAAAGTCCGGCCTCATTCATGCTCCAGTGGAAAAGGTTTTCGCCTTCATGGCTGAGCCGCACAACCTGCTAAAGATCTGGCCCAGCCTGCTCGAAATCAAGAACGTAGAGCCCCTGCCCAACGGCGGCTACAGCTACGACTGGATCTACAAGATGGGCGGGCTGCGTTTCGAGGGGCGCGCGGAGTGGATCGAGTTCGTGAAGGACCAGCGCATCGTCGACAAGAACGTGGGTGGCGTCCCCGGTACCTTCGTCTGGACCTACCAGCCGGAGGATGGTAGCACGCGGGTGACCGTGAGTGTTGAGTATACCATCCCGACGGCTGCCCTGAACCGGCTGGCCGAGCCGATCATCCATAAGCTGAACGAGCACCAGGCAGAGACCTTCCTGGCCAACCTGAAGGCCTGCATGGAGGCTTAGAGCCTGTTATGCAGTCTTAGCCCTGAGTGTGGCAGACTCGGGACATGGACAGAAAAGGCTACCCCAGTGACGTATCCGATGATGAGTGGGCGTGTATAGGGCCGTAAGTGTTGCAAGCAAGAGGAGATTTCGCCATGCCAGAAGACAAGAGCTTGCCCTACTATGGGGCTATCTACCACAGACTCTTCGATCCCCAACTAGCCGAAGCCCGTCAGGCAACCGCAGACCTCGTCGCCGAAGGATCATCGGTCCTGGACATAGGCTGTGGTACCGGCGAGCTGTGCTTCGCGCTCAGGTCACAGAAACACTGCCGCGTGGTAGGCCTTGACCTTTCACTTCGCATGCTGGAATTCGCCCGAAAGTCCAATCCTTTTCATGATGTGACGTTCGTCCATGAAGATGCTACTGACTTGAGCGCCTTCGGAGATGGTTCTTTTGATTACGCCACGATGCTGATGATCATGCATGAACTGTCCTGGTCACAGCAGGTCCGTGTGGTATCTGAAGCACTGCGCCTTGCTAAGAGGGGCATCTTCACTGACTCGGCAGTTCCACTTCCGAACAACGCTGGCGGGATGGGCATTCGCATCGTGGAAGCGACATTTGGACGCGACCACTATGCCAACTTTCAGGCATTTCTTGCCGGCGGCGGCTTGCGCGGGGTGCTGGAGCAATCCGGCCTGCCGATTAACGTCGAACACTCCTCGGTGTTCTGGCGAGATTGCCGCGAGATGATGATGGTTTCAATGCAAAAGACCCCCGTCACAACGTAGCGATCGTTAAGGCAGGGCTCGTCGATAACGCCTTACCTACGCTCGTCATTGTCGTCATGGGGATTACGGTGGGGTATCCAGTGCGTTCATCTGGGTTTCGGCTCTCCTTACGGGCCTGTTCTTCCTGTTGTTCTTACTGCTAATGCCTAGAGAAGAAAGAAGCCGGGAGGGCTCGCGTGCACCAGCCAAGCCATCACGCTCGTCCCTTCGCCCTCGTCGAAGCACGGTACCCTCCGGCTGTCCATCCCGGGGGACCTGCTCCGCCCATTACGGGAGCGAAAAGGTGAACGAAGGCTGTTCTCAAGAAGGTATGTCGGGAGGTTGAGATGAAGCGACTGTCAGTCTGGACCCTGCTCTTTGCCGTACTGTCCCTCGTCTTCTTCATTCTGCTGGTGTTCCTGAGGATCGCGTTCCCTCTCTATCCGTTGATGAGCTACCAGGATGCCTTTGACCTGCTGGCGCCCCTGGTGCTGGTCCCCCTCTATGGCCTGCTGTTTTGGTATGCGGCCCGAGAAACCGCCGGCCTGGGCGAGTGGATCGGCTTTCTGGTGCTGGCCGGCTTCTGGGCAGAGGGCCACGGAATGCACCTCTCGGCCAACTCGATCAGCAACCTCATGGATGGCCTGGCGCGCAGCGGGCTGATCGATCTGGACGGAAACGACATCTACCGCCTGACCCACTTCTACGACGAGTTCTTGAGCCATTATGTCTGGCACATCGGCGTCTTGGGCCTGGCGGCTTTGCTCGTCGTCCGTGAATGGCGCCAGCCCGCCGGGGCGACGACCGCCTGGTGGGCGACCATCCTGGCTGGCGTGATCTATGGCTTTACCCTCTTTGCCATCACCGTAGAGGGTAACACGGTGCCGATCGGTTTGCCCTTCTGCCTGGCGCTAACCCTCATCGGCCTCGTCTGGGGGAGGAAGAGGCTCAGCCAGCAGCCACTGCTGGCTTTCTTGCTGGTGAGCTGTGGGCTGGCCTCGCTGTTGTACATCGGCTGGTGGCTTTACTGGGGCGAGTTCCTCGGTCTGTGCGAGGCAGGCTTCTGCTAGCCAGGAGCTGTGCATAGCAGTTGATCCATGTACCCTGCGGATTGCCGCCGTGGGTGGGTGGGAGAGGCAGCTCTCTCCCTGCCTCTCCTGGTACTTGGCCAGGGTGGGTGAAATCGCGTTCAAGCCGTAGAGCAGGTGCTTGCGCCATAGGCTGAAATCTGCTATGATAGTCCGGTCCGGTGGCCGGTGAGGATTGGCGGGGCTGTGTTGCCTGGAAGGGAGCGTGCTATGCGTCGAGGCACCGTTCTGTCGTTCGCAGTTGTAGTGGCGCTGCTACTGTGCCCTGCCGCTCCGGCCAACTCTCGCGCCTCGCCAACTCACAGGTTCGCCGCTTCCAGCATTGCGCTGAGCCCCGACGGCTCTACCCTGATCGTCACCAACTCCGATTCGAATACAATCACCCTCGTCGACACTGCAGCACAGGTTGTCATCGCCGAGATCCCGGTCGGCCTGGATCCCCGCAGCGTGGCCATCGCCCCGGACGGTGGTCTGGCCTACGTGGCCAACCAGGGCTCTGACGAGGTATCGGTCATCGATCTCGATGCCGGCGCCTGCCTGGATTCTCTCCCCGCGGGGGACCGGCCGGTAGGCGTGGCCGTGTCTCCCGATGGCCGGCTCGTGGCAGTGGCCGAGCTGGGTGCAGACCAGGTGCGCCTGGTCGATGCCGCCACGCTCCAGACCTGGTCCCTGCTGCCCACCCTCGACCGGCCGTACGGCCTGGCTTTTACCTCGGATGGCAAGCGACTTCTCGTCACCCATCTGCTCAGCGGCGAGGTGACTCTGTTCTGGGTTCAGGCCTACCGTACCTACCTGCCCACAGTCCTTAAGGGGCAAGGGACGCGTTCGGTGAACACTGCTTCCCGTTCCCAGTCTCTAATATCTGATCTCCAATCCCAAATCCCCACCTGGTCCAACGTCGCGCCCGCACCCGGCGTCGTCATCAATGCCGCCGGGACGCGGGCCTACCTGCCCCAGACTATGGCCAACGGCCAGGGCTACAACACAGCGTTCGATACGACGGTCTTTCCCCAGGTGTCGGTTCTGGATCTGGAGACCAGCACCCATGTGACCGCTGAAAAGATCTCGCTGCCCGAGACAGACCAGCCGGTGGGCCTGCCGTGGGCCGCAACCCTGGCCCGTGCCGGCACCGAACTGTGGGTGGTCAACGCCGCCAGCAATGACGTCTCGGTCATCGACATCAGCGTACCGAAAGTGCCCGTCCGCACCGCACACATCCTCGTGGGCGACAATCCACGGGGCATAGTCCTCAGTCCCGATGGCTCTGTGGCCTACGTCGACAATGCGTTGGCCGGCACAGTCAGTGTCATCGACACCCAGGCCTACACGGTCACGGCGACGATCACAGCGACCACCTTGCCCCTGCCGCCATGCCTGCTGCGCGGGAAGCGCCTGTTCTTCTCCAGCGCCGAGCGGGAGCTGGCCCAGGCGCGCTGGATCAGCTGCAACACCTGCCACGTGGAGGGCGAGCTCGATGGCCGTACCTGGAAGCTCCAATACCTGGACCCGGTGCCACCTGGGGAGGAGGCGGTTGTCACCCGCAACACCACCAGCCTGCTGGGCATGATCGAGACCTACCCGCTGCGCTGGTCTGCCGAGTGGGACGAGTCGGCCGATTCCGAGTTCAGCGTGCGGTTCGAGCAGTTTGGCACCGGCCTGATCGAGGGCGACATGCACCCCACCCTGGGCGAGCCCAATCAGGGCCGCTCCTATGACCTCGATTGCCTGGCAATGTTCATCGATAGCCTGGGCCTGCCGCCTCGCGCCCACAGCCTTGGCCCGGCCGAGCTGCGCGGCAAGGCCCTCTTCGAATCGGCCAGTACCGGCTGTGCAGACTGCCACCCGGCACCGCTTTATACCGACCTGCTGCAACATGACGTGGGCACGGCCGATGGGCCCGGCGAGTGGTTCGGGCCCGTGATCGATACACCCACGCTGCGTTTCCTCTACGATGCCGCGCCTTTCCTGCACGACGGGAGCGCGGCCACGCTGGGCGAGGTGTTGACTGTGAAGAACCCCGACGACGAGCATGGCACCACGTCGCACCTGTCGGAGCAAGAACTGGGCGATCTGATCGCCTTTCTCTGGGCGTTGCCCTATCAGTAATCAGCATGTCGGTCGATTTTTGCTCTGGCTCCCTGAGGTCAGGGCGCCGGCTGGCAGGGGGACCGCTATGACAGTGGCAGAAGCTGTCACTGCTGGCGCGGAAGGAGGTACACAAGGTGAGTATCAGGTTATGGGTCAAGATGCTGTTGATCGGCTTTCTGCTGGGCATCGCCCTGATCGCCACGACTGCGCCCGCGGCCGGCGACCGTCAGGCGTTGTCATCGCCTTATCCTGTCACGCCGCCGGATGTGAGCAAGATCAGCGTGGGCAACCCTGATGATGCCGGCTATGCTCTGGTGACCGCTGTGCCCGGCGCGGTGCCGCCCGAGGCTGCCGTCGTGATCGTCAACCTGGACGCGCACAACGTGATCAGCACCACGGCGGACGTCAATGGCGGGTTCCAGGCCACACTTTTCGCCCCGCCCGGCTCGTCGCTGCTGGTCAAGTACGAGACCAACACCCAGCGCATCCCTCTGTTCTGGCAGATGGCGGTCAGCGCCGTGGCCGATGGGACGGTCGACAACCTGAATCCCCTGCCCGGTGCCGTCCTCTATGTAGGCGGTCCTGAGCCGGCCGCCGGTGAGACCCAGAGTTTTCACACTGTGGGTGCGTTCTCGTCGCTGGCAGCCCCCAAGCAATGGGCAGGCTGGTTTATGTCGGGCGACTTGACCGTGCCCGATCACCCGGGCGACTGGCGCCTGCAGGTGGAGCACGGCGAGACGGTGGAATTGACGCTGCATATGCGTGCCACCTCCCCGGCATTGAGCTGCGTGGAAGGATTCACCCAGACGCTTCTGATCAACCTCGAGCTCCAGGAGATGTTCGGCGGCAGCGGTACCGCCAAGCCCTGGGTGATCTGGTTCGATGCCTTCTTGTTCACCCCCACCGGGCTGCCCATCGAGCACGAGGGCCCCGTGCCTGCCATCGCCACAGGCGAGTCCCTGTCTTTCGAGAGCAGCTGCCTGCACCCAAACGTGATGGCCGCCGATCTGGAGCTATCCTTCGCCATCCCAGGAGATCTACGCGAGGGTTACTACCGGCCCACGTTCATGTTCAATCCGCAGATCGCGCTGAGCGACCAGGTGCCCCAGGCCGTGGTCTGGCAGCACGAGGCCGAGGTGGCCAAGGGCCTGCCCATCTTGAAGGTGGGTGATGCCGCCCCGCCACGCATCCCGTGGACGCTCTTTGGGGATGAGCTGCTCAATGGCGGACGTGGCGTCGCTGCGGCCCAGGATATCCAACGACACGTGATGGTCAACCGGGTGACGACTCCTGCCCAGGCAGCCGTGGTACCTCGCCTGGACGCGCGCAGCGGAGAGCCGATCCTCTACCACCTGGAGCCGGGTGCTGCCTGGTTGAGCAACACCGACCGTCGCCTGGCACCACCCCCGCACGTCCCGCTGCAATTGCCGTCGGGCGAGATGTCTGTCGAGATCCACCGCCCCGATGGCCAGACAGACGTGCTGGGCCCGGCACTGATCCAGCAGTCCTCGGTACGGACACCCACCACGCCGGGTGGCGCGGAAATCGATGTGGCTACTGGCCATATCGGCGATCTTTACCACCTGTACAACCACGATGACGCGTTCGCCTATGCCTTTGGACAGGAGGGCTGGCATGTCATCAACCTGCATGGGACCGTGCACGACGTGTTCGGCAACCCTTACAGCCTGGAGAGCACTTATGAGGTGATGGTCGCCCACGTCCTCGACCTGGATCCCGCCCTGCTGCCGACCACGCCTTTCGTGGTCGGGGATCACTTCCCGGCTGGCTTACACGTCTTTCCCCCGGTCCCGGCTCACGTAACCATTGACCTGGTGCACATGCCCTATTCGACGGGCGTGATCACCCGCACCATCTCCGGGCAGGCCAACCGTTTTGGATACTTCCAGGCGCCCCTCGGCAACCCGTTCCGCTTCGACGATCCGGGCGAATATCGCGTGGACATCAGGGCCGAGTACCATGCGCCTGGTGGAGAGGTCTGGTTCGGCTCGATGACCTGGGGCGGCGTGGTCGCCGGCCCCAGCCCGCCCCTCAAGGCGCGCGGGCGGCGGGGCATGGATTACAGCAGCGATACCATTGACGAGTCTATGCCCCCCTGGTTCCGCAACCAGGACCTGGTCGACGACAAATCCCACCTGCTTGGTACGGAGAACTACTATCCCTATTTCTCCGGCGACATCCACTGGGGCGACGAAACCCCCGATCAGCCGTTCAAGGGTGACTCGATCCACACCATCCTGACCTTCGAGGACCAGACCGGCGACAAGCGACTCTATGAACTGATCCGGGACCACTATCCCCGGGCTACAAATGGCTTTCGCTGGCCGCCGCTTGACATCAGTCCCGCCGGCTTGGAGCAGCGCATCAACATCGGCGAGGCGCCGGTGTTCATCACCACGCGTACCGGCCGGCATCCGGAGGCCTATCCCGAGGAGATCGACCTGTGGGGCTACTGGTACGGTTCGTCCCAGCGCCCCGACGTTCGGGTCCGGGAGCTGATCTCGGAGGACAATATGGGCACCGCCTACTGGCGTTTCAACGATACCTACGGTTACCAGATCGCCGAGCCGGCCGACGGCGACCAACCAGGCGACATGAAGTGGGAGTTCGGCGGGATCGTGCTGCGCACCACCTCCGAGACCGATCCGGTCACCGAGTACGCCATCTATTCCTCGTTGTGGGTGCTGCTGCCCCATGGCTGTGATGACTTTGGCTGCGCGCGGGTCACTGCGCCGTTCCAGGGCGCCGCCGGCGGCATCAACGGCGGGCCGATCCTGACCCTCGACGGCCAGGAGATCGACATGCTCTTCCTGCCCAAGGGCGTCCGTCCCGGCGACGTGCTGGAGCTGGGCGAGGTCATCGCTTTTGCGGGCCACGTCGGGCCGCCGCTCGACAGCAGCGTGACCGTGACGGTCACGGCACCCAGCGGCGTGGAGCACGTGGGCCAGTGGCACGCCAACCAGATCGGCACGCTGTACGACCCGGCCTTTGACTTTGTCGCCGAGGAGGCCGGCCGCTGGACGGTGGACGTCGCCGTGCTGCATGACCGGCTGTACCCGCCTACTAGCACCCCCCCGGAAATCAACAACAGGGGCACTGTGCTTGGCACGACCGGCCGCTACGAATTCTACGTCGTCGAACCGGACGCGCCCCGGCTGTTCATCACCTCCCCGGCGCCCGGCTTTATCACGTGGCCGGCGGGAGGGATCGAACCCATAGCCATCCAGGGCATCGCCCCGGCGGGCACCACGGCGCTGCACTATAGCATCCATGACAAGGGCATCGTCATGGACCAGGGCACGGTGGCACCAGCCACGGGCGGCTTCTTCACCCTCATCTACGACGCCGAGGCCCTGCACACGCGCTTCCCGATGCTCAGCCTGACGGCCCACGAGGGCATCTGGGAGGGGCTATCCGACGAGGTATCCATCCGCCTCCTGGCGGTGGGCAGCGGCCCGCCCCGGGCAGCATCGGTGACCCTCATTGGCGAGGAGGTCTTTGTGGACAACGACGTGCAGGGGGAGATGCGCCAGGTCTACCTGCCGCTCGTGGTACGGCGATCGCCGTGAAAAGGGGCTAGCTGATGTCCAGAGCGACTGATCGGATACCGGCCGGGCTAGTGCTGCTGGCCCTGGTGCTGGGGCTGGCCGCCTTGGCAATCACCGTGGCGGCTGCACCAGTTGCCACCTCGGAGCTGACCGGCTGGGTCGTCGATGCCCACGGCCCAGTTGGGGGCGCTACTGTCCGCGTCCAGGCTACGACCAACAGCACCGTCACGGCCGCTGACGGGACCTTCACCCTCGGAGGACTGGTCGAAGGGGTGCCCGTCACCGTCAGTGCCTGGAAGCATACCTATTACTGCGCCAAGGTCGAAGGTGTGGTCCCGCCGGCATCTGGCATTGGCCTGACCCTTCGTCTGTACCAGACCAACGACAACCCGGACTATCCCTGGATCGCCCCGGCTGGCGAGAATTCCTGCGCCAGCTGCAAAGAGGCGGTCACACAGATCTGGCTGGACAACGACCTGCACGCCGGAGCGGGCACTAATCCGCGCTTCTTCTCACTGTACAACGGCACCGACCTGACCGCCACGGAAGTCCTTTCGCCTGGCTACAAACTCGACTTCCCGGGCACGGCCGGAAACTGTGCCACGTGTCATGCGCCAGGTGCCGCCGTGGATGCACCCTTTGCCACCGACATGGACCTCCTCGAAGGCGTGGACCGCGACTATGGCATCCACTGTGACTTTTGCCACAAGGTAGCGGATGTCTACCTCGACCCGGCGACCGGCCGGCCCTACCTGAACGCACCTGGCGTGCTGTCGATGGATGTCCGGCGACCCTTTCCCGAGTCGGAGCGTTACCAGCTCTTCTTCGGATCCTTCGATGACGACAACGTGCCCGAGGAGGACACCTACCTGCCCCTCATCACGCGCAGCCAGTGGTGCGCCCCCTGCCACCAGTTCAGTTTCTGGGGAACACCGATCTACCAGTCCTTCCGCGAGTGGCAGGAGAGTGCCTATCCAGCTCTGGGCATCGAGTGCCAGGCCTGCCACATGCCGCCCGATGGGATCCTGACCAACGTCGCAGAGGGAAATGGTGGTGTGGAGCGCGACCCGCTGACGATCCACGCGCACAGCATGCCCGGTGCCGCCAGCGAGGACCTGCTCCAGAATACCGTGGCCCTGACCCTGACCGTCGAGCCGCGGATCGGCATTGTGCGCGCCACGGTCGACCTGGTCAACGTGGCGGCCGGGCATCACGTGCCCACCGATCATCCTGGCCGGCACATGATCCTGGTGCTCACAGCCGTCGACGCTGAAGGGCGGCCGCTGCCTCAGGTCAGCGGCCCAACCGTGCCAGACTGGGGCGGCGATCAGGCCGGCCGGCCCGGCAAGGCCTTTGCCAAGGTGCTGCGCGACGCTGCCAGCGGCGAGTCGCCTGTGGTTAGCTACTGGAAGCAGACGTTCATCGAAAGCGACAATCGCTTACCGGCCTTTGGTCACGACATCTCAACCTACGCCTTCGCTGTGCCCGCAGCGGGCGGAACGATCACGGTCAGCGCCGAGCTGCGCTTCCGTCGCCTGTTCGAGGCCGAGCAGGATGCGCGGGGCTGGAACGTGCCCGACGTCGTCATGGAGAGCACAGAGATCGCCGTGCCAGCCGGCCCATTCTGGCGGCTCTATTTGCCTTTGGCCATCCGGGATTCGCCTTTGCGACAAAGCCGATGATGCTCCGTACCGGCTTGCGAAGGTGTGCCGATGGGTCTGCCCGTGTCCCTGCCATTCGGTGGTGCCCTCGCCGTGGAATGAGGAGGTGGTGATTCTGAGACGATTCCTGCGATTTGCCGCAACCGTCGCTGTCCTCACCGCGCTGATGTACGCAGCGTGGGGTTTGACCGCGCTCCTCCTGCCAGAAGGGATCTTTCGTTCGCTTTTCACCCGTCTCTTCGGAGCCCGCGTCGGCGAGTTCACGTTCGCGCGCGTATTCCTGGCGAACCTCATCCTGCCCTTCTTGGGCACCCAGTTCATGAACCTGTTTCGGGTGGGCAAAGTGCCGGGCGGTCTGTACGTCTTGCCGGTCTTCTGGCTGCTCTACGGCGTCCTGTTGGGCACGAACTCTTTTGTATTCGCCGGAGCGAGGGTCCCTGTCTCGCTGTCAGTCCTCTGGACACGGACAGGTTTCACTGAACTGCTGGCCTATACAGCAGGCTACGAGGCCTCCCGGAACTGGGCACTCTGGCAGCAACACGGGCTCACGCGCGTCTCCCGGATCGAGGGCAAAGAATGGAAGCCCAGCCTTGGCGACTGGGCTTACTGGGCCGGCGGCCTTGGTCTGCTGATAATCGCCGTGGCCAGAGAGGTCCAGATATAGAGGATTGCCCTGCAGACCCGCATCCAGACGGTGGAGGGCCGGGCGGGCTTAAGGACCGAGTTCGTAGCCGGCTTTGAGGACCGCCTGCCACCCTAGGTCGAGGAAGGGCTCTATCGCATCGCGCGCGAGGCGCTTAACAATACGCTCAAGCATGCCCAGGCCAGCAGCGTCAAGGTCCATCTCTGCCGCGACGCGCAGGCCAACCGGGCTGTTCTGGAGATCGTCGACGACGGCGTCGGCTTCGATCCCGGAGCGGTGCAGAAGGGGGGCATGGGCATGCCGGCCATGGCGGAGCGGGCGGAAGAGCTGGGGGGCAAGCTAGAGATCACCAGGCCAGCGGGGGGTGGGACCAGGGTAGTCGTGGAGGTACCGGTATGAGCCGTCCGATCCGGTTGGTCATTGCCGACGACCACACCATTGTCCGCAAAGGGATCCGTGCCGTGCTGCGCAACGTCCCCGATATCGAGGTCGTGGGCGAAGCCGCAGACGGGCGGGAGGCAATCGCGCGTGTCAAGGAGCAGCGGCCCGATGTCGTGCTCATGGACCTGGTCATGCCCGAGATGGATGGCATCGAGGCCATCGAGCGTATCCAGGCCGAACAGCCAGAGACGCGCATCCTGGTCTTGACCTCCTTCTCTACCGAGGACAAGATCTTTCCAGCGATCAAGGCCGGTGCCCTGGGCTACCATCTGAAGGACTCGGGTCCCGACGAGCTGATCCAGGCCATCCGCGAAGTGTATAGCGGCGAGTCCTCGCTCCATCCTGTCATCGCCCGCAAGGTACTGCTAGAGCTGTCCGGGCCCTCTGAGCGCCCACCGACCGCCGATCCGCTCACACCCCGGGAGCTCGAGGTACTGCGGTTAGTGGCGCAAGGTCAGGGCAACCAGCAGATCGCCGGGCTGCTTTTCATCTCCGAGACCACAGTCCGGAGCCACGTCAGCAACATGCTGAGCAAGCTGCACCTGGCCTCCCGCACCCAGGCTGCCCTCTATGCCCTGCGTGAGGGGCTGGCCTCCCTGGACGATTCCACCCACAGCTAACCCCGTCTACAACATTTGTAGGATAGCCTCCGCACCGCGTTGATGAAGGCCAGGGATAAAGTGGCCTCTGGATGTACGCTGATTGGACGTCCAGTGGATGACAGGTGGGCCCGCATCTGCTATGATGGTTCCAGGAAATCTGGAAGGAGGGCGTCTGAGATGAGTGAGTTTGGTCTGGATACCTGGCACATAGCAGAGCGAAGCATGCAGCAGAATGTCCAACAGGCACACCGCGAGGCGGACCGTAACCGGCTGCGACGCCTGGCCCGGTCCGCGCGCGCGGGGAGCCAGCCTTTCTACTCCCACTTGCTGACCTCGGTGGGCCGTCGTCTGACCTCCTGGGGGCAGCGCCTCCAGGAGCGCTACGGCCACGAGACCACTGCCCGCAGGCCCCGGTCGGCAGGCAGCCAGGCGGGCTCCTAAGGGCTCCGGTTGGCCACAGTGGCAACGCGCGTCTCGACCGGCGTCTGTCGAGTCTGAACTGCGGATGTTATCTTGAGGCCTCGGGCCCAACGATGGACGGCTCGATCGAGCGGCGCACCCGGGTGCTGATCGCGGACGATCACGCCTTCTCACGCAGGGCACTCCGGATCCTGCTCAGTACCTGGCCCGGCATGGAATTGGTCGGTGAAGCCCAGGATGGCTGTGAGGCGCTGGAGCTTGTGGAGGTACTGCAGCCCGAGGTGGTGCTCATGGACCTCCAGATGCCGGTCTGTGATGGCCTGGAGGCCACCCGCTGCATCAAGCACAGGTGGCCCCAGGTACGGGTCATTGCGCTTACCGTCCACGCCGGCTGCCAGGCTGCTGCCCTGGCGGCCGGCGCCGATCAGTATCTCCTGAAAGGATGCGGGCTCGAGGAGCTGCTGTCCGCCATTCAGCGACCAGGCGACTCCCAGCGCCGCCCGGTGGTGGCGCCAAAGGCTCTTTCCGGGAGTGCCCTACCAGGCGGGGTGGCCGGGGCTGCCACGGTGCCCTAGAGCCTTTGCCTGCCAGGCCGGAAGTCCCCCACCAGGCCGCGGCACACCCCACGCTCTGGAGCGGAAGGGTGCGGACCTCGGGCTCAAGGTGCCAACTGCTCCGAGACCATTGCCTTCTGTGCGGCGTCCGCCCCCGGCCCAGCCTGGGCCTCCTGTGCCTTCTCCAGTTCGTCGGGGTCGGACAGCAGGCCCTCTATACGCCACACCTATCCTCATCCTGCTCAGCTGTTCAGCCCCGGCCGTAAGCCTGGGACTTGTCACCCTCGCCCGCCTGTGATATAGTCTATCGCGGCCCACCCGTGGCCGGGAGAGATTATGGTTCCACGGCAACCGCACAGGCCCGACCTGCAGTTCCTGTCCCGCACCGCCATCCTGCGCAGCCGCGTTCAGGCGGCTGCGCTGTGACCGAGCACACCGCCGCACGGGCCCCGGCCGGCAGCCGCCGCAACCACACCAGTGGGCGTGACTATACCGCCGGCAGCCTGCACCGCAACATCTGGCTGCTGGCCGTGCCCATGGTCCTGGAGATGGGCCTGGTCAGCCTCTACCGCCTGGCCGACATGTTTTGGGTCGGCAAGCTGGGGGCCGACAGCCTGGCGGCCATCACCATTGGCGAGAATGTGCGCTGGGCGCTCAGTGGCCTGGCCATGGGCCAGGGCATCGGCGGGCTGGCCGTGGTCGCCCGGCGCGTCGGCGAAGGGGACGAGGAAGGCGCGAACCACGCCACCCTGCAGGCCATGCTGCTGGCGCTGGGGTTGGCTACGATACTGAGCCTGATCGGCTACCTGCTGTCTGAGGACCTCCTGCGGCTGCTGGGCACCGAGGCGCGCGTCATGCCCCAGGCCCTGCTCTTCCTGCAGGTCACCTTCATCGGCTTGCCCGGCTTTCTGATGGTGCCCATCGTCAATTCGCTGCTGCGGGGTGCCGGTGAGGCACGGCTGGCCTTGATCCTGCGCCTGGTGGGCTACGGTGTGGGCCTGCTGGTGGAACCAGTGCTCATCTTTGGCTGGGGGCCATTGCCAGCTCTGGGTGTTGCGGGGGCAGCCCTGTCCCTCGTCGGCTCCCAGTGGCTGGGCTTCCTGGGCCAGTTGGGTGTCCTGCTCTCGGGCCGGGCCCGCGTGCGCCTTGACCTGCGCCACCTGCGGGTCGACCTGCCCCTCATGGCTCGCATCTTTCGCATCTCCCTGCCCAGCACGGTGCAGATGACCCTGCGTAGCTTCAGCCGCGCCACCCTGCTGGGTATCGTGGCCCTCTATGGCACTTATGCCGTGGCCGCCTACGGCGTGGCTGCCAGGGTCTTTATGACCGTCTTTGTGCCCGGCTTTGGCCTGGGCAACGCCGCTGCTACCCTCGTGGGCCAGAACCTGGGGGCCGGCAAGCCAGATCGCGCTGCGCGCAGTGCCTGGCTGATCGCCGGCTACAACCTGGCCCTCATGCTGGCCTGCGTCGCTGCCATCGTGCCCCTGGCCGAGCCGCTGGTAAGGGTCTTTGACGATAGCCCTCAGGTCGTAGCCCTCGGCGCCCAGGCCCTGCGCATTTTCGCCATCGGTTACCTGGGCAGTGCCGTGGGTGCCGTTCTGGCGCGCGCTTTCGACGGCGCGGGCGACACCGCACCAGCCATGTTCATCAACCTCGGCACCCTGTGGGGCGTGCAGATCCCGCTGGCCTGGCTGCTGTCGCAGCTGGCCGGTTGGGGCACCACGGGCTTGTGGGTCGGCGTCAGCGCCGCCAACCTGGCGAATGGCCTAATCTTTGCCGGCTGGTTTCTGCGCGGGAAGTGGAAGGAACGGCAGGTATAGCACAGCGGGCGGCGCTCGGATAGAGCGCCGCCCGCCGGTGGGAGGAGGCAAAAGCCCCAAGGCTGCTATGGAGCTGGCAAGTCCGCAGGCCTTGGCCCCACGTGGTAGGGCCGCATCATCTCGTTGTCCTCATGCTCGAGGATGTGGCAGTGCCAGACGAACAGGCCTGCCGTGTCGAAGCGTGCCTTGATGCGTGTGATCTCACCCGGATAGGCGATTAGGGTGTCCTTCAAGCCGGTTTCCCAGGCCTGGGGATCGTTGCTGCCGGCAATGCTAGTGCCGCCACCGAATGGCTCACGGCCCACAATCTCAAACTGCACAAGGTGGACGTGGATAGGGTGGGCGTCTTCGGTCAAGTTGTACAGCTCCCAGACCTCGGTTGCGCCTACGGCCGGGTTCTCCGTGATAGGTGCCATCCACAACAGCGGTGTCGTCTGGCCGGTCCCCGTATCAAACGTGCCCAGCAAAGCGGCCGCCGGTATGTCCGCCGCCTCATACATCTCCTCGTTCAGGCTCAGGGACTGGGTATTGCCTGCTGGTGCCAGCGGCGTGATTGCGGGTAACAGAAGGTCTGCTGGATGTGTTGCGGGGTCCGTTGCCGGGCCAGCCCCAACAATGAACTTCATCACTAGGCCAGTCGAGCCAAAGTCTGAGATATCCTCCAAGCCGATCCCTCCAAACGGCGCGTCGGGACCATCGTTGACCAGGAACACCTCCGACCCAACCGGGAACTGGGCAAAATCGATGATCACGTCGGCTCGCTCAGCCGGGGCGATCAACAACTCATCGAGCGGCACGGCGCTAGGCAGGAACCCGCCGTCGGCGCCAACCTGCCAGAATGTCCCCTCAGCCGCGTTAAAGCTCGCGTTGTCCGATCGTGGGCTCTGGGTCATTTTGAGCAGCAGGAAGCGAGACTGGCACCCGTTGAGGAAGCGGAAGCGATATCGACGCCGCTCGACGTTCAGATAAGGCCAAGTGTTGCCGTTAACGACCATCATGTTGCCAAAGAACTCGGGATTCCAGATGGGCGCGATGGGTGTGTCGGGGATGTAGGGTCCAGCATACTCATCAAAGAAGGTCCGGCTGTCCGGGTAGAACAACGAGCCGTCGGCGTTGAAAGAGCGGTCCTGGATGACGATCGGGATCTCGTAGTAGGTTCCGAAGGGATCGTCACCGACACCTGGCGCAGGGCCGGGCAATACGCCGCCGACCTGGTCATCGGGTCCGCCGCGGATCAGGTAGTAGCCGGCAGGCCCGGCGTAGACGTTCAGGCGCGTCATGCCCAGGGTGTGGTCGTGGTACCACAGGGTGGTGGCCCGCTGGTCGTTGGTATACTTGAACGTAGCGTCGCCGTACGCCCACCCGTGGGCGTACTTGGCGTTGAAGTAGTCATAGAAGGTACCGGTGCGCGCATAGTCTGCGGGGATGTTGGCCGCGTTGGGCAGGTACCAGGCCTCCGGGTACCCGTCGCTGTCTTCCGTCGTGTGCGCCCCATGGACGTGGGTGACGATGGGTACCGGTCCCGTGTATGGACCAGGCGTTGAGGTGTAGCTGGGGCGTTTGTCACGGCCGGCTAGCCCGCCCGGCGGGTTGGCCCAGTGCAGCGTAGGGTCGACCGGCAGGAGATGGGGCAGGTAGTTGCCGTTGGCATCGATCAACTCGTTCCGCCACTGGACCTGCGTCTCCTTGCTCCAGGTGGCCTCGATGGTAAAGGCGGGGTAGTTGAAGGTGCCGCCGTCGGCGACGGTACCAGGGTGGTCGATGGAGCCGTAGCTCCAGACGGTCGTCTTCGGCAGGCCCTCCGGCAGAATCTGCTGTTGGAACTGCCTCACGGCGATTTTGTACTTGTCCTTGTTGTTCTTAAAATCGCCCGGCATGGCTGGCGGCTTCACCAAGGGCGTCGAGAACTTGCCCATTGAACCAGGATCCAGGGTGCCCCCTGGTATCTGCGCAAAGGCGCGCTGGATACTGATCTTCCACGGCAGGGCCAAGCCGGCCCCGGCCGCGGCACCAAGCTTCAGAAACTGCCTGCGATTGATCATGTTTTCCTCCTTGGTGGAAAGCGAACCGATGATGGATGGCCAGCCAGATCGCCATCTGGATCTGGCCCTGTGAACTTGGTGTCCAAGATGAACGCCTGGGCGTCTGTGGCTGCGGGCGGAACCCTCGCGTCCCACCCACGGCCGAACTCAGCGGGAGAGGCCCGGTGGCGGGCGCGCGCCCGGTGCCTTTAGCGGTCTCGGTGATGCAATGTCACACCTCCTTCCTCCATGCTGCGCCTCCGGCGTGACCAGCGCTCGGGCATTCGCCCTGGTCATCACCCGAGGTAGCAGGATGCGATATCGTGCCCAGACTGTGAAGTGGGAAGCTGAGGGGAGTTCTCTTGGTGGAACGAGGATGCGGCCCTGGAAAGGGTCAAGACTCCTCTCCTCCCGCAGGCGGGGGCGCCTTTGCGCTCGTCTGCCTGACAGGCACGGGCGACGTTGTCCAATTCTCTGCACCGATTATAGCACGCTTGGTGAAGTGCAACGGACGGCTTGCCTTTGGATATGGTTGGCATCGTTGGAGCTCTGCCAACCTGGGTTGGGGCGTGGGTCCCAAAGCGGGGGCTCCTTACCAGGAGCCCCCGCCGCTTGGTCTGTCCGAGGTCTGGTGGTCTCTGGGGGTGCCTGCTACTCGTTGGTTATGATCGGCAGATAGTTGCGATGCATCACACGGAAGGGCCGCATCATCTCGTTGTCCTCGTGCTCCAGGATGTGGCAATGCCACACGTAGAGCCCGGTCAGGTCGAATTTGGCCTTGATGCGCGTCACCTGGCCCGGATAGGCGATGACCGTATCCTTCCAGCCGCTCTCCCAGCTCTCGGGTGGCAGGGGATCGCCGACCAACGTCGCCGGCTGGGTGGCCATGCCCTCGGCGTCAGTGGCCAGCGCCTGGCGATTGACTATCTCGAACTGGACCATGTGCACATGGATGGGATGGGCGTCCGCCGTAAAGTTGTACAGCTCCCACACCTCCGTCTCGCCGGCCAGCGGTGACTCTGTCAAGGGTCTGCCCCAGCTCAGCGGAACTGCCGAGCCGGCGTTGTCCAGCGTACCCAGTACAGCCTCTGTCGGGCCAAAGACCTCGGCCTCGGGGTCGTCGCAGTCCATAACCAGGTTGCCGTCCTGGTCGGTCACCACCCGGATGTTGTGAGACACCTCCTCGTTCAACGACAGCCGCCGGATCACGGCGGGATCGCCGAGGGACGTGATCGTGGGCAGGACCAGCTCGGCAGGCGGGGTGCTTGGATCCATCGCGGGACCGGCGCCAACGCGGAACTCCATGACCTGCCCTGTAGATGTCGGATCTGCCGCAGTGAAATCCACTCCGATTTCGCCCCCACCAAAGGGCTCGTCGGGACCTAGGTTTAGCAGACGGAGGGATGTGCCGGCCGCGGCGCTAAAGTCGACGATAACGTCGGCTCGCTCAGCGGGACCCATCAGCACCGTCGCACCGCCTGTACTACCCGGATACAGATGGTCGTTGAGCAGTACTGGTGCTGGCAGGAAGCCACCGTCGGCGCCGATCTGCCACACCTCCACGTTCGGGTCCTCGAACTGCAGGATCAGGAAGCGGGAGTTGCAGCCGTTGAGCAGGCGGAAGCGGTAGCGGAGTGGTTCAACCTCCAGGTAGGGCCAGGTGCGGCCGTTGACCACCATCGTATTGCCAAAGAACTCGGGATTCCAGACGGGCGAAACGTCGCTCTTGGTGCCGTCGCACGTCTGCGTACTGGGCTCGAAGGGGATGCGCAGCTGGTCCGGTTCCAGACCCTCAAAGAAGGCGCGGTTGTCCGGATAGAAGAGGGTGCCGTTCTGGTTAAAGGTCCGGTCCTGGATGACGATCGGGATCTCGTAGTAGGCCATGCCCGGTGGGTCACCCTGCGCAGGCGCGGGCCCGGGCAGGGTGCCGGGCGGCAGGTCGTCGTCCCCGCCACGGAGCAGGTAAAAGCCGGCGGGTCCGGCATAGACGTTGTTGCGCGTCATGCCCAGCGTGTGGTCGTGGTACCAGAGCGTCGTGGCCCGCTGGTCGTTGGGATACTGGAAGGTGGCCGTGCCCGGCTCCCAGTCCACGCCCCAGCGCGCGGCGAACTTGGCTTTGAACTGGTCGTACAGGCTGCCTTCGCTAAAGTTGACCCAGTCGGGGATGTTGTTGGCCGCAGGCAGGTACCAGGCCTCCGTATAGCCGTCGCTCTCGTCGTGGACGTGGGCACCGTGGAGGTGGGTCACGATCGGCACGGGACCGAGGTATGGATCCTGGACCGCGGCCTCCGAGTCGGGAGGGCCGGGCGGGTTGGCCCAATGCAGTGTCTGGTCGACGGGCAGGATGTGCGGCAGGTAGTTGCCGCTGCCATCAACCAGGCCATTGATCCACTTGACCCGCACTGGCCGGTTGTACTGCGCTTCGATGGTAAAGGCCGGGTAGTTGAGCGTTTCCGGATGGCCCACAGCGGTGTAGGTCCAGACCGTCGTCGGCAGCGACATGGCAGAAGGCAGGATCTGCTGTTGGAATTGCTGCACGGCGATCTCGTAATAGTCGGCCTCGCTCCCGTCTGGCAGGAGCGTGGTCCCGGCGCTGGGCATGGGCGGCGGGATGACCATGGGATCCTGGTACTTGGGGATGCCCGCTGGGTCGAGGATGAGCTCGACATCCATCGGCTCGAGCTGGAAGAAGGGGCGGGAGGCGAACCAGCTGCGCGGCACAAAGATGCCGGTGCCGGCAGCCCCGCTTATCTTGAGGAACTTGCGTCGGTCGATCATGGGCTCTCTCCTTTTCTTATTGGTTTGGTTGTATGCAGACACGCCACACCAGCCGGCCTGCAGCGACCTCCAGGGCAGCCAAGACACTGGACCAGTCTGGGCTCGGATCAATACGTTTCCGTCGAATTCCAGACTGTAGCAAGGTGTCAATAGCTGCGGCTGGAGGAGACGGGTCCAGTGTGCTTTCCTGGTGGCAGACCAGCACGGGCAATGCCACACGTGAGCGGGCGGCGCTTCAGGGGAGCGCCGCCCGCCATGGGGGCTGGGACTCCAGCTTGTTGGATTCTATGCCGCCGGGGCGTCGGGCGGGATGGGCCCTACATGGAAGGGCCGCATCATCTCGTTGTCCTCATGCTCGACGATGTGGCAGTGCCACACGTAGAAGCCTTCATAGTCAAACCGTGCCTTGACTCGTGTAATCTCCCCTGGGTAGGAAATCACGGTGTCCTTGAAGCCGGTCTCCCAAGGCAGTGGTCCGTTGCTGCCAGCCACGCTGGGACCACCACCGAACGCCTCACGCCCAACCACTTCGAACTGCACCAGGTGGATGTGGATCGGGTGGGCGTCTTCGGTAAGGTTGTACATCTCCCAGACCTCGGTGGCACCCAGGGCCGGG
>JAMJFU010000016.1:0-4999 GCA_023544525.1 Anaerolineae bacterium | reverse complement strand
GTTCTCGGTGATGATGTCGCTCCAGAGCAGCGGCGCCGGCTGGCCGGTTCCCGTGTTCATCGTTCCCAGGAGAGCAGCTGTCGGGCCCTCAAAGCCATTCGCCTCGTAGGCTTCCTCGTTCAGACTGAGGGATCGCGTAGTGCCCGCAGCGCCAAGCGGTGTGATCGCAGGCAGTTGCAGGTATTGGGGCGGGGTGGTCGGGTCGGCCACCGGCCCTGCCGATACACGGAACTCCATAACCTGGCCGGTAGATCCCGGATCCGCTGGATCAAAGTCCAGACCAATCTCACCACCACCGAAGGGCTCGTCGGGACCCAGGTTGAGCAGCCGGAAGGATGTGCCTGCCGCAGCGCTAAAGTCCACGATGATGTCAGCTCGCTCGGCCAGGGCCATGAGCACGGTCGCTCCGCCGCCTGTGCTGCCCGGGTATGGATTATCGTTCAGCCGCACCGGCGCGGGCAGAAAGCCACCCTCGGCGCCGATTTGCCATACCTCCACTCCCGGATGCTCGAACTGCAGGATCAGGAAGCGGGAGTTACAGCCGTTCAGCAGGCGGAAGCGGTAGCGGCGCGGCTCGACCTCCAGATAGGGCCAGGTGAAGCCATTGACTACCATCATATTGCCAAAGAATTCGGGATTCCAGATGGGCGAGACGGGCGTGTCGGGGATGTAGGGTCCGCCAAACTCATCAAAGAAGGTCCTGCTGTCAGGGTAGAACAGTGAGCCGTCAGCATTGAAGGAGCGATCCTGAACGACGATGGGGATCTCGCCATATGCGCCCAGAGGATTGTCTCCGACTCCCGGAGCAGGGCCCGGCAGGATGGCTGCCGAGCTATCGCGGCTGTCAAGGACGTTGTCGTCGGGTCCGCCGCGGATCAAGTAAAAGCCCGCCGGTCCGGCATAGACGTTCAGGCGAGTCATGCCCAGCGTATGGTCGTGGTACCAGAGTGTGGTGGCTCGCTGGTCGTTGGGGTACTTGAAGGATGCAGTACCTGGCGACCAGTTGTGCCCATATTTCGCGCTGAAGTAGTCGAAGAAGGTGCCCGTGGTGGCATAGCCTGCTGGGATGTTGTTGGCCGCCGGCAGGTACCAGGCCTCGGCATAGCCATCACTATCCTCGGTGGTATGTGCGCCGTGGACGTGTGTAACGATGGGCACCGGCCCTGTGTAGGGACCGGGGGTTGTGCTGAAGCTGGGACGGGTATCACGGCCGCCTAGGCCGCCGGGTGGGTTGGCCCAGTGCAGCGTCGGGTCCACCGGCAGGAGGTGGGGCAGGTAGTTGCCGTTGGCATCGACCAGCTCGTTGTGCCACAAGGCCTGTACTTCCTTGTTCCAGCTTGCTTCGATGGTGAAGGCGGGATAGTTAAAGGTACCGCCTTGGGCGACCGTGCCAGGGTGGTCGATGGAGCCGTAACTCCACACGGTGGTCTCAGGGTGGGGTGGCGACAGGATACGCTGCGAGAACTGCCTTACCCCGATCTTGTACTTATCCTTGTTTTTGTTGGACTGACCCGGCATGGCCGGCGGCTTGACGAGCGGCAGCACGAACTTGCCCACATCGCCCGGGGCCAGCCCGCCGCCCGGTATTTGGGCAAAGGCACGCAGAGCTCCCAACGGGGCAGATCCACTGCGGCTGATGCTCCACGGCACGGCCAGGCCGGCCCCCGTCGCGGCGGTTAGTTTGAGAAATTGACGTCGGTTTATCACAGTATTCCCTCCTCTTTATGTGGGTTTGGATTGCTTGCTCGGCGACCCGCATCTCGGGTTCGCCTGTATGTAACCATGCAATCGGACAATGGGGTCAAGGGCTAGTAGACATTCCATAGGAGATCGTTCCGGGGGAACCTCCTTTCCATGGGCGTGGACTCATCGCGCACGAGGGGGTTCAGTCTCGTACCAACCCTCTCAATGCCTCGAGGAACCGTGCCGCTGGCTCCTCCTCGCTCAGGAACGCATCGGCGCCGGCGGCCAGGGCCGCCTCTTTGGCCTGCGGGTCCCGGCCGATGACCACCAGCCGGGCGCACATGTCTTGCATCTGCAGAGCGGCCAATACCGCCTCCACCGGATGGCCGGGCAGCTCCCACTCCATCAGGATCAGGTCCGGCTGCACCGTCCGGACCAGAAAAAGCAGGCACTGCAGGGAAGCAACCTCGCCCGCCACAGTCAAACTGCGCTCTTGGCTCAAGGCCGTGCGCAGCGCCCAGCGTAGCTCTGGCCGCTCTGCAGCCAGCAGCACGTGTATCTGCTCGTTGTGGAAGGCTAAAGCTAGGCGGTCCACAATCTTTCTACGCTCCCTTCTTCCACGCTCGTCTCGAAGGGCCGGTAGCGCGCCGACAGCCGTGTCGTGCCAATATAGTCCCTCGAAAGCACAAACGATGCCGGTCCCATAACGTGTCAGTACACGCCAGACATCAGCGCCAGGCCTATGCCTGCGCGCGTACTTGAGCATGTTCATTATACAAGCCTGGAGCCCTGTCCGTAAGCGCCAAAAGTGGAGTCCGTTGGTCTAGTTTAGACCTATCCGAAAGGATAGGCTAGAACCTCGTCAAAAGGATAGGAGCCCGAGGATGCGATCGTGGAAAATACAAGCGGGCGGCGCTCCACCGGAGCGCCGCCCGCTGCTGAGGGGCTGTGATATCAGTCCGACAGACTGATGCTGCTGGACACGACCTAGGCGACTGGTCCGACGTGCAGCACACGCATCATCTCGTGATCTTCGTGCGACAGGATGTGGCAGTGCCACACGTAGCGGCCTGGCTTGTCAAAGGTGGCCTTGATGCGCGTCACTTCGCCAGGGAGGGCGGTGACCATATCCTTGGGTGCAATCTCCACCCCTGAGGCGGGCTCAGGTTTTCCTTTGAGCTTGATGTTGGCCATCGCAAACCCAGATCCTAACTGCCCATTGTGCTGGGTCACAGGCTGCGGAACCAGGTCCGCCTTGAACTTTTGCCGGTCCACGATGTCAAAGTGGACAAGGTGCAGGTGCACCGGGTGGGCGTCAGGCGTGTTGTTGTAGATCTCCCAGATCTCTGTTGCGCCTACGCTCGGATTCTCGGTCGTAGCCATGTGCCAGGGGATCGCCCCGTTGAGCAGGTTGCCATTTACATCCGGTGTGGGCTCCGCTGTGCCAAGGAGAGGCTGCAGCCGGCCATACTCATCCATGCCCTCGAACAGAGCCACCCTGCGTACCATGCTTGCTGGTGCCGCGCTGGGCACATAGCCCCCGATGGCTGCCGGGTTGAACGCATCGGCGATAGCACCATTCAAGGGCAGTGTCACGTCAAAGGCCATGATCCGGTCGGTCTGGCGATTGGGGAAAAAGCTCGGCCGGAGGCCCCGAGCCTTGCCACCAAAGGGAGCATCCGCGGCAATGTTCTCCATGATAACCCGCTGTCCAAGCAGAGCCGGATCGGCAAAGTTCAGGACCACGTCAAAGCGTTCGCCTGGGCCGATCAACAGCATGTCCGTTTGCGTTGCTGCAGCCGCCAGGCCCTGGTCACTGCCGATGACCCAGAAGGGGATGGGCTGGCCTGCATTTTGCAGGTCGACCGCTCCCGCTGCTACGCCCCGGAAACGGATGGCCAGGAACCGGCTGTCTGAGCCATTCAGCAAGTGCAGACGGTAGTTGCGTGGCTCGACGTCTTCCTTGGGCCAGATCTTGCCGTTCACTACCATGTGGTCGCCAAAGAACTCGGCCAGCGCAGACGGCACGGGGCCGGTGTAACCAGGCGGGATAAAGTCGACCCACATGGGATCGCCGGGGAACGCGGGGTAGAATAGCCGGCCGTCGTTATAGAACATGCGGTCCTGGATGGCGTAGGCCTTCTCGTAGGGCCAGGCCGGCAACCCCAGTGGATTGTCCGTCCGGCCCGTGTCGAGCCCGTCCCGGACGAAGTAGAAGCCCGCCATGCCAGCGTAGACGTTCAGCCGGGTGATGCCCAGTGCGTGGTCGTGGTACCATAGGTTGCCGGCGGGCACATTGTTGTCATAGACGAACCGGGTGGTGAATCCGCCCGGAACCGTGTTCCACTGCGGGCCGACCACTGCGCCACCGGGGCTGTAAAAGTACTCCGGATTGCCGTCGAACTGGTAGTCGGTGTGGCCGCCGTGCAGGTGGGTGATGATGGGGATGCCGGCGTTGGCGATGGAGTACCCCTCGTAGCCGTGCAGGCTGTAGGCCCAGTGCAACGAGGTGTCGACGGGCATCAGGTGCTCTGTGATTCCGCCCAGCTCGTTCTGCCAGTTGACCACCGTGTTCCCGGGACCACTCTGAATCTCAAAGGTCTTGCCCGGCCAGGTATAGACGCCACCCTGGCCGTAACCATAGAGAGGGGTTGGGGCCAAGTTTCCGCTGGGATCGACCAGCCCCGTCATCTGCGCCGTCGGGCCGACCCCAACGGTGTATTCACCGCCTGCGCCGGGAGTGTATATGAAACTCGGGTGCAAGGCGTCGGGCACTGGATTAACGAACTTGGGCTGCAGCGCCGGGTCGCTGAGGCCTGCTATGAGAGCCGCTGCCTGGGCGCGAATCGCGCCCACCTTTGCTGATCCGCTGCGGCTGATACTCCACGGGACCGCCAGGCCGGCCCCCGTGGCCGCGCTAAGCTTGAGGAACTGTCGTCTGCTTACCATCGTCTTTGTCTCCTTTTGTTGGCTGTGATGACTGTCAGGAATTCTACTGCAGAGTCCTAATTCGCACATCCGACAAAAGGAGAGGGTTGGAGGATAGAGCCAGCCTAGCCCAAAGGATAGCTAGCAGGGGCAGGCCCTGGTTCAAGGCAGTGCCTGGCTGGAATCCCGAGCTCGCTGGGGCGGTTTCTGCCGGGGGAGTGGCTGGGGTGGGCGGAGGGCCTGCTCGGGCCTGGTAACCAGCCTCAGCAAGCTGAGGAGTCCAGGAAGGCGGTCTGCTGGGGCGTCTCTGCCCATGAGGGCTGTTGGCTGGGGTCCCGAGCTCGCTGGGGCGGTTTCTGCCGGGGGAGTGGCTGGGGTGGGCGGAGGG
>JAMJFU010000169.1 GCA_023544525.1 Anaerolineae bacterium | reverse complement strand
CCCGCCTGCCGGGCCAGGACGTTGACCGCCGCCCCGCCCCCGAGGAAATTGAGCACCATTTGGGCGGTCACCTCTGGCGGGTAGGCGCTGACGCCTTCGGCGGCGATGCCGTGATCCCCGGCCATGACGAGCACGACCTTGTGCTCCACGCGGGGCAACGGGCTGGCCAATATGCCGGCCAGTTGGACCGATAGGGGCTCCAGGCGTCCCAGGCTGCCCTGGGGCTTGGTCAGCAGGTCCTGGCGCTTTTGCGCGGCGGCCATGGCCACCTCGTCGAGGGGTTGAATGCGCTCGCACGTCTCCGAGATCGTCCGTGTCGGGCTTCTCATGCGGGTCTCACCTCGAAAAAGAACCTCTTTTGGAAGCGGCGCAGGAGGCGCAGCACGGGAGCGGCGAAAAAGAGCAGGAGCACGAAATTGCCCGCCGCCCGGGCCAGGTCCCACCACAGCGAGGTCACCACGTAGAATCCCGCGTAGCGCTTCAGGACCTCAGGCACGGTCAGCCCCAGTTCCCAGTACATATCCGAGGCACCAGGGGCCATGATATAGGGCCAGAACCAGATGTTCATCAGAGCCCCAAAGGCAAAGCCCAGGACCAGGCCCCAGGTAGCCAGCAGGACGGCCTCCAGCCGCGGGTGTCGCTGCAGACCGGGCAGCAACCCCGACAGCAGCCCCACCCAGCCGGCCGCGAACATCTGGTAGGGCAGCCAGGGTCCCACCCCGAAGCCGAGAAAGGCGGATACGGACAGGGAGAACACGCCGAGCAGGAAGCCGAACGTCGGCCCGTAGGCGTAGCCGCACAAAATCGGCAAAAGGAAAACCAGGGTGAACCCGGCCGGACCCGGCACGCCGCGCAGCACGGCATTGGCCGCCGTCAAGATGCCCAGCACCGCGACCAGCTTGGCGTTCAGGCTGCCCATCGACAAGCTACTGACCACGGCGCCCAGGCACAGGATCACCAGGAGGAAAAAGATGAGGGGTGCATCTTGGGCGTGGGCCATGGCGTTGGGCGCCTCACCCTGTTGCGGCATGAAGAAGGGGTAGAGGAACGAGCCCAGGCCGATGGCGCTGGCAATGGCCAGGATGGCCGCGTTCAGAAGGCGTTGCATGCCCGGAGCCTGCCTAGCTGGCCCTTTCGCCGGCGCCCTGCAAACGAAGGACGTCTGCGACGGTGACCAGGGCCGGATCGCGGAAGAGCTTGTTGATCTGCGAGGCAAAGATCAACGATTCGCTCATCACCTGGCGGGCAGGGCCGTCCACCACAACCTGGCCATCGCCGAGCAGGATCACCCGGTCTGCGCACTGGGCTGCCAGCTCTACGTCGTGGGTGGCCATGATGATCGTCCGCCCCCTGGCCTTTTCCGCTTCCAGGAAAGCGGTGAGCGCCTCCTTCTGTTGGTAGTCCAGGCCCCGTGTCGGCTCGTCGAGCAGCAGGATCTGGGGCTCGGCCACCAGGATCGAGGCCAGGGCGACGCGTTGGCGCTCCCCAACACTCAGATCGCGCGGATAGCGATCGGCGTAGGCTGTCAGGGATAGGGCGGACAGCATGGGTTCATACGTCCCTTCCGGCAGCCCGTGACCGCGCCGGGTAAAATCCAGCTCCTGGCGGACGGTATCGCCGAAGAGCAGGGCGTCCGGGTTCTGGGGCACATAGCCCACCACGCGGATGATCTCATCCAGCCCGGCCTGGCGCGTGTCCATGGCCGGCCTGGCGTCCATCCCAGCAATCTGTACCCGGCCCCGGTCAGGCTTGAGCAGCCCCACCAACTGCTTGAGCAGCGTCGTCTTGCCCGACCCATTGCGCCCCATCAGGGCTACGAGTTCGCCGCGATGTACCTCCAGCGAAATGTCCTGCAGGGCAGCGTGCCCGTTGTAGGAGAAGCGCAGGCCTTCGACCGAGATCGAGACCGGCGACGACACCCTGGCGCTGTCCCCTCGCTGCCCGGCGTGCCTACCGGGCCCCCGCACATACTTGGGCGTCTGTTTGCGGGCGTAGTGTCGCCCTTCCTTGATCGTCAGCGGCAACGGCGACCATTCCAGGGCCTTGGCCAGGGTCACCAGTGGCGGTGTCATGTCCACCTGCGCCAGTACCGTCCGCGGATCGCCCAGGATCGGCGGCTCGCCAACGCCAGGCAGGTACAGGATCCGGTCGACGTACTGCACCACCCGCTCCAAGCGATGCTCGGAGAGGATGACCGTCAGACCCAGGTCCTGGTTCAATTTGACCAGGGTATCCAGCACCTCCTCCGCACCCTGGGGATCCAGCTGGGACGTGGGCTCGTCCAGGACCAGGACCTGAGGCTGCAGCGTCATAACGGCCGCAATGGCCACCCGTTGCCGTTCCCCCCCTGACAGCGTGCTCACCGAGCGGTTGCGCAGGCTGGCGATGTTGAGTTGATCCAGGACTTCTTCGATCCGCTTGCGCATGACCAGGGGATCCAGGCCCTGGTTCTCCAGGGCAAATGCCAGCTCATCCTCGACCTTGTCGACCACGAACTGGGCTTCGGGATCCTGAAGCACAAAACCAACCAGGTCGGCCATGCCCCTCGGTCCCAGCTTGATGGGATCGCGATCGTTCACCCGCACCTGGCCGGCCATGACCCCGCCATAGAAATGGGGCACGAGGCCGTTGAGGCAACGCAGGAGCGTCGACTTGCCCGACCCGGAAGGCCCCATGACCAATAGGAACTCCCCCTCAGGAACTTGCAGGGAGACCTCCTGGAGGACAGGTGATTGGCTCTCTGGGTAACGGTAGGTAACCTCTTCAAACTGGATCATGGCTTCAACTCCAGGGCTCTGGGCGCCAATACGGCCGGGACGGCCAGCAGCAACAACGCTGCGCCGGCTACCGGCTGAAAGGGCGGCCACAAGGCGTTTGGTGGAAAGGGGCTATAGAAGATGGCTTCCGGGACAGCCAGCCTGGCGCCGACAAACCCGGTGACGGCCAGTGCACAGGCCACCACGACGGCGATGTCTCCGCCATGCCATGCGAGGCGGCGATAGCGGGTCTGCTGCACGCGGCCGGCCTGGGTTCGGAATGCGGCCAGCAGCCCGGCGACGCCCAGGCCGATCAGAACCCAACCCCAGGTGCGGCTTTCAGTGAAATAGGCCGTGACAAACAGCCCGGCAAGCAGGGCCAGCAGCGCGACCAGGCTACCCACCTGGACCATCACGGCGCGCCGCGGCGGTAATGGCTCAACTGCGCTCCCAAATCCGCGTGCTTCCATCGTCTCTGCCAGCCGGATGGCACGCTCCAGGCCGCTGGCCAGCAGCGGCATGATCAAGGGCAGCAGGTCGCGGATGCCCCTGAAGCGGTGCCCCCGGATGCGCTGTGCCTCGCGGATCTCCTTGGCGCTCAACACCATCTGCGGCACAAAGGTGATGGCGATCGAGATCACCACGCCGGCCTGGAAGAGGAACGCCGGCGTGGCTCGCAGAAGTTGGTAGTGATCGACCACGGCGTTGAACGTGGCAAAGACCATCAGGATGGTAAACAGCGCCAGGCCGCTGACCGCCCCGGCAATGACGGCTTCCAGGGTGATCGCCCCGCCGACGATTGGCCAGGTTTCTGGCAGGCGAAAGAGCACGATCTGGCCAGTGTGGATGGACAGCGCATTGATCGGGATCGTGAGCGCAAACAAAAAGAGTCCTATCCTGGCAAAGGTCCCCCAACTGCGCCCGATGGTCGAAGTCCTTCCCAGAGAAAAGTAGACGAGTCCGGCGGCACCCAGCACCAGGGCCAGGTACAGCGGGTTGCGCAGGGTGAAAGCCGGGACAGAGGCTGCCACCAGCCAGATCACCCACGACCACGTGTGGAGCATACTATCTACCCACCTACAGTCTACCCTGTCTCAACCAGACCAGGACCCCCACGGCGACGAGGGCCAGGACCATCAGGCCGAACGGCAAGTAGCCGGCCAGGCCCGGGCCGGGATCCTGCGCGGGCACCTGGGTTGGCTCGGGGGTGGCGATGACCGCTGCCACCTGGGCTACGGCCGTCGGCGTCTGGCCTTGATCCGCCGCTCCCGTTGGCTGCATGGTCGCCGTGGCAGGTTCTGCCGTAGCGCTGGCCGGTGTGGCCGGAGCGGCCGCAGTTGTTTCGGCCTCTATCTCGGGTTGGGGTGTGGGCGTCGGCGAGGGCGGCGCACAGATGGCTTCAAAGGTCAGGTCCTCGGCGGGCGGGCTCTGGCCGTCACCCCACACCCAGGCCTCTACTGCACCCGGCTTGGCCCGGCGCAATACGGCCCCCAGCGCGGAATATGTCCATTGACCGGCGCCCGGCTCGCGGTAGAAATAGTTCCAGTAGGCACAGCCACTGCCACCCATGCACTGGCAGAAGCAATGCTCGGCCGGATAGTCGCAGCCCTGCCCTTCGATGCGGCAGACGGTGACGCCCATCCCGCTGGAGGGATCTAGCAGCACTTCCAGGCCCGATTGAGCCAGTAGCTCGTCACCGCTGATTTGCTCCCCCTCGAAGGAAACGCAGCGAGTGTCCACCTGGTCATCGCCGTACTGGATGACCAGCCCCACCTGGTTGGGTTCCTGGGCAGTCGCCGACATGGGCATGAGCCCCAGGGTGAGGATCACCATGAGCCAGACCATGTGCCCGGTCGTTATCCTGACTTGCCTGTGCCCCATACGGGCTCTCCTATCAGATCCAGCCTGAGGGTGCTCCCCTCACCGTCTCGGGCCGGCGGACCAGGCCCGAGACGGTGAGGACGAGGGCTCACCTATTGCCTGCGCCGCAGCGCCCAGCCACCGGCTGCCAGGGCCAGGCCGCTCAGCACCAGGGGCAGGGCCAGGCCCAGTGCCGGACCGCCGGTCTCTGGAATGGTTTCGGGTGCGGCTGGGGTGGCAGCCGCGGCGCCGACAGCCATTGTGGCCAGGGGCAAGGTTTCGCCTGCCAGCGCTGGAAGTGCCTGTACGGTGGCCAGCAGGTTGTCATCAGGCATAGCCGCCTGCCAGGCAAAGGCCCCACTCTCATTCTGGAAGGCTTCCAGGGCCGCGACGGGACCCTGGCCCGATGCCGCGGTCCAATCGGCTGGATCCTGCCCTGCGGCCAGGATGGCCTGGATGGCCAGGGCGGTCGAGTTGGCGTCCGTATCTGTGCCAAAGTCGGACGGGTTCTGATACGGCCAGCCACCGTCTTCGTTCTGGATGCCCCTGTAATACTCTATCGCCTGGGCGATGGCTTCGCTATCGCCCGCCTGGCCCGCGGCGGCCAGGGCCTGCACGGCAAAGGCGGTAGTGTTCGTATCAGCCGCCGTTTCCGCAGTGCCATCCCACGCCCAGCCGCCATTCTCCTGCTGGGCCTCTTCGATGTGGCTGATCGCGGCGTCGGGGATGGGACGTCTCACACTGGCCAGGGCCAAGACGCCCAGCAGATGGCTGACAAAGGTGTCGTTGGCCGTGCCGATCCTGCCGTCTGCGCCAATAGTGCCCTCCAACTTGGCCACCGAATCCACACCGCCGAACTCGCGCGGGTTCTCCCCGGCGGCAACCGCAGCCAGGATGAGCTTGGCCAGGTCGCCGCTGGTGGTGACCGCGCCAGCCTGGCCAGCAAGATAGGTCACAGGCGTGTCGCCGTTCTGGGCAAAGCTGGTAGGATCGCCGCCCCCGGCAATGATGGCCAGCAGCACGTCTGAGGTCGAACCGACCGTGCTCTCGGGGCTAAAGCCACTGCCGAATCCCCCGTCGGCATTCTGTTGGGTCTGCAGATAGTCCAGAGCCGCGCCCATGTCGGCAGCCGCAAGGGCGGGCAGAGCACTGGCCAATGCCAGGCATAGTGCCACGATCAGGATGATGCTTGTACGCTTCACGATTCCTCCTTGGTCCCTGGTGTTGCGTCCACAAAAAAAGCCCTGACCTTTCCGGTCAGGGTTTACCTCTTACGTAAAACCCCTTGCTGCTCTAGCAAGGGGCGGTTCATGGACTCTTTGCCATGCGCCTACCCCCTTTCCGCGAAGGTTCGCAGTACGCGACCGTGGCGGGTATCCTGGCTTCCTGCCCATCCTTTCGGATGAGAGGTTACAGTTGCGGGACAGCGCCGGACTCTGCGTGGCGGAACGCACCACCGGCTTCCCCCCTTAGACCCCTGGCTTCCGGGTTTTGGGGTACCACGATCTCCTGTCTATTCAGTTGCCGGGCAGCTTCTGCTGCACGCGGTTTCAACCGCACGCACTTTCAACTGCGCTCGGAGTATAACACACCTGGCCCTGGCTGTCAAACCTCAGTCCAGGCCCCGTACCTCCCGCTCCAGTCGTTTAAAAAAGTCGACCATGAAGGCGTGCCGTTCCTCGGCGATGTGCCGGGCACTCTGTGTGAGGAGACGCTCCCGGATCTGGACCAGTTTGATCTCGTACTCGTGAACCGGCGTATGCTCCCCAGCAGTGGCGGGGCCCTCTCGATAATCGGCGCTCACCTCGGCCCACAGGCGCTGGCCCACGTGCCCGCCATAGGCAAAGGCCCGGGCCACGCCGATGGCCCCGATGGCATCCAGCTTGTCCGCGTCGTGCAGTACCCTGGCCTCCAACGTCTCCGGCTGGGGACCGGTGCGGAAGCGGTGGGCGGCGATCGCGTGAGCGACGGCTTCCACCTTTTCGACAGGATGGCCCACCAGCAGGCGCCGCGCCATCTCGGCACCCAACTGGGCGTGGTCAGCGGGGGGATCGCCTTCCTGGCCTCGTGCCATGTCATGCAACAAGCCTGCCGTGCGAACGATCTCCAGATCTGCTCCTTCCGCTTTGGCCAGGCGCTCGGCCAGGGCCAATACACGCTGCACGTGGTCAAAGTCGTGTATGGCGTCGCTGCCTTGGTAATGCTGGCGTGCTTCCTCTACACTGATCACCGCTTCCCTTCCTTTCCTGGCATAGATGGCAGCCATTATACCATACCTCGTTCTATACCCATCTCTTGGGCCAGCCGGCGGTGCCAATCCCTGTCCCACGCCGTGTCCAGCACTGGCAAAAGCCCTGGGATTGTGTTATAATCCTGGCGATTTCTGGGGCAGGCCGACCCCTGATGCCTCACCAGCCGCGCTGACCCGGCCGGGAGGTTGCGACGTTGGCTTTTTCGTGTTGCCACCACTGGATAGCAGCATGAATCTGCCCCAGGCGAGATATCGCTCCGATGGAGAGGCGGATTGTTGATGAGAAGACGTTGGCCCGTGCTTTTATTGGTAGCAGCCGCACTGCTGCTGGTCTCGCTGGCAGGCAGCCAGATGAGCCGTGCACAGGAGTCTGGTAGCGTCCCCCGGGCAACCGATCCTGTGTCGGGCGAGCCGGTGGTGCGGTTCCTCCTGTTTTACAGCGAGACCTGCCCGCACTGCCACGAGGTCATGGACAACTACCTGCCGACGGTTTATGAGAAGTATGGGAACCAGGTCGAGTACCAGTACTTGAGCATCTCCAACGACTCTGATGTCTATATGACGATGCTCGCCCTGGGTGAGAAACTGGGGGTACCCGAGGCTGAACGCGGGTATGTGCCCACCCTGTTCATCGGCAACCAGGCGCTCATCGGCTCCGGCGAGATCCCCGAGCAACTTGAAGGCCTTATTGACCAATATCTGGCCCAGGGTGGCGTCGATTTCCCCTCGCTGGAGGACCTGCCTGAGGTTGTCCTGCCAACCCCCGAGCCCGCAGTTCAGGTGTTGGTCTTTCTCGATCCTGCCGATCCCAGCTCCCAGGAACTGAACATGTTCCTGCAATCCCTGACCCTGCAATATGGGAGCCAGTTGCAGGCCGCAGCCGTCGACATCCAGAACACTGAGAATGCTAGCCTGCTGGCCCAATTGAACGAGGCGCTCGGTGTGGACCAGCCCGCGACCGGGACCCCCGAGATGCTGATCGATCGCCAGGTACTGGTCGGTTTGGAAGAGATCCAGGCACGGCTTCCGGGCCTCGTCGAGCAGTATCTGGCCCAAGGTGGGGCAGCGATCCCTCCTTGGGAGGACTTGATGGGTGGTGGACCGGGCGAGACACCCACCGCAGAGACGGAACAGAGGCCCATCTACCTGGCCTACTTTGAGCAGGCTGGCTGCCAGGAATGCGCTCGAACCACGTATGACCTGCAGTTGGTACAGGAGCAGTACCCCGGGCTCGTGGTGGAGAGCTTTTCCGTGGAGGAGGCGGAGCACAAGGCCCTCAGTGAATGGCTGGGTGAGAAATACGAGGTCCCGGAGCAGAAGCGCCTCTCCACACCGATGATCTTTGTCGGCGACGACGTGCTCATCGGCGAGGAGGCGGATCTCGAAAACCTGCTTGCGACCGTGGCCAAGTATGCGGACACCGGCGCCGAGCGAACCTGGGACGATTTTGACCCGGAGGAGGGTGAGCAGGGCATCGTCGAACGCTTCATGTCCTTCGGTGTCCTGACGGTGTTGGGCGCGGGCCTGATCGACGGCTTGAACCCATGTGCCTTTGCCACGCTGGTCTTTTTCATCTCCTACCTGGCCTTCACCGGGCGGCGTGGGCGCGACATCCTATTCGTGGGGCTGGCCTTTGCCCTCGGCGTCTTTTTGACGTACCTTCTTGTCGGCGTCGGTCTCCTGAAGGTGATCCAGTCTCTTGGTTTCTTCGCCGCCCTGGGCCGCTGG
>JAMJFU010000168.1 GCA_023544525.1 Anaerolineae bacterium | reverse complement strand
CCTGGGATGTGAACGCTGCGTTCTGGGATGGGCGGATGGGCGAAGGGAACGACTTTGTCGAGGTACTCCTCTGGCCGGCCACCGAACGGCTGCTGGCAGTGGTGCCCGGCGAGCGGGTGCTGGACGTGGCCTGTGGCAACGGCCTGGCCTCGCGGCGGCTGGCGGCGCTGGGCGCCGAAGTGGTGGCCTTTGACTTTGCGCCCGCCATGATCGAACATGCCCGCCGGAGGACCACCGCGCATGCCGATCGCATCACCTACCACGTGCTGGACGGGACTGACGAGACCGCCTTGTTGACCCTGGGTGAAGGCCGGTTCGACGCAGCTCTCTGCCAGATGGCCCTGTTCGACATGGCCGAGATTGAGCCGCTCATGGGCGCCCTGACCCGCCTCCTCCGTCCCGGCGGCCGGTTCGTCTTTTCGGTGATCCATCCCTGCTTCAACAGCCAGTACATGACCCACCTGGCCGAGATGGAGGAACGCGACGGAGAGGTCGTCACGGTCTATGCCGTCAAGGTCTTTGGCTACATGACATCCGGAGTGGCGCGTGGCGTGGCCATCGCCGGGCAGCCAAGGGCGCAGCTCTATTTCCACCGGCCGCTCCACGTCCTGCTGGGGGCGGCGTTCCGCCGGGGCTTTGTGCTGGACGCGCTGGAGGAGAGGGCCTTTCCTCCCGGTCATCAGACGGGCCGGAACCCGCTCAGTTGGAGCGGCAAGTTCAGCGAGATCCCGCCCGTGGCGGTCATGCGCATGCGCCTGGCCACCTAGCGATTTCACCAGGTTAGTAGCTGTGATGCCCGCTGTCTGGATGGCAACCACGCCCGATCTGTCGTTGCGAGGCCCGCCGTTTGGGCCGAAGCAACCTCCAACTTGCCCGGACGACGGATGTCTCCCGCGATCGGAGCTGGCTTTCCCTCGACCTGTCTCGGGACAGGCATTGCTTTGGCAATGACACGTACATGGTGGCCCAAGGCATGGGTCAGGAGGTAGACGATGGCACGGATCTACAGACACCACCTGGGACCGGACCAATACGTTGGCCGCGTGGACGATCGCGGCCGGGTCTATGGACACGAGCCGGGGCCCGATCAATACCTGGGTCGCGTCGAGGCGGACGGGCGGGTCTACGCCCACCTGCGCGGCGGGCCCGATCGTTACCTGGGGCGCGTGGATCCCGGCGGCACGATCTATCGCCACGTCGCTGGCGGGCCAGACGACCACGTCGGTCGTGTGGAGGGGGATGGCAACGTCTATGCCCGGCGCCCAGGCCCGGCCCCTGATGAGCTCTTGGGCCGCATCGAGGGCGAGCCGGTGTGGCTTGCCGGCGGCGCGGCGTTCTTCCTGTTGCTCGCTGGCACCGGCGCGGGGAGCGCCGGGTAGGCCACTGCTGGTCCGCCGGACCTGGGAGGCAGCAGAAGGAGGCGAATATGGTTCGAAAGGAAGCGGCCGCCATCGCGGCAGGCCATCTGCAGTCGTACGAGCCACAGGCGGCTGATGCGGTGGCCAATGCCCTGCAGGAGACGTGGGTTCGGGCCGCCCCACCGCAGGAAAAGCAGGCCGCCCGTGACTGGGGTACCGCAACCCTCGACTACCCGGCCGTCGGTACACCGGTGCCCGTCCTGCGCGCCATCGGCCAGGAGGTCGGCAAGCGCGCCAGGAGGCGTGTCGACGACTATCTGCCCCTGGCCCGCTTGCTGTGGGACCAATATGGGCGCGAGGGCCGGCTCGTCGCCGCCGTGGCTCTGGGCCCCATGGAGCTGGCCGAGCCGCACAAGGTGGTCCCGGTCCTCTACGAGCTGGCGCAGAGCTGTGCCTTCTGGGAGGACTGTGACCAGCTGGCCATGAAAGCCCTGGAGCCAGTGCTCCGCCGCGACCCGGACACCTGGCTTGAGCCGTTGGGCGACTGGGTCCGGGACCCGAACAAGTGGGTGCGGCGGGCGGCGTTGACGGCCATCGGCCGGCTGCCCATGGAGCGGGCAGAATATACGGAGCGCTGCGTCGAGCTACTGGCGCCGGCCCTTGGCGATCCGGATCGTGACGTGAAGCGAGCCCTCAGTTTTGCACTGCGGGTCAGCGCCCGCGGCCAGGTGGAGCCGGTCAAGCAATTCATCCGCGACCACCGCGATGCAACCGACGCCGATAGGCTGTGGGTGCTCTGCGACGTGGCCCGCAGCATGACGACGTCGCTCTTGCCCCAGTTCCAGGACCTCTTGCCTATCTACGAGGGCTGGCTGGAGAGGGCAGAGCCCAGGGCCCAGCGCAGCGTCGAGGGCGCCATCCGGGTCCTCGAGCGCGCGTGACGGGCTAAGGCTGATGGAACCTTCAGGCCTGCCAGAAGACACACTCGAGATCCTGGGAACCTAGCCTCTCAGACCGTGACCTCGCGGATCCGCTCGAACATGCCCAGGGCCTGCTCGCCCCGCAGATAGTCCCCCGCGAGCTCCACCAGCTCCTTGTTGCCGATAAAGAGTGGCGTTCGCTGGTGCAGATCTGCCGGCACAAGGTCCAGGATCGGCTGCTGGCCGTCGGTGGCGGCGCCACCTGCGTGCTCGGCCAGGAAGGCCAGCGGGTTGCACTCGTACAGCAGCCGCAGTTTTCCATGCGGCACGCTGGGATCCCTCGAATCGGCTGGGTAGTAAAAGACCCCGCCGCCCAGCAGGTTGCGGTGAAAGTCCGATACCAGTGAGCCGATGTAGCGCAGCTTCAGGTCCAGGTGCTGCAGGTGTTGTGTGTACTCCTGGATCTCCCGGGCCCAGTAGCGCTCGTAGCCCTGGTTCACGCTGTAAAACTTGGCCTTCCTGGGGATGCGGATGTTCGGATGGGTCAGCAAGAACTCGCCCACCGTTTGATCCAGCGTAAAGCCGTGGACGCCGTTGCCGGCGCTATAGACCATCATCGTGCTCGGGCCGTAAAGAATATAGCCAGCGGCAGTGATGTTGCGCCCTCGTTGCAGGCAATCCTCTTCCGTGCCAGGCGTACCCTCGGGTGACGTGCGGCGTAGCACCGAGAATATGGAGCCGATGCTCACCGAGTAGTCGATGTTGGAGGAGCCGTCCAGTGGGTCGAAGAGGAGCACGTAGCGGCCCACAGCGAATTCGTCCGGAATGGGGATGATGCCGTTGACCTCCTCCGAGGCCATGACCGCCAGCCGCCCCGTATACTGGTTCAGGCGCACGATGGCCGCGTTGGCGTATTGATCCAGCTTGGCCACCTCTTCTCCCTGGACATTGATGCGGCCCGTGAGCCCCAGGATGTCCTCCAGGGCGGCCCGCGTCGTCTCGCGGCTGATGATCTTGCCGGCGAGCGCGATATCGTACAGGATGCTGGTCAGGACGCCTGTCGCTTCAGGGTGCTGTTTCTGCTGCTCGAGGAAGTGTCGCTCGATGGTGATGACCTTATCCATCGCTCTCTCCTTTTCCCAACGTGGGGTCGATTAGCCGGATAGAGACGGAAGCACGCCACTATTCTAGCCGAAAATCGCCCTTTTCGCAAGCCCTTGTGGCGGGAGCACCGATTTTGCCGGGGCGTTTCGACAGGGCGAGTGCCAGAGTCCGCAGAGAGCGTTTCAGCGCCCTCCGGCTGCCCGGGAGACGGCTGAGGCCGTGACAAAGGGCACCAAGTCGGTGCTCCTTATGCTTGTTGGCTGGAGGTGATCCCAGATCCGGCACGGCCTCTGCCCGACCCTGCCGGGCCCCCTTGTCCACAATCCCGTTCTAGGCTATAATTGGGCCTGGCAAGAGCGCCATGCACGGCATTACCTGGACACCGGAGGCTTGATGGTCGATCGCTTTGAACGGTATTCGCGGCAGATGGTCTTGCCCGGCTGGGGCCGGGCAGCACAGGAGCGGCTGGCGGGACGCAGTGTGGCCGTCATCGGCTGCGGTGCGTTGGGCAGCCATATCGCCGGCCACCTGGCCCGAGCCGGGGTGGGTCGCCTGGTGCTGGCCGACCGCGATTTCGTCGAGTGGCACAACCTACCCCGCCAATCCCTCTACGACGAGGCCGACGCCCGTGACGGAATCCCCAAGGCCGTGGCGGCCGCTCGCCGGCTGCGCCAGATCAATTCCCAAATCGAGATCGAAGAGCACGTCGTCGATGTCAATGCCGACACCGTCGAGGGCCTGGTCAAGGGCGCCGATCTCGTCCTGGACGGCGCCGACAACTTTGAAGTGCGCTACCTGCTCAACGAGGCCTGTGTCAAGCACGGCATCCCCTGGGTCTATGGCGGCGTCCTGGGTACCTACGGGTTGACGGCTGCTATCCTGCCCGGCGAGACGCCCTGCCTGCGCTGCCTGTTGGGGCCCATGCCGCCTCCGGGATCCATGCCCACCTGTGAGACAGCCGGCGTGCTCGGGCCGGCGGTGGCGGTCATCGCCGCCCTGGAGACGACCGAAGGCTTCAAGATCCTCCTGGACCGGAAGGAGGAGCTGCTGCGCAGCCTGGTCATGGTCGACATCTGGAGCGGCGATTTTGAGCGTGCCGAGACCAGGAAAGCCAAGGGCAGTTGTCCCGTCTGCGACGAGCGCCGCTTCGAGATGCTGGAGGCGGAACAGGGATCGATGACGTCGGTCCTCTGCGGCCGGTCTGCGGTCCAGGTCAGTCCGCGCCCGGCCCGTTCCCTGGAGCTGGAGACCCTGGCCCGGCGCCTGGAAGAGCTGGGGCCGGTCGAGGTCAACGACTACCTACTGCGGCTCCAGGCGGAGGGCAAGGAATTCACCGTCTTTCGCGACGGCCGGGCCATCATCAAGGGCACCGACGATCCGTCCCAGGCCCGGGCCCTCTATGCCCGTTACATTGGCGCTTAGGGCGCCTCGCTGGCCTCGGGCGAAGGGCTGCGCCTCTGCTCGAGAGGCGCGAACCTGGCCGTTTTGTGTAGGGGCGCAAGGCCTGTGCCCTCACGACAGTCCCCTACAATGCGTGAAAGGAGAACCTGCATGGATCCCAGACTCGACATAATCTTTGCCCGGCGAAGCATCCGGGCCTACAGCACCGAACCGGTGAGTGAGGACGACATCCAGTCCCTGCTCCAGGCCGGTATGGCTGCCCCCTCCGCCTCCAACCGCCAGCCGTGGCATTTCGTCGTGATCACCGACCGGCAGCAGTTGCGCGCCCTGGCGGATGTCCATCCCTACGGCAAGATGATCGCTGACGCCGGGTTGGGCATTGCCGTCTGTGGTGATCCCCAGGCCTCGGATATGTGGGTTCAGGACTGCAGTGCTGCGACCGAGAACATCCTCATCGCCGTGGCCGGCCTGGGCCTGGGCGGGGTTTGGCTTGGCTGCCACGGTCGGCCCGAACGGGAGCGGGCAGTGCGCCAGGTCCTGGGTATACCGGAGCGGTTCGGCGTGCTGAGCCTGCTGTCCATCGGCCATCCGGGCGAGGAGAAGCCGCCCCGGACCCAGTATGACCCGAGCCGCGTGCACCGCCAGGCCTGGTAGTCAGCCGCAGGCAGATTATGCCGTGCAAATGAGTAAGGAGACGAGACGATGCACCAGAAGATCAGGGACGCTATCAAGCGTAGCCGGGCAGATTATACCGAGATCCGCGTTGAGGATCGGGAAGCCACGAGCATCAGGTACCGTGGCCGGGATTTGGAGGAAGCCGGCGCCGTGGTTGATGCCGGTGGCATTGTGCGCTGCCTGGTACGGAACGGGGGCTGGGGTGTAGTCACGTTCAACGACCGCGACGACCTCGGGGCCAAGGTGCAGCAGGCTTACGAGTGCGCGCGGCTGGCACAGACCGAAGAACCCATAGAGCTGGCCGCAATCCCCATCGTGGAGGATCGCATCAACGTCAGCCTCGAACGCGATTTTCGTGGCGTGAGCCTGGCCGAAAAGAAGGCCCTGGTAGAGGGCTACAATGATCTGCTCCTCGGCCACGACGAGCGCATCGTGGACACCGCCACCGCCTATCAGGATGAATTCCGCCACCTCGTGTTTGCGAGCTCCGAGGGCACATTTGTGGAGGAGGAGCTGCCCTATGTGGGCGTCCGGCTGGTGGCCCGCGCGCGCGAGGGTGACAACGTACAAACCGCCATGGAAGGCCGCGCTGGCCAGAAGGGCCTGGGCTTTGTCCAGGGCCTGGATGATCTGGCTCGGGCCACGGCCCAGCGGGCCGTAGACCTGCTCGCGGCCGAGACCGTGATCGGCGGGCGCTATCCTGTGGTTCTTAACCAGCGCCTGGCTGGTGTGTTTGCCCACGAGGCCTTTGGCCACCTGTCCGAGTCGGACTTTGTTTACGAGAACCCCCAGGCCCAGGAGATGATGGTCCTGGGGCGGCGTTTTGGCCGCGACCACCTGACCATCTTTGACGACGGCTCGACCCCGGGACTGCTGGGCACCCATAGATACGACGACGAGGGGACGCCAACGGGCCGCAGCGACCTGATCCAGGACGGCATCCTGGTCGGCCGCCTCCATTCCCGCGAGACAGCGGCCAAGATGGGCGAAAAGCCGACGGGCAATGCTAGGGCTACCGGTTATCGCTACCCGCCCATTGTGCGCATGACCAACACGGCCATCGAGGCGGGCAAGACGCCGTTTGAGGAGCTGATCCGTGACATCAAGCTGGGCATCTATGCCTGTGATGCCTTCGGCGGGCAGACCATGCTGGAGAACTTTTCCTTTAGCTCAGCCTATGCCTACATGATCCGCGATGGACAGATCGCCGAGATGGTCAAGGACGTGATCTTGGCCGGCAACCTCTTTACCACGCTGATGAATATCGATGCCGTCGGCGACGACTTCTTCTGGATAGAGTCGGGTGGCAGATGCGGGAAGGGACAGGGAGGGTTGCCGGTTACCTTTGGTGCGCCCAGCATCCGCATCCAGGATGTGGTCATCGGTGGCCGCTAACCTTCCGAGGAGAGTGAAATGGACCTTCTGGATAGATTGACGTCTCAGGCCGAGCAGGCCGAAGTCCTCGAGATCGAGAGCGAGGTCACCACGGTGGGCTATGAGGCCAACCGCCTAAAGTCCAGCCGCGTCGACGAGACTCGGGGCCTAGCTGTACGTGTCGTCAAGGAGGGGCGTCTGGGTTTTTCCGCTTCCAGCGACCTGTCGGCGGTGGACAAGTTGGTGACCAACGCCCTGGAATCGGCAGCCTATGGGGACCCGGTAGATCTGCGCTTCCCCGGCCCTCACCCGGCGCCGAGGGTCGAGACCTTTGACGAGACCATTAGCCGGTTGCCGGTCTCCCGCCTGGTAGAGATGGGCCAGGCGATGCTGGACATCATCTTGGAGAGCGAGCCCGAGGCTCAGGTCAACGTGGAGGTGCAGCGCGGCGTCCAGCGCGTCTCGCTGCGCAACAGCGCGGGCACGCATATTGGATTCGATCGCTCCCCCCTGACCATCCAGTTTGAGGTCAGCCGGGTGCGGGGCGACGACGTCCTGGTGATCTTTGACATGATGGGCGTCACCCTCTGGAGCGACGAATACCTGACCCAAGTGCGTGACCTGGCCGGCAGGCTGCGTCAGGCAAAAACGGCAGCAACCATACGCTCGGGACGGATGCCTGTGCTCTTCTCGCCCAGAGGTGCCCTGGCCCTGGGCCTGCCCCTCATGGTGGGCCTCAACGGCAAGAACGTCTATACGCGCAACTCGCCCATGGCGGGCAAGATCGGCCAGAAGCTTTTCGATGAGAAAATCACCCTGGTCGACGACGCGACCCTCCACGGCCGTTACAGCAGCGCGCCCTACGACGACGAGGGCATGGCGCACCGGCCGGTAACCCTGGTGCAGGAGGGCGTGCTGCGCAGCTTCTTCTGGGACCTGAAGACCGCGGCCCAGGCCGGCGTTGACTCGACCGGCAACGGAGTACGGGGGCTGTTCAATCCGCCCTCCCCCTCGGCCACTACACTGCTCTTCGAGCCCGGCGACATGTCCCTGGCGGAGATGCTGGCCGGCGTCAAGGAGGGGCTACTGGCTGATATCCCCCTCGGTCTGGGACAGGGCAACATCATCTCGGGGGCCTTTTCCAACACGCTGGGCCTGGCTTTCAAGATCGAGAATGGGGAGATTGTGGGCCGGGTCAAGGATGTGTCGATCGCGGGCAACATCTACGAGTTGCTCCAGGACGTAGCGGCCGTCAGCCAGGAGACCGAGTGGATCTACCGCGACCTGCGGCTACCTTACATGCTGCTGCCGGACATGAATGTGGTGGCCAAGGAATAGAGGACTGGGCTCGGCCGGCGATGAACAGACCGGTTCAGGCGGTCTCGCTCAGCCGTTCGATCCGCGATCGACTACCAACACACCCTGCACCTGGCCGGGTGCAGGCTGTCTTTGAGCGTGCCTGCCTCCTGTCCTCTCTCGACGGGGAGCCATTCAGCCTGGTCCTACCCTCGATCGGCGACGGGCCGCTCAACGTCGTCATCCCGGGCGCGCCGGGCTGCTTCAGCCAGCTCGCGCCCGGCGATGCCTGCCAGATCTCAAACCGCCGGCTGCGGGCCGGCGCCCTCGAGGTCGACCTGAGCACAGCCCTGGCCTGGGAGCCTCGCCCTCCCTGGGACCATCTCCGGACACAGCTCTCACAAGTCGAGGCCCGGCTCGACACGCTGCTAACTCTGGCCGCCAGGGCCGCACCTGCGGGCGGCCTTCTG
>JAMJFU010000167.1 GCA_023544525.1 Anaerolineae bacterium | reverse complement strand
GGGCCCTTGATCACCTTGTAGGTGCGCCGCTCGGCCACCTCATCGGCGCCCTGGGCGATGGCCTCTTGATCGATGCGCGAGGAGACCATGCTCACCGCCAGGCTATCACCATCCAGCTCGTCGTTGATGGCCTCCACCCGCTCTGCCAGCTCGTGCAGGTGGGTGGCAAAGACCACGCGCGCGCCGAGAAGGCGCAGGATGCGCACCACGTCGCGGGCCAGGTAGAGGCTCTCGCCCGCGTAGGTGCCCGAGAGTGACTCGTTCAGCAGGACCAAGCTGTGCCGCGTTGCCCGGGCGAAAAGCTCCCTCAGGCGCTGTGCCTCGTCGCCAAACCGTCCCGTACCCTTGACCAGTTCTTCCTCGCTTGGAAAGTGGGTATAGACGTTGTCCACCGGGCTGATGAGGGCCTCGCTGCCCGGCACAAACAGGCCAGCCTGGGCCAGTACCTGGACAAGACCGACTCCCTGGGTATAGGTCGTCTTGCCACCCCGGTTCGGCCCGGTGAGCACAATGATCCGGCCATCCTCGTCCAGGGCTATGTCGTTGGTGATGACCTCTCGGGTCAGGTCGTCCACCCCTTGGGCCAGCAGCTGGAGAGCCAGGTTCACATTGTAGCTATCGGCCACCTGGCAGACGCGGTCCTCCATGGGCGCCACCACCGGGCAGCACAGGGGCAGCCCAGCTGCCTGCAGCCGGCGCACCATCTGGGCGGCCCCAGAGTAGAATGCCAGTGCCCGGTGGAGGCGCAGCAACCAGCGCCGGTTGACATCCACATAGGCCTCGAGGGCCGCAGCGACCGGCTTGCTCACCTGCTCCATCACGCGCGAGAGGTCACGAAACAGCGGGATCAGCATCGGGTTGGGGCGGCGGTCGCCCGGCATCCTGCCGCCTGCGCCGCTGAGTTCTCGCACGGTATGCAAGGGCATGACGGTCTCCTGCTCCCCACTGCCGCCCAGCAGCAGCTTGAGCAGCGGTGCCTCGGTGAATGGCTCTTCGTTGAGCGAGAGCAGAGTGGCGGCGACCGGCTGCAGATCCTGGTTCAGATTGATTCCGATCGTGATGCTCATCACCCCGCGGATGCGACTGAGCAGGGGAGGCAGCTCGCGTCGTAAATCCTGGAAGCTGTCCCGCGCCTGGATCTCGAGCACCAGGTCTCGCAGGGCGCACAGCCCTTCCGAGGCGGGCTCACCTTCAGACCTGGCAAAGACCTGCACGAGGGCCTCGATACAATCGACGTAGGTCTCGAGCTCGCCCAGCCACCATGCGACCTGGAAGAGCTCGGGCATGTCGCGGCTGGTCATGCTGTAGTCGTTGAGCCGGTCGAGCAGGGGCAACAACTCCTCGATGCCGCGGGCCAGTTCCGGATCCCGGATCAAGTCCGCGACGATGGCCTGGCGATAACGGATCACCTCGGGGTCGCCGCACAACTCGTAAAGCACACGCTGGATCAAATCACCGTGCTCGGACCGGTCGCCAAGGGCAATGGCCCGCACCACAGTCGATAGCTCCAGGTCGTGGACTGCGCTGTCGTACAAGGCCAAGCCTGTCTGGGGACGGCCCGCGGGCCACAGGAGGTTTACGCCTTCGTCGCCGTGATCGACGACTCCAGAGACCCGGCCCTGCGCCCTGTCCGGCGCATGGCGCTCGTCGCCGTGTCGCCCGCCCAGCTGCCTGGCACCTAACTTGGCTCTAAGCGACCGTATCTCTTTGGCGAGCTCCCGGCTCACCGCTGCTTCTCCGCCCAGCTGCATCGACTCACTCCCGATCTTTGACCTAGTCTATCATAGGAGCGTCTAGCAGGCAACTGCTGCCCACGCCTGTGATACCGGACATTGGGCGGCCAGGCGCCGTCACCCTTCGATCGCGGCCCGGCTCAGACCCCACTCGCGCTGGCCACTCCCTGCTCTCCCAAGCGAGCGACGCCGGCTGCGCGGGGATCAGGGCCTGGCCACGATGATGACGCGGTGGGTATTGCCCGGGGCCTCGTAGGGCGCGCAAGTGATCAGGGTCAGGCGTACATCGTCCGTGCGGCCGATCCAGGCGCCGTTCTCGAGCCGGACACGCTCGGGCACGCCGACCTCTTGCACAATGTGCTTTTCTGCAACGGTGTAGACGTACACGCGGTCGCCGGAGTGGAGCGAGATCTCGTCGCCAGGCTCCAGGTCGGGCAGGTAACGAAAGACTTCGGCATAGATGTTGCGGTGGCCCGAGAGCACCGTGTTGCCCACTTCCCCCGGCAGGGCCGAGGTGGCATGCCAACCAGCATTGTTCTTGGGTACTTGCCACGCCGTAGCCTGGGTGCCGCCGCGTTTCACCAGTTTCCAGGTAACCGGCACGACCTTCGCATCCAGGCCGATGGCTGGCGCTACGATGCGCGTTGGAGGCTGCGGAGTATAGGGTGTGGGGCTTGGGGTGGCTGTCGGACGCGGCCGGCTGGGGGCCTGCGGGCCCATGACCGCCTCGTTTGGGGTCGGCTTCGCTCCCTCGTGCCGCTCGTACTCTGATCCTGGCCCGAGCAGGGGCATGGTCCGCGGCGCAGCTGCGGTAGCCGCTGGTCGAGCCGTGGGCATCGCGTTGGCATCTGGAGCCAGCGCCGCCGGTTCGACAGAGGAACCGTGGGTCTGAGCGGTCAACAGGGCCTGCGGAGCCCCGCCTTGCTGTGGCAGAACGGTCGCAGGTAAGGGCGTGACCTCCGCAAAGAGGGTCTGACCCTCGACTAAAGCGGTAGCAGTGACTTCACATGGTGGCTGGGTGCCTGCATCTTGGGCCGGCTGAAAGGCAGCCAGGGACAGGCTGACGAAGATGAGCGTCACCCCGAGCAGCAACATGCTTTTGGCCGACTCTGTAGCGATTTTGTGCATCTCTGTCGTCTGAGCTCCTTTGCTCGTGATTCCGTGGTGAGCAGTGGCTAGGTCCTGCTCGCACCAGCGGCTGCCCAAAGAACGCCCTCACTTCATGGTGCCGGGATGTGGACTCCGCACCGGTGATGGCATCGATGCCGGCGAGCGCAGTGCGGTAACAGGGATAGTGGCGGTGGGAACGCGTGCAGGATGCTGAAGACGAGTGGGTGAATATCGATTTGGGAGGCAGGGCCACGGCGAACAGCACCCTCTCCTCTTGTCTTGGGCGATGCGCAGTCTAGCATGACTCTTGGATCCTGTCAAGATCCGGCTGGTTGACTTGCCCGCCCCGGGGGCCTGTGCTATAATCCAGTTGCTCGAGGAGGAGAGATGGAGTTCATCGGCCAGCGTCCCAAGAAGGAAACGATCGCCAGCTTCCGGGATCACGTCTCGTCTGGGAAGGCAGCCTTCTTTGCGCAGTATGGCATGGACTTTGTGCCGGGCCGGCGCAAAGGCATCTATCTCTGGGACGTCGGCGGGGAGAAGCGCCTCATCAACTGCCATTGCAACGGCGGCGTCTTTAACCTGGGCCACCGCCATGCGCAGATCGTCGATGCGCTGAAACGCGCGGTTGGTGAACTGGATATCGGCAACCACCATCTCCTCTCCGAGCAGCGGGCAACACTCGCTGCCCGGCTGGCCGACCTTGCACCGGGTGACCTGCCCTACACGGTCTTTGCCGTGGGCGGAGGCGAAGCCATCGACTTTGCCCTCAAACTGGCACGGGCCCACAGCCGGCGTCCTCGCGTGCTCTCGGCGCAGGGCGGCTACCACGGCCACACCGGGCTCGCCCTGGCCGCTGGTGATCCCCACTACCGCGATCCCTTCGGCCCTATGCCACCTGGTTTCCAGCAGGTGCCTTTTGGCGATCTGGAAACCCTTGCCGCCGAGATTGGCGACGACACAGCCGCGGTCATCCTGGAAACGATTCCGGCGACCCTGGGCATGCCCATAGCGCCGCCCGACTACTTTTCCGGGGTACGCGCCCTATGCGACCAGCACGGTGCACTGCTCATCGTCGACGAAGTGCAGACCGGACTGGGCCGCACAGGCAAGATGTGGGCCATCGAACACTGGTTGGAGACTGCGAGCCCCGGGCCTGTCCCCGAGCCCGACATCCTGGCCACTGGGAAGGGCCTCAGCGGTGGCATCTATCCCATCGCCGCCACCTGCTACCGCGCACCGCTCAACCGGTTCCCGCACGACCACCCCTTCATCCACATCTCGACGTTTGGCGGCGCCGAGTTGGGCTGCGCCGTCGCCCTGGCCGTGCTGGACATCAGCGCGGAGCCCGGCTTCCTGCAACATGTGAACGAGTTGGCCGCGCAGCTGGCCACTGGTTTCGACCAGCTCCAGGCCCGCTACCCGCAGACATTGGTCGAGGTCCGGCAGTTGGGCCTGATGTGCGCCCTGGTCTTTCCCGACGAAACCTGCGGGCCAATGATGACCAAGCTGCTCTACGAGGAGGGTCTCCTGGCCATCTATGCCAACAACGACCCGCGAGCGCTCCAGTTTCTGCCGCCGTTGGTCATGGACGCCCTGGAGGCCGAAGAGGCACTGGGTGCGCTGGATCGCGCGCTGGCTGGCCTGAGCCACCTGCGTGGCTGGCAGATGAATCACTGAGCCTGGCCCGCGAGAGAGATTGAGGCAAGGGTGCCCCTCCAAGAAACGTTCCAGCAGATCGAAGGGCTGTTCAGCGGCGACCGCCAGGCCGCGGAGGAGGCCTGCGCCCGGCTCCGGGCCCTGCCGCGCGAGGAGGTGGCGGCCTGGCTGGCAAGTCGCGTGGCCAATCCGGCCGCCGAACGCTACCTGCTGGAGCTGCTCTTTGACCACGCAGAGGATGCCCTGGCAGGCAACCAGGCATGCCACAGCTTCTGCCGGGAGCTGGCCCAACGCCTGCGTCCCCGGCTGCGGCGCGAGCTGATCGAGGCCGGGGAAATCAGCCAGGTGCTCGAGCTGATTGGGCAGGTTGAGCCATGTTGGCGCCATCCGCAGGGTGGCGGCCCGATGCCGGTCGTATACAAAAAGATGCCCGCGTTTCTGCACCGCACCGACGCCGAGGTCTATGTCGAGCGCTACATGGAGTACAACGCCCTGCTGCGTGATGAGGTCGGCATTGCAGTGCCGCACTTTGACGCACGCATCGTAGAAAGGCAGGACCGGGTCATTATCTACGTCGTCCAGGAACGGGTCCAGCCATCCTCGGTCTGCCACATCATCTTGCGCGAGATCGGGTCCGCCGCTGCGGAACGTCTGTACAGGGCCATACTGCGCGAACTTGGCAAGCTCTACCGCTATAACCGGGATCACGCAGCCCAGGACATTCAGGTAGGGCTCGACGGGCAGATCCCCAATTGGGCCGTGGCGAACTATGGCGGGGATGCCAACGCCCTCACTGAGCACGAAAAGCTCGTCTATCTGGACACAAACGTGCCGATGATGCGCATTGCAGGTCGCGACGTGATCGATACCGACATGTATTTCCAGGCATTGCCGGGCATCGCGCGGTGGCTCCTCAAGCGTTTGTCACTGGACCAGGAGGTTATGGACCGCTACTACCAGATGCGGCTTATCCTGCTGGACTTCCTGGGAAATATCATGGTCCGCAGCCGGCCCGACCTGGTGCCGCGCCTGATCGAGGTCAGCAACGAAGCGCTGGCCGGGCCATTCGGTGCGGAGGAAATGGTCCCCTTTACGGCCAAAGAGGTAGAGGGGTATTACCACCGGGACGTGTCCATCTGGCGGCTGTGGCGCTCGCTGAAGGTAATCGGCGCCGTCTCGGACGGTGTCAGCAGCGGCCAGTGGCGCAGCCTGGGCCGCCTGGCCGAGATCTATGGTATCTGGACCAGGCCGATCTTCTGAAGGAGCATTGTCATGGCACACCTCATCCCCATCCCATTTCTGGTACTGACCGTCAGCCTGCTGGTCTGGGCCGAGTTCCGAGGGAACCGGGGCCTGGTCTACCTGACCAAACCCACTTCCACAGTCCTGGTCATCATCGTCGCCCTGCTGTCGCTGCTGACCCCAGATTCAGACCTGGCCTTCACCATGTGGGTGACCGCCGGGTTGGTCCTGTCACTGGGCGGCGATGTGGCCTTGATGCTCAAGACCGACCGCGCTTTCCTGGTCGGATTGGTGCTCTTTCTCCTGGCCCACATTATCTACTCCATCGGCTTTACGGTGCCCAACGGCTTCCAGCCTCAGGACCTGATCTCTGGGGCGCTGCTGTTGGTCATAGGCATCTTGGTTTATGTCTACCTAAGGCCTGGTCTGGGCCGCATGCAGGGCCCGGTCATCTTTTATATCGCCGTCATCTGCTTCATGGTCAACCGGGCGATTTCGACCTTCTTTGGCGAGGCGTTTACGACGACCCAGGCCTGGCTGCTGACGGTGGGGGCGACGCTCTTCTGGCTCTCCGACCTGGTGCTGGCCGTCAACCGTTTCCGCCATCCCTTCGAAGCCAACCGGCTCAGCCTGTTCCTGTATTTCGGCGGGCAACTGCTCATCGCGTTGAGCCCATCCTACTTCTGAGGCAGGCTTACTGTGGAACACTGTGCTGGCATTTCTCCGATAAACCCGCAAAAAACCCGCAAAATCCCGCAACAGAACCCGCAAAACCACTGAAATATAGAACATATGTTCTAGTCGAGGCATCGTAAGAGGTGCGGGGTCAGTCTCGCAGGATATAGTAGCGACCGCGGCCACTGCTCACCGGCAGTGCCAGGCCCGCGTCGACCAGGCCCTGCAGATCGTAGAGCGCGGTACGCTCCGAGACCCCAAACTCTGCCTGGTACTCGCGGTTTGTCACCCGGCCGTGGCGGCGCAGGTAGGTCACCGCCCGGATCTGCCGGTCGTTGAGTCCGAGCTTGACCAGATCGGGCAGGGGCTGGGCCGGGGCCTGGCCCTGGAGCGTCACCCAGAAGGAGGATCCGCGATTCTCAAAGACGGGCGGCTCCAGTCCAGCGTCGGCCATGGCCCGGATCATCTGATCGATGCCCAGGCCGCGCCGTTCGACGTAGCCGTGATGCTCTAGCAGGGTCATGATGTGTGGATTGCGCGTATACTGCTCGTATGCCAGGTTGTCGACGGTCAGGTGACCGCCCAGCCCACCCGGGCTCTGAACCTCCATGCGGTCGGCAAAGAGCCGCACCTGGATAAAAGCCCCATCTAGTTCATAGTCACGATGGGCCACAGCGTTGACGATAGCCTCGCGGTAAGCCACCTCTGGATACTCGGCGACGTCGTGGCGGACAAAACCATTCACGACGGCCCGTTTGCTCAGTTTGTCAAAGATGGCGGCGCGGACCGCATCGATGACCACCGGCAGCACCCCGCGGAACTCGCGGTTGTCGAGGTAGAGCGGGTCGTCAGGTCTGGCTCGGGCGGTGGACGTGCCCGCAAAATGCAGCAAGGTGACGGTAAGCGAGGGGTAAAAGCGCTGGGGATCCTGCCCAAAGAACAGGATGCCCGTCAGGGTAGGCTGGACCCGTCCTCTCTCCCTGACTGCTGCACCTATGCTCAGCAGGAGTTCCTCTGCGGGCCGTCGTAGAAGAGGGGAGCCGGGCCGTCGCCGGCCCAACTCCTCCCGGTAGGCCTCCAAGTGCTCAGTGTCCAGGTCGGCCATTGTGGCGCCTGGACAGGGCTGCAGGTCAGTCGTCCGCCGTGCCATAGAGCTGTTCCTCGAGTTGGGACGTGACCGGCAACTGCACAAAAAAGGTGCTGCCCGGACAGCTTTTCTCATCTCGACCGGGGCTCTCGGCCCAGATGCGGCCTCCGTGGGCTTCGACGATGCCCCGGGCAATCGACAGCCCCAGGCCCGGGCCGGCCCCCTTGAAACTCACCTCGTCGGTGCTATGCAACATTGGGTTTTCAGGCCGGTAGAACTTTTCAAAGATGAGCCCAGTTTGCTCGCCATCGATGCCGATGCCCTCGTCCGCGACCTGGACCTCAATGCTAGCCTGCTCGGCCGAAGGCGCGACCTGGCGCGCCGTGATCCGGATCTGCCCCCCGTCAGGCGTGAACTTGATAGCGTTGGTCAGGAGGCAGGAAAACACCTGCCCCAGGCGGTGTACATCGCCGTCAATGACCGGAAGGCTAGAGGGCCACCCGGCACTGATGGTCTGGCCACGCCGGGCGGCGATGGGCTGGAATGTGCTCACGGTGTTGGACAGCACTTGCTCCACGCGGATCGGATCCCGGTGCATCTTGAGCATGCCTGTCTCTATCAGCGACATGTCCACCAGGGCATCCACGACCCTCTTTAGCCGTTGGGCCCCGCGGGCGATGCCAGACACGAACTGCTCGACGACCTGCGAGTCGCTCAGTTCGTCCGCCTCCAAGCTGGACAGCACGTCGGAGTAGCCGAATATCTGGGACAGAGGTGTCCGCAATTCGTGAGAGGCAATGGTCACAAAGTCAGCCTTGGTCTCGTCCAGGCGTTTGAGCTGCCGGTTGGTCTCGGCCAGCTCGTTGTTGAGCCGCTGCAGGTCGCCCTGAACCGCTCGCAGATCATCCATGAGGCGCGCATTCTCCAGGGCGGTTGCCGTCTGGTCCGCCAGGAGCATCAGCGTCTCCAGCTCTCGATCGGAATAGGCCTGGGCATTGGCCTTGGAGCCCAGCGCCAGGAGGCCGTTGGGCCGGTCGGCCACCAAGAGGGGCACATAGATCTCGGCCTCCAGCGCATGCAGCCACGAGCGCTCTGTAGCAGCCATGC